>CAZYRV010000081.1:0-7326 GCA_964649485.1 uncultured Oscillospiraceae bacterium | reverse complement strand
CCTCCATATTGCGTTCGACATCCTGCAAAATCTGAAGCCGCTGGGATTTTTGGAGATGACCTCGCTTGACTTCATCAAGCCTCGCCGCCGTTTCGCTGAGCTTTTCCTCGCTTGCCGAGAAAAGCCGACGATAGCCCGAAAGCTTATTTGTCAGCTCATCTGAAAGCTCTGACAGCTTTGAAATCCGAGATTTTTCAGAAACTAAAAGCTCCTTATACTCATCGGTTTTACCATCAGTTATCTGTTTTTCACTTTTTAATCTTATTATATCATTATTTACATTTTCAGCTATTTCGCCTGCCTGCGCCAGTGAAATTTTGCACTCGGCCTCCTGCATATAAAGCGTGGATTGCTCTGTATCAAGGGCTTGAAACTCTTTATTCTCCGTTTCAAGCGTTTCCGTAAAGCTTGAAAGCTCGGCTTCCTTTGCTGTGATTTTCTCTGATGCTTTGAAAATTTCAGCTTGCTTTTCAGCAATTTCCTTGACAATATTTTCTTCTTGGCTTATATTTTCCTGTTCAAGCCTTTTCCTGTTTTCAATTTCTTCCTTTATTGCCAAAATTCTTTCGTTTTTATGTAAAATATCATTCTCACAAACAGCAATTTCAGATTTAACAGCACTCAATTCTTCACGTTTTTGTGAATCGCCTCTGCGTTTATCTTCTATTTTTGACTGTAATGAAATTCTTTTTAAAGAAATCTCTTCCGAAGCACTCTCCAGTTTTTGTATATCTTTATCAGTGTGATCAAACTCTGCGCTGCTTAAGAGCCGTTCGTCAGAGATTTTATTAAGGCTGTCCGCAAGCCTCGAAAGATTGTGAATACCCGTAGAAATCTCAAGCCGTCGCTGTTTTTCTGAAAGTTCAATGAAAATTTTTGCTTTTTCAACCTGTTTTTCAAGCGTCGGGATTCTTGCCTCAAGCTCCGAAACGATGTCTTGCTGTCTGGCAATGTTTTCCTCGGAGGAAACAAGCTGCTTTTCTGCCTCTTGCTTTTTGTGCAAAAATTTCGAAACTCCTGCTGCTTCTTCGAAAATTTCCCGCCGCTGTGAGGTTTTTGCGTTGACAATTTCCGAAACCCTGCCCTGCCCGACAATCGCATAGCCATCACGTCCAAGGCCCGTTCCCATAAGCAATTCCTGAATATCCTTAAGCCTCACCCTGTCGCCGTTTATCAGATATTCGCTGTCCCCGCTTCTGTAAAGCTTTCTAGTTATTACCACCTCGTCCGCTTGACCGTCAAGAAAGCCGTCAGAGTTGTCAAGCGTGAGCGAAACCTTCGCAAAGCCCATGGGATTGCGCTCTGTCGTGCCGTGAAAAATAACGTCCTCCATTTTTTCGCTCCGCAGGGTTTTTGCACCTTGCTCACCCATAACCCAGCGCAGAGCGTCGCTTATATTGCTTTTGCCGTTGCCGTTGCTGCCGACAACAGCAGTAATTCTGCGGTCAAAATCAATCACAGTCCGATCAGGAAAGGATTTAAACCCATGTATTTCAAGCGTTTTAAAAAACAATAGCTTTACCCCTTTCCATAATTTTCACATCTTCGTCAAGCGTCGCTTTAAGTTTAATTTGAAAGCCTTTCTTTTCATATTCTTCCATATTTGAGCGTTTATAGCCGGCGATTCTGCTTATATACCTAGAATTTGCCATAATTTCATACTCACCCGGCTCAAGCGGCTTAATCATATCGTTAATGCGATTTAACCATCGCCTGCTTTCGCAAATTTCACGAAATGCAGGATGATAAACTCCACCTTGCATATTTTGCCCAAGAAAATCGCTTGCATGAAGTCCGACTCTTGCAATTTTAATATTATTTTTCTCGAATAAATCCATAATTTCAGCACACAAGCTGACGGTTTCTTCAAACGAAAACGAAGAATATTTCCCCTCGTCAAAAAGCTTGCCAAGATAGGTGTTCGGCAAAATAACGGTTGGGTAAATCCGCACAAAATCAGGCTTTAATTCAGTGATTTTAATTGCAGTTTGCATATCAGTTTCAACAGTCGCACCGTACAAACCTGTCATCATCTGAAGCCCGAGAGAAAAGCCGTAATCCCTTATAAAATGGGAAGCAAAGGCTATATCACCTGCGCAATGCCCACGCATATTTTTAAGCAAAACCTCATCGTCCATGCTTTGGGCGCCAAGCTCTATTGTGGTCATACCGTAATTTTTTAAAAGCGTTAAAATTTCGTCGTCTATACAATCAGGACGTGTCGAACAGCGGATTCCGACATACTCATCAGGGTACTTGTTGCAATAAAATTTTGCCGTTTCCATAAGCTCTGTCATGTAGTTTCTATCAATGGCGGTGAAGCTGCCGCCGAAAAAAGCAATTTCAGCGCAGATTGATTTTTTCGCAAGATTAGTCCGTTGTTCTTGCAAAATTTTCGCTACATCTTTACCGCTTGGAAGCTCTCCAGACGAAGTTATGACCGTTTGATTGCAAAACGAACATTTATACGGACAGCCTGCGTGCGGGATAAAAATAGAAATATTAGTGCGTTTCATAGCCCATCAACTCAATCGCTTCCTTTGCCGCCGCCTGTTCCGCTTCCTTTTTGCTCAAGCCTTCGCCAGAGCCGATTATCTGCCCGTTTAGCAGCACGTTTGACACAAAAACCTTATTATGCGCAGCACCCGTTTCCGACGCAAGCTCATAGGAAATTTTTTCCTCGGGATTCTGCTGAATAATCTCCTGAAGCAGGGTTTTATAATCACCGATCAATAGCTTTCCACTCTTAAGCTTATCAATAGAGGGCATAAATTGCAAGATGAACTCCTTTGCACTTGCAATTCCGCCGTCAAGGAAAATCGCTGCAATAACCGCCTCGAAAGCATCGGCAAGTATAGACCGCCTCGTCCTGCCGCCTGTTGATTCCTCGCCTTTTCCGAGATAAATATAATCACCAAGCTTTATTTTTTGGGAAAATTTATATAATGAATTTTCACAGACAAGAGCCGCCCTAAGCTTTGTAAGCTGCCCCTCTGGGAAACTGTCAAGATTTTTAAACAAATGCTCGGATACAACAACCGAAAGCACGCTGTCGCCCAAAAACTCGAGCCTTTCGTTACAGTTATGGCTTTTGCCGTTAGTGAAGCTTGAGTGGGTAAGCGCTTCTTTAAGCAGTTTTTCGTTATTAAAATGATAATTTATGGTATTTTGAAGCTTTTCAATCATCTTCTCACTTCCATTTTTCATTATTCGGTTTCGCCGCTTTCAGCAAGCGATTTAGTGATTTCTCCAATTACATCTTGTTCGACAAAGCTTTTTGCCTGCCCGATTGCGTTTTTAAAAGCAAGCGCATCAGAGCTTCCGTGAGCTTTGAAAACAGGCTTTGCCGTGCCCAAAAGCGGCGAACCGCCAACCTTACGATAGTCCATTTTTGCAAGAACAGATTTCATTTTATTCATAACAATCGCCGCCGCAAGCTTTGTCCCAAAATTAGCCGAAAAAATATCTTTGAGGGTGATTTTCATAAATTTACCCATGCCCTCAACTGTTTTAAGGTAAATATTACCTGTAAATCCATCGGTAACTATAACGTCGCAAGCGCCCAAAGGCACCTCTCTGCCCTCGGTGTTGCCGACATAATTAAGCTTTGACTTCCTCAAAAGCTCGTTTGCGGCAATTTCAAGCTCTCTGCCCTTTTCGTCCTCCGTGCCGACGTTTAAAAGACCGACACGAGGGCTCTCAACGCCCATAATCCTATTCATATAGCAGCTTCCCATGACGGCAAATTGATACAGCATTTCGGGACGGCACTCAATATTTGCGCCGCCGTCAAGAAGTATGTAATTGCCCGAAACGCTCGGCATAATAGGCGCAAGCGACGGACGTTTTATCCCTTTGATTCGCTTTGCGATTGTAGTGCCGCCGACGACGATCGCCGCCGTGCTTCCCGCACTTACAAAAGCGTCGGCAGTGCCGTCGGAAAGCAGCCTGAAAGCCATTCCCATAGAGCTGTCCGCCTTAGAGCCACGAATGTCAAGCGGATTATCCGCAATTTCAATAATGCCTCTTGCGGGTGCGATTGAAATGCCGTTTTCGCTTATTTCAAGCCGTTTGATGGCTTCCCTAAGTTTTTTTTCATCGCCGGTAACAATAATTTCCACTCCCAGCTCTGCAACCGCCCTCGCACAGCCCTTAAGCACCTCATCAGGCGAGTTGTCGCCGCCAAAACCGTCAATTACAATTTTCATAAGACGCTCCTTTCAATAAGCCGTCCAAATCCGCTAAACCACGCTCGGCAAGCCGTTTATAGCGTTCGTCCTTGCCGCGTATTTGCGTTTCGAGCGGCGGTAATATTCCCATATTTGCCCCCATGGGCTGAAAATTCGTAATATTTTCATCGCTTACATAAGCCAAAAGCGCACCAATCATTGTTGTATTTGGAAAAACCAAACATTTATTCCCTGTTAATTTTCGGGCAAGGTTAATTCCGGCAATAATCCCGCCTGCACCGCTTTCGCAATAGCCCTCGGTGCCGGTTATCTGCCCCGCAAAAAAAATATTTTCGCTGTTTTTAAGCATAAGCGTGCTGTCAAGAAGCCTTGGGCTGTCAAGAAAAGTGTTGCGGTGCATGACGCCAAACCGCATGAATTCGGCATTTTCAAGCCCCGGAATCATAGAAAAAACCCTTTTTTGCTCGCCGAATTTAAGATTTGTCTGAAAACCGACGATATTGTAAAGCGTGCCGTCGTTATTCTCCTTGCGAAGCTGGACAACCGCATAAGGCCGCCTCCCCGTGTGAGGGTCGATAAGCCCGACAGGCTTCATACAACCATATCGGACGCTTTCGATTCCACGCTTTGCAAGCACTTCGACAGGCATACAGCCCTCATAAACAGTAAGCTTGTCGAAATCCTTGAGAGGGGCGGTTTCCGCACCGACAAGCGCTTGATAAAAGCCTTCATACTCATCTCGTGTCATCGGACAGTTGATATAATCGGGGTCGCCCTTGTCGTATCTTGTGGCAAAAAAAGCCTTTTCCATGTTAATACTTTCCGCAGAAACAATCGGTGCCGCCGCATCATAAAAGCTCAATCCCTCACCGCACCTTTGTTTGATAGCCTTTGCAAGTGCATCAGAGGTCAACGGCCCGCTTGCGATAACAGTGTTATTTTCCGGAAAAACGGTTAATTCTTCCTCAACAACATCTATGTTTGGGTGCGAACGAATTTTTTCAGTTATATAATCCGAAAAAAGCTCTCTGTTAACGGCAAGAGCGCCTCCGGCAGGAACGCTTGTCCTGTCAGCCGCCTCAATCATGATCGAACCAAGCCGCCGCATTTCCTCTTTAAGCATTCCGGGTGCGCTTGAAAGTCTTGCCGCCTTAAGCGAATTCGAGCAAACAAGCTCGGCAAAGCCATCGGAGCTGTGTGCGGGCGTACGCTTTTTCGGTTTCATCTCAATAAGCCGAACACGAACACCTCGGTTTGCAAGCGCCCAAGCCGCTTCACAGCCGGCAAGTCCTGCGCCGACGACAACGGCGGTATTATTTTTCAAAGCCACAGCCCTCCTTGAGGCAAACAAGCTTTCCATCTCTGCCGCTTTTTTTAAACAAAGCCGCTCCGCATTGCGGACATTTTTCAGAAACAGGAATATCCCAAGTCATAAATTTACATTCTTGATAGTCCTCACAGGCATAGTAGGTTTTCCCTTTTTTGGACTTTCTTGCAACCATTTTCTTGCCGCATTTCGGGCAGGCACCCGGTGTGTCCTCGGCAATTCTTTTGGTGAATTTGCACTCGGGAAAGCCAGAACAGCCCAAAAATTTTCCATAAGGGCCGCTTTTGACGACAAGAGGCTTGCCGCAAAGCTCGCACGGAATGTCAGTCACCTCGTCGGGGACCTTGACACGCTTGCCCTCCATTTCGGTTTCCGCTTTTTCAAGTGTTGCGGAAAAGTCGCCGTAAAATCGCCGCAAAATGTCAACCCATTGACGTTTTCCCTGCTCCACCTCGTCAAGCTCGTCCTCCATTTTTGCGGTAAATTTAGCGTCAACAATAGACTTAAAATGCTCGGCAAGAAGGTCTGTGATTGCTTCGCCTAAATTTGTCGGCTTAAGCTGTTTTGCTTCACGCTCTACATAATTTCGCTGTAAAATAGTGGTAATCGTTGGTGCGTAGGTTGAAGGTCTGCCTATTCCGTTTTCTTCCAGTTCCTTTATCAGTGAAGCCTCTGTAAAACGTGGCGGCGGCTGGGTAAAGTGCTGGTTTCCCAAAAGCTCGTTCACCTTAAGCTTTTCGCCCTCCGCAAGCTTGGGAAGCGCCCCGCCGTTTTCGTCGCCGTCCTCCTTTGAGTCCTCATAAAGCCGTGTAAATCCGTCAAAATTCACCGTATAGCCGCTCGCCTTGAATATACAGCCCGCCGCCTCTATATCAACCGACACGGTATCAAGCACGGCATTTTCCATCTGGCTCGCCATAAAGCGTTCCCAAATAAGCTTATAAAGCTTGAACTGGTCAGAGCTTAGGCTTTCACGAACCCTTGCGGGCGTAAGCTCCGGCATAGACGGACGAACCGCCTCATGTGCGTCCTGAGCGTTCTTTTTTGATTTATATTCACGTGGCTTCGGCGGAAGATAATCCTCGCCGAACATTGATTTAATCAAATCCGCCGCCGCTTTTTTCGCCTCGTCGGAAATGCGCAGAGAGTCCGTTCGCATATAGGTAATCAAGCCCACGGCGCCCAAATCGGGAATATCAATGCCCTCATAAAGCTCCTGCGCCGCCTTCATTGTGCGCCTAGACTGAAAGCCAAGCCGTTTTGACGCCTCCTGCTGAAGCGTTGATGTCGTGAACGGCGGAGATGGCTTTTTCTGCCGCTTTGATTTTTTTATTTTTTTAACGATAAAATCAGCTTTTTCCAATCGCTGTAAAAGCGAATCCGCTTCTTCCTTATTGCCGATTTTAACCCTTTCGCCGTCAGCCTCACTAAGCTTTGCGGGAAACGGCTTTGCGCTTGAAGCGGCGACAAGCTTTGCGTCAACGCTCCAATATTCCTCGGGAACAAAGGCACGAATTTCGTTTTCTCGGTCAACAATAAGCTTTACGGCGACGGACTGAACCCGTCCCGCCGAAAGCCCGCTTTTCACCTTTTTCCACAAAAACGGCGACAGCTTATAGCCGACAATCCTGTCCAGAATTCGCCTTGCCTGCTGGGCGTCAACAAGGTCGAGGTCAATTGTGCGCGGGTGATCCATGCCCGATTTAACACCGGTTTTAGTAATCTCGTTAAACGTAACCCTCACAGGCGCCGCCTCATCAATATCGAGAATATGCGCCAGATGCCACGAAATCGCCTCCCCCTCACGAT
>CAZYRV010000080.1:0-8733 GCA_964649485.1 uncultured Oscillospiraceae bacterium | reverse complement strand
GTTGTTGTCAATGCCTGCTTTTTTGCGCTTTTTGTCGTTGTCGGCGAGCTTGAGCGCTTCCTGTACGGTCGCCCACCGAGCCGAGCCATGCTCAACGCCCTTACGGTGCAGCCGCTTTTTGCTTGTGGCTTTAAGCAGGGCATAAATGCCTATGCCCATCCCGGCAAACATAGCAAGCTTTGGCGCATAGCTTTCCTTGTCTTGCAAATGCTCAAATACTAAGTCATAATCGGACATTGTGGCTTCCACGGCTAATTCAGAAAACTTGATTTCGCCGCTGTCAGGGTCTTTTGCCAAGTCCATCGCCGTACCCAGAGCCGCCGCAAAATACACCGCAATAACCGCAACACAAAGCATTATGACAATCATCAGCGGGTCTTGCTTTTTCTGTCCGGGAGCGCCTGCCATTTATATCGCTCCTTTTCTGTTGGTCTTTTTCTCTATAGGCTTATCCTTTTTGACGGCGGATTTTTGTGCTTCTTGTGTTTTGTGTAAATCGTTATGCAACGGGCTTTGCCGTTTTGCTTTATTAAATACAACGTCCGCTTTTTCTTTGCTCATATCAAAATCAGCGCACATAGCGTTAATAGCGGCTTTTCTGTCCTTCATATCATACCGCTTTACAACATCGCCGAACTGCACCTGCATCTTATTTTCGTGCAAGCGCTCTATGGAGTATTCGCCGCTTTTATCGGCATTCATTTCTTTTTTCAGCTCGGTATCCTTTTGCTTAAATTGCTCTTGACATTTTACCGCTTTATTAACAAGCGCTTCAAGCTGTGAGTTGTCGGTTATGCCAAGCTCTTGTCTAACAGATTTTTCCATATCGGTTTTTGACACCTTATCAGGGATTAAAATAACAGATTTATCGCCGTCACTTATCATAAGACGGTCGATTTTATCATCGTTAAAGCGTACACGGGAAAAAGAAAAATCCTTAACCAAGATATTATCGTCCTTGAAAGTAATGTCCTTTTGAAAATACTCAAGATTGTTTATTTGCTGTGTATTCGCCTTGAAATATCCTAATTGTTGAGCAGTGAGCGATTGTGCGAATTTTTCGGAGGCTTCGTGCGCCTTAACCGCACCATAGCCGAACTGTTCTTGAAGCACACGCTCAAGCTTTGCTTGTGTGGGAAGCTTCCCAAGCTTAAGCGTTTTATTCTGCTCAAGGTCGGATATTTGAATTTTTTCGGCTTTACCATCAACGGAACATTCAAAGTTTTTTTGAACATCAGCTTTTGTGCCCGAAAGCTCTGTACGTATTTTTTCCGCCGCAAGCTTATCCTTTACCTGATTGACAATAAAAATATTGCCGTCTTTGTCGGCAATGAAATCTACTTTGATGTTGTTTTGCTTACTCATTTCTTTAAGGCTGCTAATATCAGCTGCGCTTATTTGCGCCTTGATAAAATCATCAGGATTTGCCTGCAACCGCTCTTTGACAATGTCGTTAAACACACTATTTACTGCGGCTTTGTCGGCTTCGAGGAACGCGATTTTATAGCTGTCGCCGTTTTGAAAAACTGAGTATGCTACATTCATTGATTTTGCCTTTTTTGCAAAAGTGTCTAAATCCTCCTTGCTTATATTATCCTGCATAATCAAATTCTGCTTTGTGTTTTCGGAGTATGATCTAAGCTTTTTATAGCTTATCATTCCGCTTTTCAATGACGAATCATCGGAAATCAGACTGCTTGCTTGATTTTTGCGTTGTTGCAATAAAGCCTTTGCTAAATCCAACAGAATATCAATACTTTTTTTCGTAATCTCCATACTGGAAACCACGAGGTCATCACCCATTGGCATATAAAAACCTCCTTAAAATGTATTTCCGCAGAAGCGGAGGCAAATACTATTAAGTGTTCGCCAAAAACTTTATGAAGTGACTTTCTTATCATCTTTATAAATGACATAATAGCCGCTGCCGCGTTTGCTTATAATATAATTTTCATCAATTAATTTTTGATAAGCTTTTTTTACGGTCTGAGTTGATATTCGTTCCATTTCAGACATTTGCACAATTGACGGCAATCTGTATTCATACGGGATTTCTCCGATTTTGATTTTGCTTTTAAGCTTTATATAAAGCTTAATATAAAGCGGTGTGAAATCTTCCATCACCTCACCTCCCTTTGTGATATATGTAGCACGTTTAACGCTTTTGAGTTTTGGGCAGTTTTTGTTCTGAATATTCGGAATTCGGCTGTGAAGCTTTCTGCCGCCGGCGAATGTCTTCCAATCCCTCAAACAGTGTGCTTTTGGCGCTTATATCTCTTGGCGACTTGTTAGAATCGTTAATTTTTGTGTCGTCAACGACTTTTTGCTCTTTATCGTAAATAAGGTTACCATTTCGCACCTGTGCATGAAGCAAAATTTCAACAGCGCCTGAATTGTGCATTTCAACCGCATTTTTATAGCCGTCGTTGTTCAGAAAAACACGTTTGCGCTCTCCTTGTGAGCCAGCTGAACAATTCTGTTTTATGTCGCAAATAATCATATGAGTTATGCCTGTGGCAAAACGTGCCGTGTGCATTAAATCCTGCCCTGACATTATCACATCGGTTTTTATCCCCTTATCCTGCAATTGCTTTAAATTTTCGCCGTAGGTTTTGATTATTTCAGATTCGAGCTTTTCCTTTTCGGCTAGATTAATAGCGTTATTGATTTTTTCAACTTCATTCAATGCGACTTCAACATCATTGTGTTGGGACAAGCTCACCGGAACAGGGCTGTCTTTAAAAAATCCGGCAACATAATAGCTTATTTCGCCGGAAATCGCTGATTTACCAACTGCTACAGTTGCGCCAAAAACTTTATAAGACTTGCCTGAAAATTGGCTTTTTACTTCTATTGACATAATTCAAATCCTTTCTACAACGGGTATTCCTCGTTGTCCATTATTTGCTCAAATTCATTACGGTCTTGTTCGGGCGAGGAAACAACCTCGGCGGCATCTGTCTGCTTTTTAGAGCTGTCCGCAAAATGTGCTTCATTGACGACGAGCTGAATGCCATAGCGCTTTTTTCCGTCCTCTTTGTCTGTGTACTCATACATATAGACATTTCGCCTGATTTTACCGCTTCAAACACTTCCGGTGCGGCATTTTTCTTAATATTCTCGATTTTGCCAACCTGAGCAGGGGATACCTTTAATGTTTCGGCAATGCGTTCACGCATTCGCCCGGGATATTTCATTCCTTGAGCTTCAAGCTCCTCGAAGGATTTTTTTAAAAGTTCATATTGTTGCAGCATCTCTGAATCGGTAATTACTCTTGAAGTTGCGTTTAGCATTATCAAGTCAATTATATTTTCCGCTTCCGATTTTTCGCCGTCAATAATGCAGGGAACAGTTCGGCTGCTGCGCCGTCCCTCGTCCACAAGCTTTTTTATTGCCGCAAAACGGCGGTGACCGCTTTTAATTATGTAATAACCGTCCGTGCTTTCACGAACGACAAGATTATGTTTCAAACCCTGACGTTCGATGTCGTCCGCCAGCTCGTCAATGTCCTTTACGGAATAAAAATTTTTTGAATTTGGAGCGATTTTGCCTATGTCAATCATAACAATGCTGTCGGCGAAGCTATCCGAAGCAACCGCCATAATGTCTTTAGTTATCGCATTGTCAAAAGAGAATTTCCTAGCCATATTTTCCTCCTAAGCCTTATTAATTATTTCGTTGGTGAGCTGAACATATTTCTCTGCCGCTTCTTCCCACGCCATGTACTCGTGGGCGGTAAGCTTGTAGCTTATGCTGTTCTTAATTACCCTACTGAAAGGGATAACAGTTTGAAAAGCTTTAGCTCCGAGTGATTTTTGCAAAATCGCAAGCAAATCATTATCGACAGGATTGTTTTTGTCAAATTTGGAAACGAAACAGCCGCCAAAGCTTGCACCAATGCGATTTATTGTCGCCGTAACAGTCGCAATGCCTTGCAACGCAAACGTGCCAAGCTCTATGGGAACAATAACGCTGTCGCAGGCTCGGATTAAGCGTTCGTTTACAACGCTCATTGCCGGCGGCATATCAAGCAGGATATAATCAAAGCCGGCTTCATTTAAAAGCCGGCTGACGTTTGTTTGCTGTTCTTCGGGCGAAAGCTGCTCGAATTCACCTATAATGCTTGTGCTTGAGGAGATTTTAACCCCAATATCCGTGTATCTGGTTTGAAAGGGTGGTAAGCTGTTTGATTTACCGGTTAGAACGCTTTCAATTCCGACACCGGCTAATGACAGCAAATTTCCGTCATAACTTTCTGAAAGAAAAAATCTCGAACTGTTCTGCTGGCTGTCGCAATCGACGACAAGCACAGAATGTCCGAGTTTTGAGAGAGTATAAGCGATGTTAATCACCGTCGTAGTCTTGCCGACACCACCTTTGTTGTTGTAAAACGCTATTTTTTTCATTTTAGCCTTCTTTCTGTGCTATATGTAGCAACATTTTAATTTTCGCCTTCATTATGAGCATAGAAAAAGGACGGCAGAAGGCTCAACCGTCCTCAGGGAGCGACCCTGTTCTATGCGTATATGTTAAATCTCAAAAAGAGAGATTAACCTTTATCTTTTTTGGATTATATGGTATTATGTATCAAAAGGAGATGTTAAACAATGATGGAAAAATGCATTAATAATTTTAATGAATGGGCAAATGTTTGGCTTAATGATTACAAAAAAGGAACTGTAAGAGAATCAACATTCAACACTTCATACAAGCGGATTGTAGAAATGTATATCATGCCAGAACACATAAATGATAATTTTTCTGACATAACAGCACTTAGGATAAGGAGAATTTTTAACCGCTTATCCGGTCTTTATTCCAAAAGTACTTTAAACAAAATTAAAATTTGCTATAATGGCATCTTCAATTCTGCTATAGAAAATAATCTTTGTACACGAAATCCCGTTCAATTTATAAAACCAGTTTCTGATAAAGATTTCTCCCAAAAACGTACATATACTCAAGATGAAGTTGATGATATTTTGAAATATTGTCCTAAACATATTTATGGACACTATATATACATACTGTTAGAAATGGGATTGAGGGCTTCAGAACTCTGTGGACTTATGTGGAGCGATTTTGATTTTGAAAACAGAACACTGCAAATAATGCGTGCTTGTACAGCAGTTAATGGGAAATCCCATATAGATTCAACAAAAAATCGCTCTAGCCATCGAACCCTTCCAATGAGTAAACCTTTGACTGATTATCTTTTAAATATTGAAAAAAATTCATGTTTTGTTGTTCCAACTAAATCAGACAGAAATAAAACTATGACTCCAAGTCAGTTCTCGAAAAGTTATTATAAAAATTTCTTTGAATCATACCTAATGCACCATAAAAAAGACTTTTATTTAACTCCTCATGAATTAAGACATACCTGCGGAACGTTGTTGTATAACAAATCTGTTGTCATCGACTTCAGTGGTCCGAATCCACTCGCTCCCACCAATTTAAAGCTTTAAGGGCATTGAAAAATGCCCTTAAAGCTTTTTTTTGTTAGGTTTAAAACAGCGTAAGGCGTTCTGCACTTCACTCTGTTTCATGGATTAATTCAAACATTCCCACTGCTGTGCGATGGCTGGGCAGAATTATTCGTTATCTTCTTAACTGCGGAGAACGAATGCGTAGAAAGCGCCGCTTGAAGCCTAAGATTCCGGTATGGAATATACAAGGGAATGCAAAAGAAGACGGAGCTTGGGGCGGACACGAAAAGCTTTAAACCGCATACGTTGCTGATATACTTGAATATATTGGCTGTCGCTATCGGGATTAATAATTATTACTGACTTTACAGACAGCGCTATATCGCACAACATTGAACTGCTCCAAGAAACGAAGTGAACTTGAAATAATAAAATTTTCTAAAAAGGTTGACAATTTACGGATAAAGAGGTAACATATATAAAGGGGATAATTCAAACACAAAATTTAATCTTAATAACGATTTGATAAGTATGAAAGGCAAGTGTGATAAAGTATTTGCAAAATGCCGGCTATGGATGATTTGCTGATGCAATAACATTATACTGCATGGTACTAATTTAACGGTGGTTTTGATGAAAAAACTATTCACAATTTTTACAATGCTTGTTATGGCTTTAATATTTCCAATCACAACCGTAAGCGCAAACGGGGGTTTTACCGAAAGAGACGAACGTGACGGAGGGACTCCTGTGCCTACGCAAACAACCGTTCTTAAGCAAAAAGAGTGGAATGGAAAATCATCTCTTAAGTCAAACACTTGTTATTTTATAGATGAAGAAGTCACTGTTTCTAAAAACCGCACATTGCCGGAAAGCTCTATGATAGTCGTTGAAAATAGCGGGAAGCTTATTATTCCCGAGGGGAAAAAGCTCAACGTAAGCGGTGCGCTGGTGATCCATACGTTTGCAAATCTTGAAGTTGGCGGTTCGCTCAATATCAAGTCAACCTCTGTTTTTGTGCTTAGCGGTGATGCAAACGTTTTAAATAGCGGAAAGCTTAATGTGTACGGATTTATGCAGGTTTCAAAAGGCGGACACCTTAACATCGACGGCGAGGTAAGTGTTTTAAATAACGGTGCTGTTGATGCTTTCGGAATTGTCAATCTTTCAGAACAAACGCCTGTTTTCAAATACACTCAAAAGCAAGGCGACGACTATCAATTGTATATGGTGAATGAGTGCTCAAGTTATGTTGACGGAGATATAAAAATTGTTGGAGTTTTTGACACCGAAAAAGAAATAAAAAAAGACAAGCTTAAATATCTTCGCACATTTGAAGCAGCTTTGTATAAGTATAACGGCGGGTTCTATTTTGATTACACCATTCATGATGAATTCACGTTTTTTGCCGAGTATGCATACCTTGAAGTTTCAAACACCTCCTATGATCCCAGAGGAAAACATTTTACTATTTATTCTTGGAACGGTGATTTTAAGAATATCGAAAATGGCCCGCAAAGTTCATATGTATCGGGGTCGTTCTATTCAATCGTGCTTGGAAAGCCCGATATAGGCTTATTTGCGGAGGTTGACCAAGTATATAGCGATTAAAATCCATAGCTTTTTCAAGTATCAAACGCATTCATATTGATTCAAAAACTCCAAGCCCTTCAGGTGAGGAGTTTTTGCATGAAAGAAGTCCCATGCCAAATTTTGAGGTTGTACCTATATCGGCGGGGATAATACAGCGCCTTGAATACGGTTATCCTTAAAGTGCCTTACAGCGGCTTCACGGTTGGGTGAGAAAAGACGGCACTTTTGATAAGTATGCTTATCTAGATAAAACCAATTTTCTAAAGAATATATTTACATAAAATCTAAGTTGTGCTATTATATAAAAAGAAATGAGGCGTATCGACAATGGGATATTTTGTGTTGAATTGAATTAATAAGCAATGAATGGAAATGATTAAGTAAAACAAAAATACGATAAAGATTTTCGCAATTTTAAGCGCTTTTTATTTTTTCCTTTTGGAGAAAACAATATAATCGCAACTTCTAAACTTGTATCCGATTGACGAACTATACGGAGGCAAACAAAATGATTAAGAAATTAACTTTACTTATACCTATAATTATGCTTGCGATAACAATGTTACCTTCATGCTCGAAAACCGAGGAAAGCTCATCAGCAAATGAATCCTCTGTGACAACGGCTGTTGAGGGCACGTCCTCTTCAAGGCTTTTAACAATTCCCGCAGAGGGCGAAATAAACTATGATTTTGATAACCGCCGATGGCAGATTAACCCTTTTTTGCTTGAGCCGGGAGATTTACCTAATGACGGAATCCATAGCTACAGTTATTGGGTGACCGGTGAGCTTTATGACTTGTTGACCGATGAGCAAAAGGCTGAGTACGTTGCGGAAGGCGAGGAAATTAATCAAAAACGTTCTCAGGCAATTAAGGAATTCTATGCGCAAATTAAAGCTTTGAATTATGAAACTCAAGATGAACAAAACTTAATACCTGTAATTGACAAGGCTCTTGTCCTTTTTGAGGATAAAAGTATCATTACCGTGCCTGAGTTTCTGCAGAAATTTAATATATCTAAAGAAGATTTTATAAGCTATATTGAGAAAACAGGTTGTGAATATAATTTATCTGAAATCTTCCCTTGATGTAATTTCTATTGTTGATATGGTTATTATGTTTTAAGCCGTTGCTCAACGACACCAAAATAAAACACCTATGCGGATGATTTTATAAACTATTCCGTTTTGGCTGTTCAAAACGGCGGCAAGCTTATAAACAACGGAAGCTTGAATATTAGAGCTGCAAGCCTTGATTCAACCGAAGACTTAGGACCCGTGGGCGGGCAGGTTCGCATTTTTGATGGCAGCCTTACAAACGAGGGCGAAATCACCCTTGGCGCCGATGCGGTCAACACCCACGGAGCAATGTTCAGCGCAATTGAGGGAAGCGTCGTAAACAACGGCGTTTTCACAAACAACGGCTTTCAGGTGCTTGTCGTTTCCGAGTTTATAAACGGTAAAACCGGAACTGTTTACAACAACAGCCACTTTACAATGCTTGAAGACGGCGAGTTTGTCAACAACGGCAAGGTCGTCGGTGAAATTTCAGAATAAACTGCATTAAAATCCCCCGAAGCGGTTGTCGCCGTTTCGGGGGATTTATGTGTGAATTTCTAGTCACGAATAAATGCTTAGGCTTCACCGCACAAAGATGACGGTACGATTGCGTAGGGATTTTCTGACGATTTTTAGGAAAAATCCGCAGAAATA
>CAZYRV010000079.1:8596-8861 GCA_964649485.1 uncultured Oscillospiraceae bacterium | reverse complement strand
TTGATTTATTGTTTTATTTTAATATTGAAGTATAGCTTAACCGTCGTCAACCGAGCTTTGCCAGCGTTCTTTTTTTGAATGCAATGCACCAGATCAGTATAGCAACCCATGAAGGAATACAAATAATTAATATTATAAATGTTATTATTCCTGATAGATAAAAGCTTTGTGCGCTGTCAATAAATATGTCTTTGATAATACTGATAACAAATAAAAGTAAATAAATTCCTTCCATAATCATGCTTGTTCTGAATGGAGCTTTTAC
>CAZYRV010000079.1:6977-8586 GCA_964649485.1 uncultured Oscillospiraceae bacterium | reverse complement strand
CCACCGGTAAAAGCTGTTGTGAATATGTTTACAAATGCCATAAGTCCAAGCATTATTGCAACCGCAAGCACATAGTAGAGTGGAATGAACATAATAAGTTGACCCAAAATCATAAAAACCGAGACGGCAGTTAATACAGAACATATCGCAAATATAATTGCCCAAGTTTTTGTTTTATTCATAAGCACTCCATTATGTATTATTTGGCTATCGCTTCATCGAAAAACTTACACTAATGCAAAACAGTGCATATCAAGGCGCTGACATACGGTTGAAATAACTGCTATAAATTTCTGAAATAAATGTGCAGAATTTAATTATTATAGCTATACAATAACATATATATATATTCTTTTGTCAACAAAAAAGCGGCGATTTCTCGCCGCCTGCTTTATTCTGTTGTTTCTATCACGCTTTTTGGGTCAATCCATTTACCGCTGTCCTTAAGACCAAAGTGTAAATGCGGCGCATCGGCAATTTCAATTTCTGCGCTTTGTCCGACTGTTCCGATTACGTCGCCGCCGCTTACCTCCTGCCCTGTCTTAACAGGAATTACAGGCTCAAGGTTGCAATAATATCCGGTAAGCCCGTTATGATGGAGAATGACCACGACATAGCCCCAAAGCGGGTCCTCCTTTACCTCCTGCACAACGCCCTTTGTCATCGCCTTAACCTGTGTCCCGACATCTGCGGCAATATCGATGCCGTCATGAGTTTTCCACACTCCAAGCGTACTTGATTTCACAAGCTCGCCGTTGCTGTAATCCTGAATAATTTCGCCCGAAACAGGCATCATGTTTGGTTCTGTGCTTATCACAGGCTTGTTTGCCTGCTCGGCATCATCAGGGGAAATAACCTCAAGCGCCGTCGTCGATTTAGGCACTCCGTCCTTGTTTGCGTTTACTGCAATGTCGTCGTCGGGGTAAACCCAAGCGTTTGACGTACTGAACGGAGTGTTGCCGTAAAGCCTGTCCATGGTTTGGTTATAGGCAATGTACGTCGCCGTACCGATTGCCCCCACGCTTAAAAGCAGGACAAGCATAAAGCCCTTCCCCCTAAAAAAATTCCCGATTTTTCCGTCGAATTTAACCTTTTTCATATTAGCTTTCCTTTCCTTATATCGAATTTATCTGTGAATCCGATATTAATTCATGTATATTAAGCTCCTTGCAATAGTAGTTTTAACCATTTATAAGAAATTATTCAGGCATATACCATAATTTATAATGCTTGATTTTTGCACAAAATTGTGGTAAAATAAAGGCAACGCAAGTTTTTAAGATATGAGGTTTACATGAAAGCAAAGCTTTTAATTTTAGTTATAGCCATAACGGTTGCTTTTACGGGCTGCCGCAGGGAGGAATATGATTCCAACCACTCGCTTGTACAGCTCCGCCCTGATACAGAGCCTGCTCTTTCTGTTGACACAAACAAATTCATTCCCGTACAGGAAATAGAAACAGTAGACCTTGTGCCCGAGGAGGATTTGCCCGACCGGACGCTTAATACCCCCGTGGCGACCGCCGAGAAAGCGCCCCGCCAAGAGGGCGACCGCCTTTCCTATACGATAAAAAACGTCTGGGCGGAGGACAAGCTTTATGACATAACG
>CAZYRV010000079.1:5243-6967 GCA_964649485.1 uncultured Oscillospiraceae bacterium | reverse complement strand
CGGTTTCGGGCGTTTATGCGGGCGATTATGACGGCGGAACAGTCGCCCTTGACACCGCAAGAGTCGGCGAAAAGCTTTATACCGACCTTCGCCTCGACCTGAGTCTTGAAGATAAAGAGCTTTCCACGCTTAAAATCAACATTTCAAGCGACGACAGATTTTTATTGCTTGAAAGTGCGGTTGACGGGCTTGAGTATGGCTATGAGGTTTTTTCAAGCAAAAATTCCTATGGCACGACCGATTTTCCCGATATTCTCATGCTTGATTTTTTCATAAGAGGAGTTGCCGAAGCGCCGCAGTATACACGTTTTTTTGCAATCCAAGACAGCGAAATCAAGGAAATCCCCATTTATTATAAGGGCGCCGAGGTTGCGCCGTTCGGCGCACATATGCGGCCGCTTGAGGCGGGCAAGCTTTATAACGAGCTTGTTCTCTACAACGGCTATCGCTATGGCATGGAGCAATATCACTATACCTTTGACGTCGCAAACTGGCGCATGGTGCGGATTGTGGCAAAGGTATACTGATTATAAAGCAATATTATGACAATACTTCTTTTAAAGCGGTTATACAGAACACGCTTAGAAAGGAGTATTATGCTTTTACAGGGTTATAAATTTTTATTCAAGACAAGCTTTTCAGACGGAAAAAACGCAGCAACCATTCAGATTTCAATCCATGCCCAAGCATTTTGCGACAAATACGCAAGCTATGAGGTTGTATGCCGAATGCTTAAACAATATGTTTCGGGCTTTGAGGGCAAGCTTTCGCTTAATAAAAACGGCGAAAAGCCGGAGCCTACGCTTGAAAACATCGGTGAAGAGTTTTACTCGGATTTTTCAAAGCTTCTTGCGCTTAACGGGCTTGAGCTTGTAAGGCTTGAGCTTTCTGACAGCACCCGCAAAATTGTACGGATATGCCGTGACAGCCTGACGCCCATCACCCGACACAAGCTTGACCTTGCGATAAGCCGCATTCAACAGCTATCAACAAAGGAAAGCCCTCCCCCTGTTTTCCGAAAAATAAAGCATAAAAAGCCTGCCTTAAAACGTACGATTATTACCTTAAGCGTGATATTTATGCTTATGGCAGGAGCGCTTGGTTATCTTTGGATAACAGGCTCGGCAAGCGGCTTTGTTCCGCAGGAAAATCATATAATGCTGTCGATATGCAGTCTGAAAATGCTTTAATTATACAAAATGTAAATAATAACATATAGATAAATCCTATGTCTTGGCATAGGATTTATGTACTTTACTATATCAATAATCTATGCTATAATTATGAAAAGAAACATTAAGGAGAAAACATATATGAAAACTAGTATTATTGGTTATCCCAGAATCGGCAGACTTCGTGAGCTTAAATTTCTGACGGAAAAATACTTCCGCAAGGAAATTTCTGAAACAGAGCTTCTTGACGGCGCAAAAGCTCTCCGCAAGGAAAACCTTGCTTTTGTCGCAGACAAAAAGCTTGATTTCATACCATCAAACGACTTTTCTTTCTATGACAACGTGCTTGATGCGGCGGCGCTTTTAAACATAATCCCCGCTCGCTATCGGGCTCTCGGGCTTGGCGAAACCGACACATATTTTGCTATGGCACGCGGCTATCAGGGCGAAAAGGGCGACGTAACGGCGCTTCCCATGAAAAAATGGTTCAACACAAATTATCATTATATTGTGCCCGAAATTGAGGACGATGCCGAAATAAAGCTTGTCGGA
>CAZYRV010000079.1:4611-5214 GCA_964649485.1 uncultured Oscillospiraceae bacterium | reverse complement strand
GCTCAAGCTTCGGGAATAAGCACAACGCCCGTAATTGTCGGACCCTATACCCTGCTTTCGCTTGCTGATTTCGGCACGAAAAAAGCGGCTGATTTTGCCGCTGAAGCGATTTCCGCTTACAAGGAAATTATTTCTCGGCTTGCAAAGCTTGGCACAGAGTGGATTCAGATTGACGAGCCTTTTCTGATTACGGATTTGACCGCTGAAAGCAAGGCTTTGTTCTCTCAAATTTACAGCGAGCTTCTCAAAAATAAAAACGGCGTGAAAATCCTTTTGCAAACCTATTTCGGCGACATTCGAGATATTTACAGCGATGCTGTTTCGCTTGATTTTGACGCAATCGGACTTGATTTTCTTGAAGGCTTAAAAACGCTTGAGCTTATTAAAAAGAATGGTTTCCCGAAGGACAAGCTGCTTTTTGCAGGCATTTTAAACGGCAAAAATATCTGGCGCAATAATTATGCAAAAACGCTTGCTCTGCTTGACGAAATAAAGTCGGCAGTGCCTGCGGAAAATATTGTAATAAACACCTCCTGCTCGCTTCTTCATGTTCCCTATTCGGTTAAACAAGAGGACGCTCTTTCCGATGAATACAAGGCGCAG
>CAZYRV010000079.1:0-4601 GCA_964649485.1 uncultured Oscillospiraceae bacterium | reverse complement strand
GTATTCGGTCAAATGGGAAACATTGCTTGACGAGAGATTAAAACGGCGTCTTTCCTTTGCCGAGGAAAAGCTTGACGAGCTGAACGACCTTAAGCTGCTTGCGGCTGACGGCGATTATAAAAACAACGAAATTTACAAGTCGAACGAAAGGCTGCTTTCGCTTAGAAAAGCGTTTGAAAAGCCCGAGGTTCAGGCAAAAATCGCCGCCCTCACCGACAAGGATTTTACCCGCCTCCCCGCCTTTGCCGAGCGTGAAAAAATTCAGCGCCAAGCGCTTAATCTCCCTCTTTTCCCGACAACGACAATCGGCTCTTTCCCGCAAACCGCCGAGGTTAAGGCAAATCGTGCGAAGTTTAAGCGTGGCGAAATTTCCGCCGCTGAATATGAAAATAATGTTAAAGCAAAAATTGCGGAATGGATAAAAATTCAAGAAGAAATCGGCATTGACGTGCTTGTCCACGGTGAATTTGAAAGAAACGATATGGTCGAGCATTTTGGCGAGCATCTTGACGGTTATATTTTCACGAAATTTGCTTGGGTTCAATCCTACGGAACACGCTGTGTAAAGCCTCCGATTGTCTGGAGCGACATAAGCAGAAGCGAATCAATAACAGTTGCTTACAGCAAGTACGCCCAGTCATTAACGAAAAAGCCTGTTAAAGGAATGCTTACAGGCCCTGTCACGATATTAAACTGGTCGTTCCCGAGGGAGGATATTTCCCACAAGGAAATGGCTCTGCAAATCGGCTTGGCGATTAAGGAAGAGGTTCTCGAGCTTGAAGCAAACGGAATCCGTGTTATTCAAATTGATGAAGCCGCCCTTAAAGAAAAGCTGCCCATTCGCCGCGAGGACTGGCACAAGGAATATCTCGACTGGGCGATCCCCGCTTTCCGCCTTGTACACTCGACAGTGAAGCCCGAAACGCAGATTCACACCCATATGTGTTACAGCGAATTTATCGACATAATCCGTGATATTGACGACATGGACGCTGATGTTATCTCCTTTGAGGCTTCCCGCTCGAATCTTGAAATCATTGATGCTCTTAAGGAGGCAAGCTTTAAAACCCAAGTCGGCCCCGGAGTTTACGATATTCACAGCCCGAGAATCCCCTCGGAAGACGAAATTTACAATGCGCTTAAGAAAATGCTTTCCGGCGAACGCATTTTGGCAAGCAAGCTTTGGGTAAACCCCGACTGCGGGCTTAAAACAAGAGGTGAAAAGGAAACCATTCCAAGCTTGACAAACCTTGTGAATGCGGCAAGGAGATTGCGCAAGGAATACGCTGATAAATAAGGTGTTTATATGAAAATCCCAACCCTTTTCGGTAAAGGAAAAACGGTCTTCTTGCAGAGCTTTCGCCTGATTTTATAAGCGTAACCTTCGGTGCAGGCGGAAATTCCGCCGACAATACCACATTTAATGTTGCCGAAATACTTAAAAACGAATATAAAATCGAGCCTGTCGTGCATCTTACATGCATAAATTCAACAAAGGAAGAAATCACGGGCATACTTCATCGGCTTAAAGAGCTTGAAATTGAAAATATTCTTGCCCTTAGGGGCGACAAGCAGGACGGAATCGAGCCGAAAACCGATTTTACCTACGCTTCCGACTTAGTCAGATTCATCAGGGAAAACGGCGACTTCAGCGTTTCTGCCGCTTGCTATCCCGAAAAGCACATAGACAGCCCAAGCCTCACCGACGACATTTTAAATTTGAAAAAGAAGGTTGATGCCGGTGCAAGCCACTTGATTTCACAGCTTTTTTTCGATAATAATTACTTCTATGATTTTGTCGAGAAAACAAAGCTTGCGGGGATAAACGTACCGATTGAAGCGGGGATTATGCCCGTTGTCAACAAAAGACAGATTGAACGGATTATCACCCTCTGCGGGGCGACGCTTCCCAGAAAATTTCAGCGTATTCTCGCAAAATATGAGGATAACGACGAGGCATTGTGCGATGCCGGGATTGCCTACGCAATCGACCAAATTGTTGATTTGCTGGCGAACGGCGTTGACGGAATCCACCTTTACACAATGAATAACCCTGAAATTGTTTCAGGAATTGTAAAAGGAATCTCAAGGATATTATAAAATCATACAACGAAAAACCCGAAACGGATTAACTGCGTTTCGGGTTTGCTGTATTTTCCTCAAAAATAAACGTGTGATATATCATTGACGAGCGAAAAGCTTGGTGTAGAATTTTAGGACGTCACAAGGAATAATTATAGTCAAATTGTACAAATTGCTCTCTATCTATTTTACACTGATTATACAAAAAAACCGACTATATTGCAATAATTTTCATTCGTATAGTTTTATAATGTAATTATACTTATTATTAAGGCTTCACCGCACAAAGACGGCGGTACGATTGCGTAGGGGATTTTCTGACGATTTTTAGGAAAAATCCGCAGAAATACTTGCGTATTTTGACGACAAAATCGGCGAAAAGCGCCAGCAAGTGCGCCGTCAAGGAAGCTTCTGGTCTTTGTGCAGTGATGCCCTAAAAAGCGGGGTATATGAATTTAAGAAACAACTTATACCGAGCGGCTAAGAGCATAAGAACAACCTTTGAAAACATCAATAAAAAACATACAAGTGAGGTGCAAAATGAAAGTTTTAAAAAAAGGATTAATTGTTTTAGGCGTGATAATATTGATTTTTGCCATCGTTTATGCCATATTCTGCGGTAAAAACGATGGGTATTATAACGAGGACGGAACCTATAAGCATATAACCGGTTCACACTCATACGCATATGCGATAAACCATCCGGCACTGGACGGATTTGGCCAGTCTATACTCCCGTGGGAAGATGGATTTATAGCCCTTGTAACAAAACCGCTTCGAATTAACTACTTGATGCCTATGCTTATACAAGGCGACCTTGACGTCATGCTTGACGGTTTGAATTTTGTCATTGATAAAGCCAACGAAGACAAAAAGGTTTTTTTGGATTATTACACGCAGGAAGATAAAGCGTCAGATCCGCTTAAAGAAAAAACAGGATTGATTTTCATCAAGGGTGACGAAAATGCACCGTTTGCGCTTGTTTGCCCCGGAGGCGCATTCATCTCATGGGCGGCGCTTCAAGAGGGTTATCCTATTGCGAAAGAGCTGAATGACAAAGGCTATAATGTATTTATTTTGCGTTATCGCCTCGGAAGCGGGGACAGTGACATCAATAATCCCATTGTTGTTAAACGGTGCTGTGAAGATGTCGGAGCAGCTATTAGCTATCTTAATGAAAATTCCGATACAATTGGTATTACAATAAAAAATTACTCGGTATGGGGATTTTCAGCCGGAGGTTTGATGGTGGGAGAATACTCAAATCCCGACAATAATGAAACTGGATATTTAAAATATGGGTTGCCATCTCCCGCTGTAACCGTAATGGGTTATCCTGCGCTGGCAAGTTCTTTTAGTGTGCAAAACCCTCCCGCATACATTACTATGAGCGCCGATGATGACCAGATTCCGATTGATGGGATTGATGAAAGAGTCATAGAAATGAAAAATGCCGGCATAGACGTCGAATATCGGCGTAACGATACAGGCGGACATGGTTTTGGTGTAGGTTTTGGCACAGAAGCAGAAGGGTGGATTGACGAAGCAATCGCTTTCTGGGAGAAATATCAGCATTAAGCGAGTGGCGGCAGTGCAACGATGAATAAGGATTATAGCTGCCATTTTCCAGCGGCGGAGTAAATGGCGCATAGCGCCATTTGTTTTTTCATAAATCAATTCCAGTTTTTTGTGCAATTTCCCGATTATTTTTCGCATTTTTATTTTAAAATATTCATATATTGATTTTATTTTCCTGACTGTTAAATTTCTAAAGAATTTTATATGATTAAATTACAAATTACCGGCGTGATTATTGCTCTTTCTGCTTGCAACCGCCTGCAAATCCAAAGCCGAAAGCGTTCCTGAGGTTACAACCGCCGCAACAACCACGGCTGAAACAACTGTTGTTCAGACGACAACGGCGGCGACTGCCACAAAAATCGTAGACACAGCAGATGACAACTCCGACAAGTACAAAGAAGGCGACGAGGACGGAACACAGTACAAGGACATTGTATCTATTATAGACGAGTATATAGATGACTACTCACCTGATGATTTAAATGTAATGTCAGAAGTCATCTCACGGAAAAATGAGAGAACTAACGAAAAAACGGCATTTATAGCAAGGCTACAAATGGCTTAACCGTGGGATTTAAAGTGGCAAATGTGACGGGTTTCAATACTATTTCACAGACTAGCCTTCTTTTGCATACCCCTGCTAGTCCATGTTAAAGTATGAAACCCTCATCAGATTTCTTCCCATTTCGATGTTATTTAATGTAAAAGTACAGGGTTCTACATATTCTGCACTTATCGGCAAATGCGTCAAGTTTCAATACTAAAACGCAGACTAGCCTCATACAACCGCCCATGCTAGTCCGTGTAAAAAAATTCAACTCTAATATAAAACTATTGGAAATTAACACCGTTAAACTTTCGCACTTTAAAGGATATTTTGGATATAACATTTCTACATTTTTCGTTAACTCAAACACACAGTTCCTTTCGTCATTGTA
>CAZYRV010000078.1:3438-9084 GCA_964649485.1 uncultured Oscillospiraceae bacterium | reverse complement strand
AATTTCCTTGACGGCACGCTTACTTGCTCTTTTCGCCGATTTTGGCGTCAAAATTCCTCGAAATACGGAAGTATTTCTGCGGTGAAGTCTTAATCAATTCTGTTATTATTGACATTTAAGCCATGTTGTGATAACATAAAGACATGATTGCAAGCAATAGCCTTTTTTCGGCACACAGCCGTGCTGTGCCGTGAAACCAAATGAAGATGATAAACTATGAATAATCTCAAAACCCTCAAAGGAATAGTCATTTCACGCCGTGATGTCGGCGAATCAAGCTGTTTTGTCGATGTGCTTACGGAAGAGCTTGGTGTAATCGAGCTTTCGGCAAGGGGCGCAAAAAAGCTCTGTGCGAAAAACCTCTGCTCGACCGCCTTGTTTTCGTATGCAAGCTTTTGCTTCAGCGAAAAGGGAATGAACTATTATCTCAACAGTACCGAGCCGATTTACCTCTATCAAGGGCTTTCCGCCGATATTGAAAAGCTTTCGCTTGCGTCCTATTTCGGCGAGCTTGTCAAATATTGCACCGCTTCTGAAGAAAATCAAGGGGAAATCCTGCGGCTTTTTTTGATTACGCTTTATCAGATTGAAAAGGGTGAAATCCCGCTTGAACAGATAAAGGCGGTTTTCGAGCTTCGGCTTGTGTCTGCCATTGGCTTTATGCCGGAGCTTGGCGGCTGTGTAGGCTGTGGTTCGGCTGAAAACGAGGGCGCTTGCTTTGCTCCGCTTTTGGGCGGCGTTCTGTGCCGGAAATGCGAAAAAAGCAATACTGCCGTTGATGTTATAAATATAACCCCCGCCGTCCTTAAGGCTATGCGATTTGTTGCGTATTCGCCGCTTCAGAAAATCTATTCGTTTAAGCTTGGCGGCGAAAGCCTGAGCCTATTGGCGAAAATAACCGAAATGTTTCTTCTCACGCAGGTCGGAAGAAGCTTTCGCACGCTTGATTATTATAAAAATATTGTTATTAAATAAGGGAAAAATATGATACAAAAAGATTACACAAAGCTTGAGCTTGATAAGGTTCTAGAGCTTGTAAGCCGAGAAGCTTATTCGGACGATTGCCGTGAACAGATTCTTGCGCTTTCTCCGGAGCGTGACATGGAAAAGGTTCGGCTTGAGATGAAAAAAACCGACGACGCATTTATCCTGTCCGAAAAATTTGGAACGCCGAGATTTTCGAAAATAAAGAATGTGAAAGAAAGCGTCAGGCGCTGTCAGGCTGGGTCAAAGCTTTCGCTCAGAGAGCTTTTGGACGTGGGGAAAATTCTCCGTCAAACCGCAATGCTTCTTGATTGGCACGACCAGTCAAGCGGCATGGAAACAAGCCTTTCCGCCTATTTTGAAAGCCTTTGCCCGAACCGTTTTCTCGAGCAGAAAATTACAAATTCTATTCTTTCCGAGGAAGAGCTTTCCGACAACGCAAGCCCCGAGCTTGCCATGATCCGCAAGCGTATTTTGCGCCAAAGCGGGCATATCAGAGAGCAGCTTGACCGCATTATCAAAAACCAGTCAACCCAGAAATACCTTCAAGAAAGCCTTGTGACAATGCGTGACGGGCGCTTTGTCGTCCCCGTAAAATCCGAGCATAAGGGCGACGTTTCGGGGCTTGTCCACGACACCTCGGCAAGCGGCTCGACCCTTTTTATCGAGCCTATGGCGGTTGTTGAGGCGAATAATGAAATCCGTGTTCTCAAAGGTAAAGAGCTTGTTGAAATTGACAGGATAATCAAGGAAATGAGCGAAAATGTCGCCGAATTCGGCGATGCGATTATTCAGAATTATGATATGCTTATAGAGCTTGAAATCCGCTTTGTAAAGGCAAATTTCGGCGCAAAAAATAAATGTATGGCACCGATTATTTCCGATTCGCCGCTTATAATTCTCAAAAATGCCCGACACCCGCTTATTGATAAAGACTTTGTTGTTCCCATAAGCCTTTCTCTTGGCGAAAGCTTTTCCTGCCTTATCGTGACAGGGCCGAATACGGGCGGAAAAACCGTCGCAATCAAAACGGCGGGGCTTTTCGTGCTTATGGCATACTGCGGCTTGCTTCTTCCTGCCTCTGGCGGCACTGAAATCGGCTCTTTTTCCGAAATTTATGCCGATATCGGCGACGAGCAAAGCATAGAGCAAAGCCTTTCAACCTTTTCCTCGCACATCACAAACATTGTTTCTATTCTTGAAAAAGCCGATGAAAACGCACTGGTTCTGCTTGACGAATTAGGCTCCGGCACTGACCCTGTAGAGGGCTCGGCACTTGCCGTTTCGATATTAACTGCGCTTAAAAACCGTGGCTGTCGTGTTCTTGCGACAACTCACTATCAGGAGGTTAAAATTTTCGCCCTCCAAACGGACGGAGTCGAAAACGCAAGCTGTGAGTTCGACGTGGCGACATTAAAGCCGACCTATCGGCTTGTCGTCGGGCTTCCCGGCACATCCAACGCTTTTGCTATATCTACAAGGCTTGGCATTCCCGAAAGCGTCATAAGCTTTGCAAAACAGCTTGTAAGTGACGAGGACAGGCGCTTTGAGGATATTATCGAAAGGCTTGAGGCGGAAAAATTAGAGGCGGAAAGGCTTAAAAACAGTCTTTTTGAGGAAAAACGCAAAGCCGAGCAATTGCGCAAAGAGCTTGAAACCGAGCACGAAAAAATCGAGCAGGAAAAGGAAAGCGAAATTGCAAAGGCACGCGCACGTGCGCAGATGATAATTGAGGAAATCAAGGCTCAATCCAATATCATGATAAACGAGCTTGAGGAAATCCGTAAGGAGAAAGACAACGAAAGCTTTTCCTCCCGTGTAGGTGCTGCAAAATCGGGTATAAAGCGAAAGCTTGATAAGCTTTATGATACGGCAAACCCCGTTGAAGAGCGCAAAACCGAAAGCTATTCGCTGCCCCGTGCGCTTATTATCGGCGACACGGTTAAGCTTGCGGATATTGACAAAAAGGGAAGCGTAATATCCCTGCCCGACAGCTCGGGAAATCTTCTTGTTCAAGTCGGCATAATGAAAACAAAAACGAATGTGTCTAACTTGCGGCTTGTTGCGGAAGAAAAGCAAAAGCCCAAGGACGGAAAGGTAAGCAAAAAGCTCACAAGCACAATGAACCGCAAGGCATCAATGGAGCTTGACATAAGAGGAATGAACGCCGATGAGGGCGTGATGGAGCTTGACCGCTTTATTGACAATTCGCTTTTAAGCGGTATCGGTATTATTACAATTATCCACGGCAAAGGCACGGGAATCCTCCGTGAAGCCGTTCACCGCCATTTGCGAAGCCACAAAAATGTTGAAAGCTTTAGAATCGGCGCATACGGTGAGGGTGATTCGGGTGTAACTGTTGCACAGCTTAAATCATAAAAAGCAAAAAGCGAAGGTATTCCTTCGCTTTTTCTTTGCCTATGGCTCTTGGACCGTACTAGCAGCCACAGTTATTGCAGCCGCAGTTATTGCAGCCGCAGTTGTTGTTGCAACCGCAATCGTTTGTTCCGCAGCTTCCACAGCTATTGCCGCAGCTCGAGAAGAGGAGAAGAAGCAGGATAATCCAGATACAACTGTTGTTACCAAAGCATGACATAATGAAATCCTCCTAAGATTTTTGCCTTTCGGCAGAAACGTTTACGTTTCATAGTACATTTTATGTATCTCACGAAAATGTGTTACAAAAATTAAAAAGATTTTCAACTGATTAAAAATCCAATATGTGGCATAATATATAATAGTAACTAAAAAAACGGGCAATTATTTTGCACGCTCTTTTCGGAGGCATTATGATAGAATTCAGAGGATTCACACAGGCGGCAAGCCTTGCGCTTTCATCGGCAATCAAGACCGCAATGAGCTTTGGGCACACTTATATAGGAAGCGAGCACATTCTTTCCGCACTTCTCGCAAAGGAAAGCGGCGTTGCGTTTGCCATTCTTGACAAGCACTCTGTCACAAGGCGGGTTATACTCAAAAAGCTTGAAACCCGCGTCGGAAAAGGCGTTCCGTCGAGGCTTTCCGTCAATGATTTCACACCGAGAAGCAAGCGGATTCTTGAGCTTTCGCAGACCTTTGCAAAAGCGGCAAGCCATTCGCTTGCGGGGACAGAGCATATTTTGAGGGGGATTCTTGCCGACAAGGATTGCTATGCGGTAATATTTTTGAAGGACTTGGGGATTAACATCAGTCTGCTTCTTGCCGACTGCGGTGCGGCGCTTTCGCCTGAGATGAAGCCTAAAAATGATTTCGGCGGCGGGGATAACAGCTTTGGCGGAACGTATTCGGCGGGCGTGGCAACCAAAATAAAGGGAGCTTTATCCAAATACGGCAGAGATTTAACCGAATGCGCACAGCTTGGAAAAATCGACCCCGTAATCGGCAGAAGCAACGAAATAAACCGCATAATTCAAATTCTGCTTCGCCGCTCAAAAAATAATCCTTGCTTGGTGGGCGAATCGGGAGTGGGAAAAACTGCTGTTGTTGAGGGCTTGGCGCTTAAAATAGCGCTTGGTGAAGTACCTGACGCAATGAAAAGCAAGCGGATTTTTCTCTTGGATTTAACCTCAATGCTTGCAGGGGCGAAATATCGAGGCGACTTTGAAGAACGCATAAAAAACGCACTTGAGGAAGCGGCGAAAAACCCCAGCGTCATACTGTTTGTCGATGAAATTCACAATATAATAGGGGCGGGTGCGGCGGAGGGCGCAATCGATGCGGCAAACCACCTCAGAGGAATACCGCCGCTTTATCGAAAAGGATTCCGCTTTAGAGCGCCGTTTTCAGCCCGTAACCGTAAATGAGCCTGATGAAGAAACGGCGGTTCAAATTCTTGCGGGCCTGCGGGAACGCTATGAATCGCATCACATGGTTAAGATAAGCGACGAGGCGATTTCGGCGGCGGTTGATTTGTCCGTACGATATATTTCCGACCGGTTTTTGCCTGACAAAGCGATTGATTTGATTGATGAAGCGGCTTCGAAAATCCGGCTTGCTTCAAGCGCATCGCCGCCTGAAATACAGGGCATTGAAAAAGAGCTTAAACAGCTTCAGCAAGAGAAAAGCGACGCTATAAATGCACAGGATTTCGAAACGGCGGCAAAAATCCGAGATAAGGAAATCAAGCTTGAGGGAAAGCTTGAAAGCGAACGTTTTCTCTGTGTCGGCACAGAGCCTTACGGTGAAATCGGCAAGGCTGAAATTGCCGAGATTGTGTGTTCGTGGACGGGAATACCTGTTTCAAGGCTTACACAGGAGGAAAGCGCACGGCTTTCGGATATGGAGCGACAGCTTGAAAAAAGGGTTATCGGACAAGATGAAGCAGTAAGCACTGTTTCCGCAGCAATCCGCCGTGGCAGGGCGGGCTTTAAAGACCCAAAGCGCCCGATAGGAAGCTTTATTTTTCTTGGCCCGACCGGTGTCGGCAAAACCGAGCTTTGCAAGGCGCTTGCGGAAAATCTTTTCGGAAACGAGGATAGGCTTATTCGCCTTGATATGTCCGAATATATGGAAAAGCATTCTGTCGCGCGGCTTATCGGTGCGCCTCCCGGCTATGTCGGCTATGAGGAGGGCGGGCGGCTTACTGAAAAAATACGCAAAAAGCCGTATTCGGTTGTGCTTTTCGACGAAATGGAAAAGGCTCACCCCGACGTCGCCAACATT
>CAZYRV010000078.1:0-3428 GCA_964649485.1 uncultured Oscillospiraceae bacterium | reverse complement strand
TCTTGAGGACGGCAAGCTTACCGATTCCAACGGCAAAACCGCCGATTTCCGCAACACCGTCGTTATTATGACAAGCAACACAGGCGCATCGCTTATTACTGATAAAAAACAGCGGCTTGGTTTTGGCGAAAGCAACGCAGAGGACGACAGGAAAAAGCTTGTGCTTGAAGAGCTTAAAAAAAGCTTTAAACCCGAATTTTTAAACAGAATCGATGATATAATCGTGTTTAAGCGGCTTTCAGAGGAAAATATCCGCATAATTTGCGGCGTTATGCTTGGTCAGGTCGCAGAAAGAGCGCAGAAAATGGGCATAGAAATAAGCTTTTCCGACGAGGCGATAACAGAGCTTTCAAAGGCGGGCTTTGACAATGTTTACGGCGCTCGCCCGCTTCGCAGAGCGATTAATTCCAAGATTGAAAATCTGCTTTCCGAAAAGCTTTTGGGCGGGGAAATCGCCGAGGGCGATAAGGCTGAAATAGGCTTTGAGAATAATGAATTCAGGCTTAGCTCGCCTGTAAAAAACGCATAAAAAAAACCGCCTTTGAAAGGCGGTTTTTTTTAAGCAATAACTGGTATTATACTGAATCTTGATTAGAAACGCTCCAAAAAATCGAGTTAAAGCTTGAATTTATGGCTTTTGCGAAGATTTTTTGGTAAGCGTTTTAATCTGAGATTAGTATTAGTCAAGCGTGCCGAGCTTTTTACCCATTGCTTTTGCGATAATGTTCATTTCCTTCATCGCCGTATCGAACTGCTCTGGTGTAAGCGACTGTGCGCCGTCGGAAAGTGCGTGCGGCGGGTCGTTGTGAACCTCGATTATAAGCGCATCTGTTCCCGCTGCGATTGAAGCCTTTGCCATGGGGGCGACAAGCGGGATTTTGCCTGTCGCATGGCTTGGGTCGGCGACGACGGGAAGATGAGAAAGCATCTTGAGAAGCGGGATTGCCGCAACGTCCATTGTGTTTCTCGTCATAGGCTCGAAGGTTCTGATTCCACGTTCGCAAAGGATAACGTTGTTGTTGCCGCCGGCAAGAATGTATTCCGCCGACATTAAAAGCTCTTCAATCGTGTTTGCAAGCCCACGCTTGAGCAAAATCGGTTTTTTGCAATGGCCAAGCTCTTTAAGCATTTCAAAATTCTGCATATTGCGTGCGCCGACTTGAATTACGTCAACATCGGCAAAAAGGTCGATATGAGTAAGCGACATAATTTCGGTTACAATAGGAAGCCCCGTCGCCTTTTTTGCCTTGAGCAAAAGCTCGATTCCGTCGGCACGAAGCCCTTGGAAGGCATAGGGGGAGGTTCTCGGCTTGAAAGCGCCGCCACGAAGCATATTTGCGCCGGAAGCCTTTACACGCTCTGCCGTTTCGATGATTTGGTCCTCGTTTTCAACCGAGCAAGGCCCTGCGATTACGACGACATTTCCGTCGCCGATTTTTACGTTTTCCACGTCAATAACGGTGTCCTGCGGGTGAAACTTGCGGTTTACGCTTTTGTACGGCTCTTGGACACGCTTTACGCTTTCGATATAATCACGGGCATTAAGCGATTCGGCGTCAATCTTACTTGTGTCGCCGATAAGCCCGAGAATTGTTTTTTGCGTGCCTTCAATTTTGTTGATTTTCAGATTTTGCTTTTCAATCCAAGCCGTAAGCTCGTTTAATTGTGCGGGTGTTGCGTTTTGTTTCAGAATAATAATCATTTCTACCACTCTCTTTTCTATTTTGTTAACAAAAAAAGCCTGTAACACGGCGAACCGAATTACAAGCCTAATTTACTTATAAAACAATCAAAATCAAGCTATGCAAGCACTGCATATCTTCGTCGCCCTGCTTTTTAAATTGGAAAAGAACTTGAAGCTAAAAAAGTAGCCCAAGCCATACCAAAATATAAAGCTATAAGACGAATGTGATTGCATAACAGACCTCGTTGAATGTTTTTTCTTATGATATACCAAATTAGTGAATTTGTCAAGCCTTGTTTTAAATTTTGTCACATTGTGCAAAATTCGTATGAAAATAGCGTGAAAATACTAAAATTTGCACAAATATTCATTATGAAATTCCTACTTTGCTGACATAAACGATTATCTCATTTCATATATTGTACAAGCAGAAAGCAAAGGAGGAAGCAAATGGGAATAATCGCATTTCTAAGTAAAAAAATAAACAGCGCAAATTATAAAAAAATAAAAGCGGCGGAGGAAAGCAAAAGCCGTGACGAGCTTGTAAAAGAGCTTGAGGAAATAAAAATAAGGCTCGAAGCAATCAGGGACAGCTATAATCATGTGTCTGACGACGACCTTATCGAGGCGCTTATTTTTGAAGAAAAGGGGCTTAAAGCCAGACTTTCTCACATAATCAAATATGCAAAGGAAAACAACATTAAAGCGGTTTTATGAAAAATTAAGGCATCACCGCACAAAGATGGCGGTGATGCCTAAAAAAAGCCCAAATAATATGGGCTTTTTTCTTGCTTTTATTACTAAAATATGCTATACTATATAATCATATACAAAAATGCTTGTAAGGAGAACTTTATGTCTGAAAATGTGAGAAAAGCACTAAATATAATTCTTGTTTGCGCCGACTTTTTACTTGCGTTTGTGATTATGGATATTCGTGCGTTCAGCCGTTTTGAAAGCTTTATGCCGTCGCTTTTATTCGGAATTATACTTGAGATCACAGCAATTGTGGTGACTCTGTCAATTCTGCCTGTGGCGATTTCGGTGGTAGAGCTTTTCGCCGCAAAGCTTGGCGGCTTCATGGTTATTATTTATAAATTCGGGCCGATTTTGTTTTACAGGTCAGGCGGCAGGCTTCATGCAAGATTTGTTTCGGGGTGCTTTCGCCCGGGGGCAATGCTTTTAAAGCCGAAAAGCCATGACAAAAGCATGAAGGCAGTACATTTAAGCGGAATTATTTTTCTTCCTGTTATGGGCGCTTTGTGGTATGCACTGCCGTTTGTGATTGAAAATCCTTATGCCTGCATGGCGGCCGCAACCGCAGGCATGATTATTATGTATGTGTTTATCAAGGTTGTTTTCCCCGTCAAAAAGCCGAAAAAGCTTACGCCTGAGGAAGAAGAAAAGTCAAGAAAATATTTATGGCAGAACATTTTAATGATGGAGAATATTTATAATAATATTCCTATGGTTGAAAATCCTGACGAGCTTTTTTATTATGACGAAGCGGATTTTGCGGTATTGCCGAATGCGGTTATCGCCGCAGTAAACGCCGCAGACCGTGCGTTTCTTAAGGGTGATGAGGAAAAAGCGGCTGATATTCTGGACGCTATAATAAATAACAGTGAGGTTGCCGGCTCGGCTTTGATGATTGCGGCGGGAAACCGCCTTTTTATAGAGCTTGTCGGCGAATGTCGGGCGGAAATTATTGAAAAGCTTTACGACAAGCGGCTTGAAAATTATT
>CAZYRV010000077.1:0-9156 GCA_964649485.1 uncultured Oscillospiraceae bacterium | reverse complement strand
CCTTGGCTAATGCTTCGGCTTCCGCCTTGGCTAATGCTTCGGCTTCGGCTTTAGCCTTTGCTTCCGCTTCCGCTTCCGCTTTAGCCTTTGCTTCGGCTTCGGCTTTAGCCTTTGCTTCGGCTTCTGCCTTGGCTAATGCTTCGGCTTCCGCCTTGGCCTTTGCTTCGGCTTCCGCCTTGGCCTTTGCTTCGGCTTCTGCTTTGGCTTTTGCTTCGGCTTCCGCCTTAGCTAATGCTTCCGCTTCCGCCTGCGCTTTCATAATCGCCCCCGGCAAGGGCGCATCGTTTGAATCGGGAATGAAAAGCTGTGATATTGCTTCCTCGTCGGTTTCGTCCTCGGAAATAGCAAAAACATTTTCCGCAGGCGAATCGGGAATATGGTCGGTGTCAATAAATCTCGGAAGAGAAGAGCCCGAATCAGCTGTCACAGCTTCAATATCTCCGCTTGAAGAAAGGCTTGTTTCAGCGCCGACAAAGCCTCCCGCACGCTCGTTTTCTCTGGAACGGAGCATACTTTTCACAAAGTCGTCGCTTTCAATAGGAATATCCTTTTTATCAGCCGAAAACTCAAATTCGGGATTATCGGAGAGGACTATGCCCGCCTCCTCCTGTTCTCGCTGTTTTGCCATGATAAGCTCGAAAGAGTCGGCAAGACTTTCGTCTGCGACGTGTTCTTGCGCCGTTTTTGTCTGCTGTGCAAATGGATTTCCGCAAAAACGGCAGAACTTAGCGACAATGTTGTTTTCGTTTCCGCATTGCGTGCAATATTTTACGCTCATAAACCCAATCCTCTTTTAAATTTTATTATTGCTTGCAATATTAACGCTTGAGCAACACAAGCATTAAAAAGCCCGATCAATTGTCCGAATTTATGCTTTTATCAACGAATTTTTCAATTCCTCCAAGGTTTGCCGAGCCTTGGTTGACCGCCATAATCGCAAGAATTAAAAATAATACCTTCATAACAAGGCCTATCAAACCCGATATGCCGTAAAATATGCCGTTGATTGTCGAGGAAACGCTGTGGAGAACGTTTATATCAATATTAAACATGGAATTAAGGGAAACAATAAAATCGGGAACAAAGTTGATTATCGCACAGACGACCGAAGCGCCGAAATATAGAATAATTGCCTTGAGAGCGTTTCTCCTGAGCCATTCGTTTGACTCGGCAATAAGCACATAGCCTGTGATTAAGACGGCGGCAGTCGGCAGATTAAGCACGAATGAAAGATAAATTCCGGCGGCGATAATCCCTGCGGAAATTCCAAGCTTTGTCTTCATAAAAGCCTCCAAAAGTAAAATTTGATTGATTTTCCAAGCGTCAAAGCCTTGTTTGTGCTTACGGGGCAAAACCCGCATAAAACGCTTATTCATCAAGTATTATAACATAGGGAAAATGGCTTGTCAACCTTATTTTTCCGTTGTTGCCATGAAATCCTTTACAATTTCAATACAAAAACAACAGGGAGAAAATTGTTCCGAAAAAATGAATTTATTATAAAAATATGGAATTGTTTTAACCGGCCCGCAAAGAGGACAGGCGGAAAGAAAATTTTCTCTCCGCCCTTTCATGAAAAAAATATCAGCAAATCGTAGATATCAAATAAATTATTGCGGCGCATTCAGGGGTTATTTCCGCCTATATGCTTGCGCCTTTTTTGACGAAAATCGGATAATTTTCCGTTCCGACAAGCGTCCTTTTGTCGGAAATCAAAACCTTTTTGTCGGTGATTACATAGTTTATGTCAGCGCCCTCGCCGATAACGGTATCCTGCATGATTACGCTGTTTCGGCCGATTGCGCCTTTTCACATTTGCGTCCAAGCCGTATTTAGCGGGAGCTTCGTCACGAACCTTTGTATAAATCGGGTCGTCCGCCGTGAAAAGCGACTTTCTGACCTCGGGCTTGATAAGGCTCAGGTTGCCCTCATAATAGGATTTCATGCTGTCAATCTGCATGAAAAAGCCGTCATAGCGCCAGCCGCAGATTTTAAGCTGTTTAAGCCTGTGCTGAAGCACGTCAACCTCAAAGCTGTACAGGCTGCGGCTTGTCGTATCGTTGATTAAATCCTCGAGAAACTTCTTTTTCATCACGTAAATGTTCAGGCTTACGTTGATTTCGCCGCTTATTTCGGGGCGGACAAGCACGTCATAAACACGGTTTTCCTCGTTGACGAACAAAACGGTTTTGGTTCGGGATTGCTCCATTGCGCAAAAGCGCTTGCCGTAGACGACGGTTATGTCCGCATCGTTTTTCTCGTGGAAATCAACCGCAGGCTTTAAATCAATGTTTGCGATTATGTCGCTGTCGGACATTACGACATATTCCGCATCGGACTGCTTGATATAGCTCATTACGTTTGCAAGCGCCTCAAGCCGTCCGCGGTAAATTCCGCTTCCGGAATGTCCAAACGGCGGGAGAAGGTGCAAGCCCTTGTTTTTGCGGGATAAATCCCATTCTCTGCCCATTCCCAAATGGTCGAGAAGCGATTGATAGTTTGATTTTGTAATAACGCCGACCTCTGCAATTCCCGAATTTGCCATATTCGAAAGCATGAAGTCAATAAGCCGATAGCGTGCGCCGAAAGGAACGCTTGCCATTGTGCGGCGCTCTGTAAGCTCGTTTATCGTGGAATCGTGCATATTGGCGAAAATAAGCCCCTGCACATCTGCCATACTTGCCATATTCGATTTTTCCTTTCTTGTCGGTAGAACGGCGGGTTTTCTGATTTCCAGCCGTTTCCATGAACAAAAGCGTTCGAAGCTTGTGATTGTTTCGATTAAATGTTCTCGGAAATCATTGCCTTAGGGGCGATTTCCGCCTTTGCCGAAACGTTTATGCTGTGACCGACGACGGCGATTCCCCATGTGTCCTTGTCCTCGACAAGCTCCGGCCGTTCGCCTATATGGGCATTTTCACCGATTGTGCATTCTTCTCCGATTATTGCGTATTCAATCACCGCACCTTTTTTAATCACGGTGTTCGGCATGATTATGCTGTCGTGGACGACTGCGCCCTCCTCAACAACAACGCCGGCGAAAAGTATCGAAAAATCAACCTTTCCCGATATGCGGCAGCCCTCTGTGACCATTGAATTTTCAATCTTGCTTCCGCAGTCGGCAAAATGCGGCGGATATACGGGGTTTCTTGAATAAATTTTCCAGCTGTGGTCGTATAAATCAAGCGGCACTTTCGGGTTAAGCAAATCCATGTTTGCCTCCCAAAGGCTGTCGATTGTTCCGACGTCCTTCCAATAGCCGTCAAACGCATAGGCATACATTTTACAGCCGTCATTAAGCATATTCGGAATAATGTTTTTGCCGAAATCCTTGTCGGCGGTTTCGTCGTTTTCGTTCGCAATGAGATAGCGCTTAAGCGCCTCCCAGTTAAATATGTAGATTCCCATTGAGGCAAGGTTTGACTTCGGCTCTTTCGGCTTTTCCGCAAATTCTGTGACCAAGCCGTTTTCGTCCGCCGTCATAATGCCAAAGCGTGAAGCCTCTTCCCACGGAACCTCAAGCACGGCGATTGTTGCATCGGCGTTTTTTTCCTTGTGGAAGTCAAGCATTTCCGAATAATCCATCTTATAGATATGGTCGCCCGAAAGAATAATCACATATTCGGGGCTGTATCTGTCTACAAAGCTTATGTTCTGGTAGATTGCGTTTGCCGTGCCCTTATACCAGCTTGCGCCTGTTGACGACTGGTATGGAGGAAGCACATGAACGCCGCCGTGGACACGATCCAAGCCCCACGGCTGGCCGTTTCCTATGTATTCGTTCAGGACGAGGGGCTGGTATTGCGTGAGGACGCCGACTGTGTCGATTCCTGAATTGACGCAGTTGGAAAGCGGGAAATCAATTATGCGGTATTTTCCGCCGTAAGGCACGGCGGGCTTTGCCATGTCGTGCGTAAGCGCATACAGACGGCTTCCCTGACCGCCCGCAAGAAGCATTGCCACACATTCTTTCTTGACGTGATTCATATTCTCCTCCAGTTTGTAAATATGGTCTGTACCATAGGTAATCGTTTTTTTATATGCCGTGAACCGCCCTGACGGGCAGTTTTTCAGTCGTCGTCTTCCTCAAGCTTGTTTTTTACCGTGGAAACAATCGGTCTTATCTCAATTTTCGCTTTAACCGCCTTTGGCGACAGATTTTCCGCAGAGCCTTTCTTTTCCTTTGTCTGCTCGACAAGCTTTCCGGTTGAAAGCCGCTTTACGCTTAAAACAACCGCCGACATCGGCGCAAGGCTTAAATCAATCGAATAGTCAAGCCCGTGCATTCCCTCCTCTTTTGAGAGTATCGTGCCGTTTTTGACGCCTGTTCCGCCGAATTCCGCTGAATCCGTTGTGAAAATTTCGGTGTATTCGCCGTAATAAGGAACGCCGATTCTATAAGTTTCGTGGGCGACAGGCTGAAAGCTGCATACGACAATGACTTCAGAGTCTTTTCCGATTCTCCTGAAAGAGATAACGCTGTTTTTGCTGTCGTCGCTGCAAATCCACGCAAAGCCCTCCCATGTCGTATCACGCTCGAAAAGTGCGGGCTGTTCGAGGTAGAGCCTGTTTGCCGCCTTTACAAAGCTTTGATATTGCTTATGCTCGGGATAGTCCAAAGCGTGCCAGTCAAGCCCCTTTTGGAAATTCCATTCTTTATACTGGGCAAATTCCTGCCCCATAAATGTAAGCTTTTTGCCCGGGTGAGTCGTCATGTAGGTGAGGAAGGTGCGCATTGAGGCAAAGCGGAACTCTCTCGGCCCGCTCATTTTATCAAGCATAGAGCATTTTCCGTGTACGACCTCATCGTGCGAAATCGGCAGGATAAAGTTTTCGGAAAAGGCATAATAAAATGAAAAAGTGATTTTATTGTGGTTGTACGGTCTGCCAAGCGGGTCCATCGACATATACGAAAGCATATCGTTCATCCAGCCCATGTTCCACTTGAAATTAAACCCAAGCCCGCCTATGTCAACAGGCTTTGTGACAAGCGGCCAAGCGGTTGATTCCTCGGCAATCATGAGGATATTTTCATGCTCGGCAAAAAGCGCTTTGTTAAGCTTTTGGAGAAACTCAACAGCCTCAAGGTTTTCGTTCGAGCCGTATTTGTTTCTCGTCCAAGCGCCGCCCTGCCTGCCATAATCAAGGTAAAGCATAGAAGCCACAGCATCAACCCTAAGCCCGTCGATATGGTATTTTCTAAGCCAATAGTCGGCGTTTGAAATCAAAAATGACTGAACCTCGGGCTTTCCCCAGTCGAAAATTCGTGTTCCCCACGTTTCGTGCTCTCTTTTATTCGGGTCGGAATATTCATAGCAACAGCCGCCGTCAAATTCGTAAAGCCCCGCCTCGTCCTTAGGAAAATGCGCGGGAACCCAATCGAGAATGACACCAATATCATTTTTATGACACGAATCGACAAATTCCATAAAATCCTTCGGTGTGCCGTTTCGTGAAGTCGGCGCAAAATAGCCGATTTGCTGATACCCCCACGAGCCGTCGAAAGGGTGCTCTGCCACGGGCATAAGCTCTATATGGGTGAAGCCCATTTTTTTCACGTAGGGAATAAGCTCTTTCGCAAGCCGCTTGTAGGAGAAAAGCGCCCCGTCCTCCTCGCGCCGCCACGAATTTACATGAAGCTCGTAAATATTTATGGGAGAGTTGTAGATATCCTTTTTTCGCCTGCTTTCAAGCCACTTTTCGTCGCCCCATTCAAAGCCCTCTATGTCAAAGACGATTGACGCGGTATTCGGGCGAAGCTCCATATAAGTGCCGTAGGGGTCGGATTTCATGCGAAGCTGACCGTTTTGCCCCTCAATGCTGTATTTATAAAGAGTTCCCTCGGAAATGCCCGCGATAAATTTAACAAAAATTCCGCCGACAAGCGAATCCATCATACCGCTTGCCCTGTTCCATTCGTTAAAATCGCCGACGACGCTTACGCTTTTTGCCGCAGGCGCCCATACACGGAAAATTATTCCCTCTTTTCCGTCCTCAACGTGCCTGTGAGAGCCGAAAAATGTATAGCCCTGAACCAAATCGCCCTTATGAAAGAGATGAAGCGGAAAGGCATAGCCCTCTGGCATATCTCCGGAAAATGCGCACATATGTACGTCCTCCTATAATGATTTCTTTAGTAATATTGTACCACAACAAAAGGCAAAGTTCAATACTTTGTGTAAATTTCATGAAGTTTCACATATTGATTTTTAATATTTGTGCAAATTGCATAAGACACACTGAAATTAACGTAAAAACTATATTTAATTAATTAACAATGTTTAATTTATTTAGTAAATAAGCTTGTTTTTTTCGCCTGATAAAGCAAAAATAAGGAAAAACCTGTAACGGCGGCGGGCTTATTACAGCAAAAAAATGCTCTAACTTTGTAATTTTAAAGTAAAATTTGCTTTATTTTATCGTCAAGGCTTTGACATTGACAGTATAAATATGATATAATGCAAACGAATACTAATTAAGGCTTCACCTAGAAATAGATAGACGATTTCTTGACGGCAAAGATTCAAACTAGACAAAGCAAATAAAGGGAATTGCTGTCAGCCGAAAGCCGCAAGGGTTGTTTGCATATAGGCTTATTATTGTAATTATATTAATGAAAGGGATAGATTTTATGAAGTCACCATACACCGCAAAGGAACTTTCCCGAAAGCTTTCGGATATTCTTGAGATTGACATGAGGGTTGACCCGAAAGAGGCGACGCCAAAGCAGATTTATAAGGCGCTTGCGACAATCGTCGTCAATCACCTTAAGGAAAAGCGCCATAGGTTTATGGCAAAGGTAAATTCCGAGGGGAAAAAGCAGGTTTATTATATTTCCATGGAGTTTTTGATGGGGCGCTCGCTTAAAACAAGCCTTTATAATATCGAAATGGTTGACGAGGCGGAAAAAGCCCTTGAGGATATCGGAATCAAGCTTGACACCGTTTTTGAGGAAGAGCCTGATGCGGGGCTTGGAAACGGCGGTTTGGGACGGCTTGCCGCCTGCTATATGGACGGCTTGGCGACGGACGAGCTTCCCGCAACAGGCTATTCCATCTGCTATGAATACGGAATTTTCAAGCAGAAAATCGTTGACGGCTGGCAGACAGAGCTTCCCGACAACTGGCTTCCCGGCGGCGAGGTCTGGCTTGTGCCTGTTCCCGACCAGGCGATTGAAGTCCGCTTTGACGGCGAAATAACCGAGCATTGGGACGGCGAAAACCACTATATCCGCCACGTAAATTACAACACGGTAAATGCTGTGCCGCAGGATATGTATATTTCCGGCTATGACAGCGAGGGCGTGTCAAAGCTCCGCCTCTGGAGCGCTCAGAGTATGTCCTTTGATATGCACCAGTTTAACACGGGCAACTATGCAAATGCGCTTGGAGTCAACAACATTGCCCACGCAATCTCAAAGGTGCTGTATCCGAACGATAATCACATGGAGGGAAAAAGCCTCCGTCTGCGCCAGCAATATTTCATGTGCTCGGCGTCTATCGGCGATATTGTCATGCGCCATATGAATATTTACGGCACGCTTGACAATCTTCACGAAAAGGCGGCTATTCACATAAACGATACCCACCCGACCCTTGCAATCCCCGAGCTTATGCGGATTTTGCTTGACGACTGCGGCTATACATGGGAAAAGGCTTGGCATATCGTCATAAACACCTTTGCTTATACGAACCACACGGTTATGGCGGAGGCGCTTGAAACGTGGGATAAAAACCTTATTTCTCACGTTTTGCCGAGAATTTATTCCATTATATGCGAAATCAACCGCCGTTATTGCGCCGATTTGCTTGCAAGAACAGGCGACGAAGCAAAGGTTTCAAGGCTTTCCATTGTCACCGAAAGCAAGGTTAAAATGGCGAACCTTTGTGTTGAGGCAAGCCACAGCGTAAATGGTGTTTCGCGGCTTCATTCTGAAATCATCAAAAAGGACGTTTTTGCAGAGCAATATCAGGAAACCCCCGGCAAATTCAAAAACGTCACCAACGGCATTGCCTATCGCCGCTGGCTTTTACAGTCAAACCCAGGCTTGACGGCGCTTCTTTCCGAGTGTATCGGCGACGGCTTTAAGAAAAATGCCGCAGAGCTGATTAAATTTGAGGTTTTTGCAAAGGATAAAGCTGTACTTGAAAGGCTCGCCAAAATCAAGCGTGAAAATAAGGACAGATTTAATAAATTCGTCGAAAACACCACGGGCAGAAAGCTTAATCCCGACAGCATTTTTGACGTACAGGTCAAGCGCCTTCACGAATACAAGCGCCAGCACCTGAACACGATGAATATCATTGCCGATTATAACGCACTTTTGGCGAATCCCGACATGGATTTTGTGCCGAAAACATACATTTTCGCATCGAAAGCGGCGCCGGGCTATTACCTTGCAAAGCAGATAATCAAGCTTATCTGGTCGCTGAGCGAGGAAATCCGCCGCAACCCGAAAATAAGCGACAAGCTTTCCGTTATTTTCCTTGAGGATTATCGTGTGACGCTTTCGGAAATTCTCATGCCGGCAAGCGAAATTTCCGAGCAGATTTCCCTTGCGGGAACAGAAGCGTCAGGCACGGGCAACATGAAGCTTATGCTTAACGGCGCTCTTACAATGGGAACCTTCGACGGCGCAAACGTTGAAATAACAGAATCTGTCGGCAAGGACAACATCTTCCTTTTCGGCATGAGCGCCGACGAGGTCAACGTGCTTAAGGCAAAGGGCTATCAGCCGCAGGAATATCTCAAAAACAACGCTGTTCTCAAGGACGCAATCGACAGACTTTATTCGGGAATCAACGGCTCTAAGTTTGAGGAAGTTGCAAATTCTCTTAAATTCACCGACCCTTATATGGTGCTTGCCGATTTCAACGATTACCGCAAAACCCAAGGAGAGGCTTCAAAGCTTTATACAAAGCCGCTTGAGTGGAACAAAAAGTCGCTTTATAACATTGCGGGCGCAGGAATATTTTCCGCCGACAGGGCTGTCCGTCAATATGCCCGTGATATCTGGAATATGTATTGATTCGTCACCGCAAAAAGTCCGTTTGCATAAAATAAATAATACTTGCGGCGGGAGCATACGTTCCTGCCGCAAAATAAAATGGCTCTTCGCTATATTGAATGGGTAGCGCTGATATGATATAATAACAA
>CAZYRV010000076.1:0-9159 GCA_964649485.1 uncultured Oscillospiraceae bacterium | reverse complement strand
TGATTATTATATCGCACTTTTCGCCTTTTGTCAACACCTTTTTGCAAACTTTTTTCACTTTGTTGATTTAGCACAAAAAGCTTGTCCAAAAACAACCCCTTGTGCATATATAGCACAAGGGGATTGTCTTATTCATAGCTACAACATTAAATCAGCCATAAACTCCTTACATATATTATATATTATCCGTTTATCGGCAACCCTCTGCTTTTAAAAATATCGGTTGCTTCATGAATTTCCTCAACAGTAGGCTCCGGAGTTTCGAAAAGCTCGTATTTCATGCCAAGCTTTCTCCATTTAAACTCGCCCATCTTATGAAAAGGCAAAAGCTCAACCTTTTCGATATTATCAAAAAGCATGAGATGGTCGGCAAGCCTTTCAAGCTGAAGCCTTGTCATTGAATAGCCGGGCAAAAGCACATGGCGAATCCAAACAGGCTTTTTTGTTTTCCTCGTATATTCGAGAGTTTGAAGCGGCAGATTGTTTGAATAGCCGGTCACTATCTTGCTCATGTCGTCGTCAATTGCCTTCACATCAAGCAAAAGCATATCTGCCGCATCAATCACCGGCGCCGAAATATTAAGCGGAATTGACCCCGCCGTGTCAAGCGCCGTATGAAGCCCGAGCGCCTTACAGCGATTAATAATATCAAACGCAAATTTCGGCTGGGCAAGAGGCTCGCCGCCCGAAAGCGTCACTCCGCCGCTTTTTATAAAGCTCATATACGGCTTGATATTTTCGACGACGGACTTTGAATTGGTTTCAATGCCGCCCTTCATATCCCACGAATCTGGGTTATGGCAAAAAAGGCACTTAAGCGGACAGCCCTGCAGAAACACGATATAACGTATTCCCGGCCCGTCCACAGCGCCGAAGGTTTCGATTGAGTGAATCCGCCCCAAAACAGGCTCTGACATAATTATCTCCCTAAGTTTTACTTTATAGTTTTATTTACTTCTATTATAATTATAATGCAGTCAGCGGTGCTTGTCAAATCATTTTACCCCGTATTTGTTTTTTCATTAATTTTGTATAGTTTTCTCAACCGCCGCAATGTAAAATACGTTGAGCTTGTCAATTTTGTATGTAACAGCCAAAATCAGTTCTTAAAACCGTTCATGCCTTAATAACACCGCCGCAACCGTTATCACTAAACCGAACGCCGCCCGTCTTTTGACGGGCGGCGCACGGCGGGTACCGCTTTCACGTTTAACCAACGCTGCTTAGGGGGCTGCTATATCAAGCAGGCGGGGACTGTTCTTTGCGAGCAGCCTGTCGAAGCGATTCGTGGCATATGCACTTCGTTCACCGCCTGTTATACCGCGAAATAATCGGCGCCGCTTCTATAATATATGCCCGCAAATATAAAATGTTACTTTGATGCTCGCTAGACATTGCTTTAAAATGTAAGCTCCTCCCCCGCACCTATATAATGAAGCTTTTTCTTAAGCCGTTTGTCCATTACGTCAAATGCCGCAAATCCCGTGTTAAAGCAGGTATAAAACTCGCTTATCCCCGTGCCGTCAAGCCTTTGGGCAAGCCCTGCGACAAAATCGTCGCCCACAGATGAGTGATTAAGCGTTTTCATGAGGTTAAAGCCGCCGATAACAGCCATTATCGGGCTTTCCGGATAGCGAAGACGAAAGCTTTCAATCATATTCACAGCCCCCGAAAAGCCGCCCGCCGTAACAATTACAGCGCCGTCCCTTCTGTTTCCGCTTGGAAAAACAACGCAAAAGCTTTCCTGTGCAAAATTATCCAAAACCCGCCTCGAGCCTTCCTTTTTATAATACAGCTTCCCTGCGTTTACATATTTTTCATCTGGGTTTTCAACTCCCGTCAGATAAAAGCCCTCGCAAATCTCGGAAAAAAAGCTGTATAAAATAATATTCTTCTTATAATGCTTGAAAAACCCGCCAGCATCGCCGATTCGGTATTTGAAAAGGTTTGGCTTAACGTAAAAATCATTTTTCGCCGCCTGCCGAACAAAAATCCGAGCGTTCGGCGAAAACCGCATAAACGCATCAAGCCCGCCCGTCACGCTGTAATGGTTGTGCGGAATTACAATATCTGTTATCCCCTCGAGGTCAAGCTTCATTCTGCGGGCATTTTCTGCGGCTTTTGCGCTTTCTCCCGTGCCTATGAGGATTTTCCTGTTCATGTATTCGACGTAAAGGCACAGCCCGTTTTCGTGAAAAAGCTTGTCCTGCGCCGCCGTATTTTCAATAACCGTCACAACTCTCATGCCAAACCTCCGCTTAAAAACTAACTTTGTTGGCGTAAAACGTATGCCAACAAGGCGCAAGTTTTCCTTGCGCCTTTGATGATTTATTTAAACTCACACATTAAAAAGTAAATCAGCATATGTCGGGAAGGGCCAGTATTTTTCGCTTACTATTGTTTCCAGCTCATCAGCGGTCGTCCTTGCGTCGTTCATTGCGGCAAGAACCTCATCACGATAATGCAAAGCCGCCTCCTCTAAGCTTGTGTAGGAATGGGCAGACGCAAGCGCATTTTCAACACTTTCAGTCTGCTCTGAAAGCTTTGCCGTAAGCTCGTCAAGCTTGATTGCCAGAGCCGTTTCAGCCTTTGCGGGTATGCCCGCCGACTTTTTCTTGGCGACAATATCGCAAATTTCACCCGAGTAAAGCATAACCGACGGCAGAATTTCACGTCTGAGCATTGTCACGGCTGTCTGCGCTTCTATATTAATGGTTTTGTTATAGCTTTCCAAGAAAATATCGGTTCTCGTATACATTTCAATTGCTGTAAAAACCTTATGCTTTGTGAAAAGCTCGACATTTTTTTGGTCACGAAAACGAGGCAAGGCTTCGACAGAGGTGCGCAAATTTGAAAGCCCGCTGTTTGCGGCAATCTGCGGCCACTCCGAATCATAGCCGTTATCGTTGAAGATAATGCGCTTGTGCGTTGAGAAAACACGCTTTAAAAGCTGTTTAAGCGCATCGTTCAGCTTTTCGGCAGGAACACTCTCAAGCTCGTCGGCAAACTGTTCAAGCGTGTCGGCAACCATAGTGTTGATTACAATATTCGGGCCGGCCGTATTGATATTCGAGCCGGGCATACGAAACTCAAACTTGTTACCTGTGAAGGCAAACGGAGAAGTGCGGTTTCTGTCGGTGGTGTCCATGGGGAATTTCGGCATGGTCGTCACGCCGACATCAAATTGGTTATGACTGGAAACGAACGTTCCGTCCGTTACTACAGCTTCAATAATGTCCGTAAGCTCTTTTCCCAAAAACACGGAAACAACTGCGGGAGGGGCTTCGTCGCCGCCGAGTCTGTGGTCGTTGCCCGCCGTCGCAACGGAAAGGCGGAGCAAATCGGCATAATCGTCAACGCTTTTAAGCATTGCGGCAAGAAAGGTTAAGAACTGCGCATTTTCCATGGGGGAATTACCGGGGTCGAAAAGGTTCACACCGTCGTTTGTTGAAAGCGACCAGTTATTATGCTTTCCGCTTCCGTTTATTCCCTCAAAAGGCTTTTCATGGAGCAGGCAAACAAGCCCATGCTTAAGCGCCGTTTTCTTCATTACCTCCATAGTGAGCTGGTTCTGGTCAGTCGCTATGTTGACGGAAGCGAAAATCGGCGCCATTTCGTGCTGTGCGGGGGCGACTTCGTTATGCTTTGTCTTAGAGCAGATTCCAAGCCGCCAAAGCGCATTGTCCAAATCCTTCATATAATCGGAAACACGCTGTTTTATCGAGCCGAAATAGTGGTCCTCAAGTTCTTGCCCCTTAGGCGGCTTTGCGCCGAAAAGGGTTCTGCCAGTGAAAATCAGGTCCATTCGCTTATCATAAAGCTGTTTGTCAATGAGAAAATATTCCTGCTCACAGCCGAGTGTCGGCATGACGCTTCTTGAGGTTTTATTCCCGAAAAGGCGCAGAATGCGCATTGCCTGACGAGAAACACACTCGACAGAACGCAAAAGCGGAGCCTTTTTATCCAAAACCTCTCCCGAATACGAGCAGAAGGTTGAGGGTATGTAAAGCGAGCCGTCCTTGTAAAACGCATAGGACGTCGGGTCCCAAGCGGTATAGCCGCGTGCCTCAAAGGTATTGCGAAGCCCTCCGGAGGGGAAGCTTGACGCATCGGGTTCGCCCTTTACAAGCTCTTTCCCTGAAAATTCCATAATAACACGTCCGTCGCCCGTCGGAGAAATAAAGCTGTCGTGCTTTTCGGCGGTTATGCCCGTCATGGGCTGAAACCAGTGAGTAAAATGAGTTGCGCCCTTTTCAATCGCCCAATCCTTCATTGCGTTCGCTACGACCTCGGCGACCTCGGGCTTAAACTCCTCGCCATAGGAAATAATGCGCTTGATTGCCTTAAACGTTTCTTTAGGCAGGCGCTGACGCATTGTCGCCTCATTGAATACATCACAGCCGAAAAAATCGGTTACGTGCAGTGTTTCTGACATAAAAACCCTCCATAAAAATTTAATAGCTGTGATATCACGGCTTAAATTTGTCGAAAATTATTTGCTTTTCTCATGATACATCATATTCACAATGTTGTCAATATGTTATTATGCACAAAATTACATAAAAATGCAGGATAGTTTTATTATCCTGCATTATGCTGTATTAAAAAACCAAATCCATCACATAATCGTCCATGACAAAGCCGTGGCCTATATCGTTCACCAATGCCTCTACAACAACAAAACCAAGCTTTTTATAAGCGGCGATCGAATCAACGTTATCCTTATTTACATTAAGCTGAATTTTGTTGAATCCGCAAGCTTTCGCTTCAGAAATTGCAGTATTTATTCCCATTCGGGCAAGCCCTTTGCCACGGAAAGCCTTTTTTAGATAAATTTTGCTTAAATAAAGAAAGTTTTCGTGCGGAACAACCGCCATAAAGCCTACAACCTGCTTATTAAAATTAAGTAAATAGTATTTATAGTCGCCTGAAATTTGCTCAGAAATCACTTCTTCCGTCAAAAACTTTCCAAGCATATAGTCAATTTGCTCTTTCGAAAGAAGCCCCGCATAGTGCTCGTGCCAGATTTCGTCCGCAAGCCAGCTTATAAGCTTCGCCTCGTGAACAGTTGCCAAAATCGGTTCTTTTACGTCTTCCATTATCCAACCAACCCCATAAATTCAATTTTTTTGTCGGGAGGAACGCTTAATTCGAGTGAATGCCCGCTGAAAAAGTCTGGTTCTGTGACGAGATAAACGCCCAAATATACCTCAGCTATGACTTCACCGTCAACGGTTTTTTCCTCTATTTCAAGCGCAATTCCGCTTATTTCAAGTGCGGCGAAAAAATCGTGGGCGCTTATAGGAAGCGGGATTTTCTCCTCACCAAAATCAACATTTTCGACGCCGTCAATCGTGACAATATCGAGGCTTGCCGCCCAGACCTGCGCAAGCTCAAGCGCCTTTCCGTCTATGAGCGCCTTCTCAAATGCGGCTTTATTTTCGTCAAGCCACGAAAGCGTGCTGTTTATCAGAGGAAGATACTCGTCGAAATTGTCCTCTGAAAGCCTTTTATCATCGGAAAATTCAACGTCAACAACCGTATAAACCTCATCAACACCCCAAATACAGGGAAATGAGGTGATTTCGTCCTCTTCCTCAAAGTCAAAATCCTCTGTAAATAGCTCATTCATGCTATATTTTACCTCCGCCGATTATATAAATCAAAAATATGGTAAAAGCGACCATTGCCAACGCTCCGACAAGCGCCAACCCTCGTTCGAACGGCGAATAGGTTTTCTCCGCCGGCTTTTTCTGCATTTCAGCAGTGACATCGTTGTTTTCGCTTGGTTTTTCCGCTGATTCAGCCGCTATTACGTCGTTTTCACAAGAATTAAGCTGTGATTCTTCCATTATATCCTTGTTTGAGTTATCGTTATTTTCCATATTATCCAAGCTTTTTCCTAAGACATTCCTGTATTGACTGGGGTGTCGCCGCCCCTTTAAGAGTACGGTTTGCCTGCCCGATTAAAAAGCCTAAAACCTTCTGGTCGCCGCCTCTGAACTGTTCGACTGCCTTCGGATTTGCCGCAATAACTTCATCAATTATTTTTTCAAGAAGCTCGTTGTCCTCTTTTATCCAGAAATTATTATCATCGGCAATTTTTTCCGGCTTTTCGCCGCTCTCAACCATAATTCTGAATGCAGCCTTAGCGTTGTTTTTGGAAATTTGTTGCTTATCAGCCATTTCCACAAGCTTTGCGAAATCCTCAGCGCCGAATTTAAGGCTGTCCATATCCGCCTCGCCAAGCTTGATACGGCGCAAAAGCTCGACGACGACAAACGAGCCGACCGACTTCGGGCTGTCATAATATTCAAGCGCTTTGAGATAAAAATCGCAAACGGCTTTGTCGCTTACAATAATTCCTGCGTCCTGCTCGGACAAGCCGAACTCGCCGACAAACCGCTTTTCAAGCGCCTCGGGCAGCTCCGGCAGAGAAGCCTTGATTTCCGCAAGCTCTTCCTCTGTTATAATCACAGGCGGAATGTCAGGGTCTGGAAAATAGCGGTAATCATGGGCATCTTCTTTAGAACGAAGCGGAGTTGTTTCACCGTAAACGTCGTTAAACCGCATGGTTTGCTGAATAACTCTGCCACCATTGTCAAGAATTTCCTCTTGCCTTGCCATTTCGCACTCAATCGCTCTGGTGATAGAGCGCACAGAGTTAAGGTTTTTAATTTCGGTTCTTGTTCCCAAAATATCACTTCCCTCAGGCGCAAGGGAAATATTTACATCACAGCGCATAGAGCCTTGTTCAAGCTTACCATCGCAAATGCCCGCATACATAAGAAGCATTCTTACTTTCTCAAAAAACGCAATAGCTTCCTCCGCCGAATGAATATCAGGCTCGGTCACGATTTCGATAAGCGGAACGCTGCTTCTGTTATAATCAGCAAGGGAAATGCGTCTGGCATCGTCGTGGACAAGCTTTCCCGCATCTTCCTCGAGGTGGATTCGGTTTATGCGGATTTTTTTCGTTTCCCCGCCAACCTCGACTTCAAGCCAACCGTTAGTACAAACAGGGCGAGCCATCTGCGAAATTTGATAAGCCTTGGGCAAGTCGGGATAGAAATAATTTTTTCTGTCCCACTTGGTAAATCTTGCAATTTCACAATTGGTGAAATAGCCCGCTTTTACGATATATTCAACAGCTTGTCTGTTAAGCACGGGGAGCATTCCGGGATAACCCGAGCAAACGGGGCAGCTTCTCGTATTCGGTTCGCCGCCGAATTCAGCCGAACAGGTACAAAAAACCTTGGTTGCGGTTTTAAGCTCGGCGTGTATTTCAAGTCCTAATGTAGGATAATAACGCATAAACTTCCTCCTAAATCTGCGGATAAATCGGCTTAAAGTCGCTTTCAAACGCACTTGCCGCCTGAATAAGCGTTTGCTCGTCGAACTTTCTTCCCACAAGCGACATTCCGATAGGCATACCGTTTTCGCCATAGCCGCAGGGTGTTGAAAGGGCGGGAAGTCCCGCAATATTAACCGTGACGGTGCAAATATCTGACAAATATGCTTGGGCGGGGTTGTCCGAATGATTGCCGATAACGGGGGCAACCGTCGGAGCAGTCGGCGTGAGAACAATGTCGGCTTGCTCGAAAACGCTTTGATACTGGCTTACGATTTGTTGCTTTAAAGCAAGCGCTTTGACGTAATAATCATCATAATAGCCGCTTGAAAGCGCATAATTTCCAAGAAGAATACGGCGTTTTACCTCGTCGCCAAAGCCTCTGTTTCGGCTGTCAACTAAAATTTCCTCATAAGTAGCGCCCTCGCCCTTAAGCCCATAGCGAATACCGTCAAAGCGGGCAAGGTTTGATGCCGCCTCCGCCGACGAAATGAGATAATAAGCGGAAACAGCGTATTTAAGCCCGGGAATAGAGCATTCCACAAGCTCCGCCCCATAGGATTGAAGCTGTTTTGCGGCACCGAGCACGGCGGTTTTGACCTCGTCGTCGATTGCGTCGCCGAAAAATTCCTTAGGCAAAGCAACCCTCATGCCCTTAATGCTCTTTCCAATATTTGCTGTAAAATCAGGCACAGCCAATCTCGCCGAAGTTGCGTCACGATTATCAGCACCGGAAATTGTATTTAAAATAAGAGCGCAGTCGTGGGAATCCTTGGCAATCGCACCGACTTGGTCGAGTGAGCTTGCAAAAGCGACGACTCCAAAGCGTGAAACCCGTCCGTAAGTCGGCTTAATTCCCGTCACGCCGCAAAAAGCGGAAGGCTGGCGAATCGAGCCGCCTGTGTCCGTTCCGAGAGCCGCCATTGCAAGCCCCGCAGAAACCGCCGAAGCGCTTCCGCCGGAGCTTCCGCCGGGGACACGGGTTACATCATAAGGATTTTTAGTTTTTTTGGCATAGGCGGTTTGGTTGTCATTGCCCATGGCGAATTCATCAAGGCTTGTTTTTCCGAGAAGCACATAGCCCGCCGCCTTAAGCTTTTCGATTACCGCCGCATCATAAGGCGGAATGAAATCGTCAAGCATTTTGCTCGAGCAAGTCGTCAAAATGCCGTCCGTGCAAACGTTATCTTTTATCGCAAGCGGAATTCCCGTGAGAGAAGCCGCCTTTTTCTCGTCAATAAGCTTTTGTGCGGCGGCAGCATTTTCCATTGCTGTTTCCGCCGTAACGGTTATATAAGCGGAAAGCTTGTCGTCGGTCGCCGAAATCCGCTCTAAATATAAAGAAGCAAGCTCCGGCGCACTTATTTTCCCGCTGTCGAGAAGCTTTCTCGCCTCATGAATTTTCAAATTTTTAAGCTCCATAAAAACCTCTCATTCTACAAGTTTTGGCACGGCAAAGCTTCCGTCAACCTCATCACGGGCGATAAAAAGCCTGTCACGCTCGAAATCAACAATCGTTTCGTCGTCACGCAAATCCGCAAGGCGGACGGCATTATTATCCTTTGTGTCGTCATATTTCATATTGACGCCTTTAATTGTGTCCATAACTTCAATGATTCCCGTCATTTGCTTAGAAAAAGTTTCCAATTCGGTTTCATTGAATTTAAACTTGCTTAGGCGGCTTAGATGTTCTAATGTCTGTAAATCCATAAAAATCCCCTTTCGAAATTGTCCTGCAAATAAAACTAGTTATATTATACAACAAATCGTGGTTAATTGCAAGATAAAAGCAAAAAAAAGAAGCGCTC
>CAZYRV010000075.1:0-9578 GCA_964649485.1 uncultured Oscillospiraceae bacterium | reverse complement strand
TTGCACTGCACCTGCTCAAAGTAACTGCACGTGACGCCGCCGGCGTTGGCGAGGAAGTCCGGCAGCACAAAAATATTGCGCTGCTTGATGACTTCATCGGCGTCGGGTGTCGTCGGGCCGTTTGCGGCTTCGCAGATAATTTTGACCTGCTTTGAAATTTTCGGGAAAACCGCAGGAGTAATCTGGTTTTCAAGCGCCGCAGGGATAAGTATATCAACGTCCTCGGCAATCCAAGCGTCGCCGTCAAGAATTTCATAGCCGAAAGCCGCCGCCTTGTCCTTGTCTATGCTTCCGAATTTATCCTTGATTGAGGCAAGCTTTTCAATGTCAAGCGGCAACATTTCCAAAGCCCTGAATGCTTGCGGTTGTGCTTTTGGGGTCGATTCCTTTTTCGGCAAGAAGGCTTTCAAGCACGTAAACAACGCCAAAGCCGGTTGCTTCCGTACGGCCTAAAGAGCCGCCCATTCCGACGGGCTTTCCCGTGATAACACCGGGGTATCTGCCGCCGTGAAGCGCCTCATATTCGTCCATCATCCAGAGCATATGCTGACCGTTTGTCATTACGTCAGGGGCGGGGACGTCAATGTTCGGGCCGATTTGTCCGTAAAGCTGACGGACATAGCCACGGCAAAGTCTTTCCTGTTCGCCTTGAGAGAGGTTGTGCGGGTCGCAGACGACGCCGCCCTTTCCGCCGCCAAGCGGAATGTCAACAACGGCGCATTTCCACGTCATCCACATTGACAAAGCACGGACTGTGTCGGCTGTTTCGTGGGGGTGAAAGCGGATTCCGCCCTTTGCAGGGCCTCTTGAGTCGTTGTGCTTGATTCGGAACGCCTGAAAAACCTTGGTTGTGCCGTCGTCCATCTTGACGGGAATCGAGAAGTGCATTTCCTTCATCGGCTTTCTAAGCAAAGCCCTTGTGCCGTCGTCGAGATTCAGTTTTTCGGCAATTCCGTCGAATTGCTTTTGTGCATTTTCAAAGGGGTTATAGGCTTGTGACATTTCAGTTCCTTTCTCTCCTTGAAAGGAGGATCGGAATTTGACTTCTGCCGCGGCAAAGCGCAAAAATAATAAGATAACCCTTGTTCATGCCGCAACCCCCTTTCCGGATTTAAAAAAATTATTCGGCGAAAAGCTATGGCAAGGCTTTTCGCCGTGTTTGCATGACAATTATACCGCTGATTTCTACTTGTGTCAACCTTTTGCAATGTTTTTCGCATAATTAACTTATTTTATTAGTTTATTCGCAATAAAAACTTATTAATTTAAGCCCGCAACAGAATAAATATTTCAAGCCGGCTTTTGCATTCAAAACGGCGCAAACAGCCTGCGTTTGCACTGCTTCATGCGGCTATAGGGTAAGCTTTCGCAGCCCGTCCTTATCCTTGACCGCAACGCTTCCTCTTGAAAGCTCGACAAAGCCCTCTGACGAAAAATATTTAAGCATACGTGTGACGACCTCACGGGCGCTTCCCATATATTTGGCAATCTGCTCGTGCGTGAGGTTGATTATATCGCTTCCCTGCTTGAGGGTTTCGTCAAGGAGAAAAATCGCAAGCCGCTTGTCAAAGCTCATGAAAAGGATTTGCTCCATCGCCCACATAACGTCTGAAAAGCGCTCGACGATTGATTTATTCGCAAAATTGTCGGCATAAACGCTTTCTGTGCAGATTTTCTGAAATGCCATCGGGTTTATGAGATATGCTTCCGTGTCAAATTCGGCGTCAATTTGCACGTCAAAGGTTATTTCCTGAAAAATACAGGAAGCGGAAAGCGTGCAGACATCTCCGTCTGAAAGACGGAAAATTGTGATTTCCCGCCCGTCCTCAGAAAGCAGATAAGTCCGCATTCCGCCTGTTTTGATTATGATTACGCCAATGCAGTCCGTCTGCCCGTTATGGATATTTACCCCTTGGCGATAGCAAACCTTTTTTGTGTTGTCCAGAATAAATTTTTGCTGTTCTCGGGTGATTTCCTCCCAAAAGGTGAGGGTTTCACGGACAAATTTAATATCAGCTTCTGTAAGCATTTTTTCTCCTTCTAAAATGTCGGCTTGCTTTTGCCTAAAAAGGCGGAAAAATTGGACTTTCTATACAAATTAACAATAGCTTATCGTCTTATATATAAAACATAATCGCCCCGCCGCCCTTGTTTTTCTCAACCTCGGCGGCAAGCTTGTCAAGCGTAACCGTTTCGAGCGAAGCCCTTACAGCTTCGTCAAGCGGGGTGAAAACCAATTCGGAAAGCGCCCTGTCAACCTCGGGCGATTTTTCGGCGACTGTTGCTTCCGCTTGCTCAAAAAGGGAAAGCTCCGCCGCATGAAGCACCTCAAAAACGTTTATTTCAGATGGCTTTCGAGTAAGCTGATAGCCGCCCTGAGCGCCCTTTGCAGAGGCGACCAGACCCGCCCGCTTCATAAGAGAAAAAACCTGCTCGAGATAAATTTTCGAAATTCCAAAATGCTCGGAAATGCTTATAACCGTTGTAAATTCGCCGCTTTGAAAGCGCTCTGCCATAAGCGCCATTGCGGCAAGGGCATAGCGCCCCTTTGACGAAATCCTCATTTGCCCTCCAATCCATAGCATTTTTCTATGTTTTCTTTATGATAATACAAAAATGCGGATTTGTCAAGCGAAAACTGCCTGAATTTAGTTTGTTCTGAATTTGCAAAAACAAAAGCGCCCAAGCCTTAAAGCACAGCTCGGGCGCCTGATTATTCAAACCAATGCAGGTTGTTAAGCGAATACTTCCGCATAATTTCAGGATAATTTTTATAGGAAATATTCATGTCAACGTCGCCGATTATTCCCGGAACAGAGCCTGTACAGCTATACTGCCACATTGCAAAGTCGCCCTTGTAGGTCGGCGCCGTATGCCACTGGGCAAGCCAGATTGCGTATTTATCGTTTATATAAGGCTCGTAAACACCAGAAGAAAGCCAGTTTTTGCTTGAATAAAGCATGGCATAATAGCCTGCCGCCTCAATCTCCGCCATAAATGCGTCAACAATTCTTGAAAGCTTTGCGCTTCCAAGCGCTTTTTGGTCTGCTTCCTCGACGTCAAGCACAAGCGGATAAGTCATTTTATACGGCTTTACGGTTTCTAGGAAAAACTTCGCCTCCTTGACTGCGTCCGCAACTGTCGTCGCATAAAGATAGTGGTATGCGCCGATTTCAATCCCCGCCTCAATTGCGCCTGTTGCATACTCGTCAAACCTGTCGTCCTTTGAGGTTTTATAGGTTTTATCCTCGGATTTAGAATAAAACTTACCTCTTGAGGCACGCAGAATTGCGAAATCTATTCCCGATGCCTTGACAAGCGCCCAGTCGATATCCCCCTGATAGCGTGAAACGTCAATCCCCTTATAGCCGCTCATGGCGTCGGGGTCGGTTTGGTCTGCTTTTGGGTGATAGTCAATGACGCTTCCGCTTTTTGTCGTCAAAAATTTCCCCGCCTTCGTAATAGTAGAGGTTTTTTCAAAAACAACAACGCCGCTGTTCCAGAACTCACCGATTGCCGTAACTTTGAAAATTCCCTCTGCGGTAAGCTTACCGTTAAGCGTAATCGCCATATAGCCGTTGACAGAAAATTCTGCGTCCTTTCGGCTTAAAATCTCACCGGTGACCAAAGTGTTGCTGCTGTAATAAAAGCTTGTTGTACCCTCGTTCATGAAAAATGCGCTTCTGTAAAGGTTGGTTTTTGCCGAGGAGAGAAATTCGCCGCCGCTTGAATTTAAAACAGCTCCGCTTATAGATAAAGCGGCCGAAACAGATGCGGAAACACTTCCCGAATTGTCAATATAAGAATCCGCCCGTGAAACAAGCTTTCCCGTGACATAAAGCTTCGCCTTGCTTTGTATGAAAACCTTTCCGTAAACGGAGAGAGAGCCTGCCTTTAAAACCTGAAGCTGGCCGCCGCTTTTGATTGTAAGCGACGAGCTTTTCGGGATTATCACGGTTTTGCGAATGCCGACCTTTTTGTCTATGTAATAATTTGTGTTTTTTTCAAGCTCGCTTTTGCCGTTCCACTTAACTGCATTTTCAAGATAAGCCGCCGGCTCTTCCTTTTCAAAAACAACGGTTGTGTCGCCCGATTTGTTTTCGGCAAAGGCGCTTTGCGCAGGCAAAACAGGAATAAGTAAAACGGCAGTAATAACAAAACATAGAAATTTCTTAAATAATGTCATGATGCACCCCTTAAAAGCAAGCTTTGTACATTAAGTGTGTTAAACGTCAGAAATTGTTGCATAAAATTTATTTAGGCTTCACCGCCAAGGAAGCTTCTGGTCTTTGTACGGTGATGCATTTATATTATCTCATGTTTTTATGAATTTGTCAAAGGATTTTGCACAATTACCGTAAATTTCATGAAAAATTTTATTTTATTCATAATTATGCATTTATATTCATATATATTCGTTGATTTATGCATAAAAACCCTTGACTTATTGAATTTTCAGTGTATAATTAATGTATATTAATCAATACGGAGGAAACAAAAATGGTTGACAACAAAATTAAAAAAATTGTTCTTGCATATTCAGGCGGACTTGACACATCAATAATTATCCCGTGGCTTAAAGAAAACTATGATAACCCCGAAATAATCGCCGTCGCCGCCGACGTCGGACAGGGCGCAGAGCTTGACGGGCTTGAGGAAAAGGCGAAGAAAACAGGCGCAAGCAAGCTTTATGTTCTCGACCTGACGAAAGAGTTTGTTGAGGATTATATTTTCCCGACACTTAAGGCGCAGGCGGTTTACGAGAATAAATATCTTCTCGGAACGTCGTTTGCACGTCCTGTTATTGCAAAAAGAATCGTAGAAATTGCCGAAAAAGAGGGCGCAGACGCAATCTGCCACGGCTGTACGGGCAAAGGCAACGATCAGGTTCGCTTTGAGCTTACGATTAAGGCTTTCGCCCCCGCAATGAAAATTATTGCTCCGTGGAGAACGTGGGAGCTTAAAAGCCGTGACGACGAAATTGACTATGCCGAGGCGCACAATGTGCCTATAAGCGTTTCACGTGAAACGAAATATTCCAAGGACAAGAACATCTGGCATCTTTCCCACGAGGGCTTAGACCTTGAAGACCCCGCAAACGAGCCGCTTTATAACAAGGAAGGCTTTCTCGAATTGGGCATTTCTCCCGAGCAGGCGCCCGACAAGCCAACTTATGTTACAATCAGCTTTGAAAAGGGCATTCCCGTTGCTCTGGACGGCGAAAAAATGGACGGCGTAAGCCTGATTAAAAAGCTTAACAAGCTTGGCGGCGAAAATGGAATCGGACTTGCTGACATTGTTGAAAACAGGCTTGTCGGAATGAAATCCCGTGGTGTTTACGAAACCCCCGGCGGCACGATTTTATACCATGCTCATGAGGTTTTGGAAACCCTCACCCTTGACAAGATGACGGCAAGGACAAAGCAGAAGCTTGCGATTGAATACGCCGACTTGGTTTACAACGGACAGTGGTTCACACCTCTCAGAGAAGCGCTTGACGCCTTTGTTGACAAAACGCAGGAAACTGTTACGGGCGACGTAAAGCTTAAGCTCTACAAGGGCAACATTATAAACGCAGGAACAACAAGCCCCTATTCGCTTTACAGCGAGGAGTTTGCTTCCTTTGATGAGGACGACGTTTACGACCAGAATGACAGCGCCGGCTTTGTAAACCTGTTCGGCTTGCCGATTAAGGTTAAGGCGCTTTTGGACGAGGCAAGGAAGGATAAATAGAGTTGATGAAAGCTTTAAGTTATTCTGAAGTAGAATCACATGATGTTTTTGAATTTTCGTACAACCGAAATTATGGGAAGCATTGGTGCGGGGATTCGGTTTATTTAGCTTCAGATGATATGCTTTTTATCGAAAAATATATCAACTTGGTTATGCCTGATTTTAATTATAACGGTCCAAATAAAGTTACAGATGAGCAGTGGGAAAGAGTTCGCGCTCTTTCCCCGCTTAATAATGACGAAATTCAGTCTTTTTTTGATTCTGTTCAATTATGGCGGAAAAACGATCCACAAGGGCGTGGACTTTTTTGGATTTTAGGGGTATGAGGAGGCTTTATGCTGAACCACAAGGGTACACAGCCCATACGGACACAACGGCTTTTGCTTAGACAGTTCACCGAGGACGACGGCGCAGAAATGTATGAAAACTGGACGGGCGACGAGCAAGTCGCCCTATATGTGAGCTGGCACAAGCACAAAAACGTTGAGGAAAGCAAAACCATTGCGAAATCGTGGGCATATTCCTACCGTTTTCCCCACAGCTATAACTGGGGAATCGAGCTTGACGGCAGGCTTATTGGAAATATTGCCGTTGTGCGCCTTGTCGAGCGTGATTTAATGTGCGAGGTCGGCTTTTGCCTAAGCCGTGACTATTGGAATCAAGGCATCATGACGGAGGCGCTTAAGGCTGTGATTGAATACCTTTTTTCTGTCGGCTTTCACAGGGTTTCGTGTCTGCATAAGGTTGAAAATTCAGCAAGCGGCAGGGTTTTGCAAAAGGCGGGAATGGGCTTTGAGGGCATTCTCAAGGGCTATGCAAGGCGAAAGGACGGCGGCTTTTCAGACAGCGCTGTTTACGGCATTATAAATAACAACTAACGGAGGAAACATGAAATTCAATCTCACACACAGCCGCAAAACCCTTGCGTGGGTTTCAATTGCTCTTATTATTTTTGTTGTAATAACCATAGCGGGCATTTTTATTATTATCAATGAAGGCTTTGCCACGGCACCGTTAGTTTTTTTAATTTTAGGAGCTTTAGGCATTTTTATCTGCGCCCTTGCTCTTGTCAACTTTAAAAAGCCTTATGAGATACGCTTTGAGCAAAAAACTTTTTATATTGATAATCTCGGGAGAACACAAACAGTTGACTATCTCACCTGCCGTGATTTCAAAATTTTTCGCCAGCGGTCGAAAAATCTCGGTGAAAAGGTTGACGAACGCTATGTTTTCGGCACTTATAAAAACCCGCAGGTTTTGTGCGAGGATAAAATTTGGCGCAACGGCGAAGCTAATCATGCGATTTTGGCGCTTGAATTGCTTGACGGACGGCTTATAAGGCTTCCTAATGTTAAAATAAGTCAGAAGCAATTTGATGAGATGAAGGCTTGCTTTGACGAAAACAGAAGCAAGGCGATTGAAACGCTTAAAAATGATTCTGAAAAGCTGAAAATCTGGAATGAAATTAACAATATGACGTTAAACAAGAGGTAAAATATGGCTAAAATGTGGGCGGGGCGGTTTTCAAAAGAGGTTGACGAGGGCGTAAACGCTTTTAACTCCTCAATCGCCTTTGACTGGAGAATGTACAGGCAGGACATCAGGGGAAGCATTGCCCATGCGACAATGCTCGGCGACTGCGGGATTATCACAAAGGAAGACAGCGAAACGCTTGTCGGCGGGCTTGGGCAGATTCTTGCCGATTTGGACAGCGGAAAGCTTCATTTCGACCCGAACGCCGAGGATATTCATATGTTTATCGAGGCGGAATTAACCGCACGTTTGGGAGAAGTCGGCAAAAGGCTGCACACGGCACGTTCTCGAAACGATCAGGTTGCGCTTGACATAAGGCTGTATTTGCGTGACGAGATTGCCGAAATCAAAGCGCTTGTCGCTAAACTGATTAACACAATCTGCGCCCTTGCGGAGAAAAATCTCGACGCTGTTATGCCCGGCTATACCCACCTCCAGCGCGCCCAGCCGATCACCCTTGCGCACCACGTCATGACGTATGCGCATATGCTTTTGAGGGATCTGGCGCGGCTTTCCGACACCGAAAAGCGCATGAACGAATGCCCGCTCGGAAGCGGTGCGCTTGCGGGAACAACCTATCCGATTGACCGCTTTCAGACGGCAGAGCTTCTCGGCTTTGACCGCCCTACGGCGAACAGCCTTGACGGCGTTTCCGACAGAGATTTCTGCATAGAGCTTGCAAGCGCAATTTCAATCTGCATGATGCACCTTTCCCGCTTTTCAGAGGAAATAATCATGTGGTGCAGCTGGGAATTCAAGTTTATCGAGCTTGACGACGCCTTCGCAACAGGCTCAAGCATTATGCCGCAGAAGAAAAACCCCGACATAACCGAGCTTATCCGTGGAAAAACAGCCAGAGTTTACGGCGACAACATGAATTTGCTTGCCATGATGAAAGGGCTTCCGCTTGCGTACAACAAGGATATGCAGGAGGATAAGGAAGCGATTTTCGATGCGGTTGACAACATCAAGCTTTGCTTGCAAACATTTATTCCCATGCTTGCGACAATGACGGTAAACCGTGAGAATATGCGGAATGCGGCGGCAAAGGGTTTCATAAACGCAACGGATTGCGCCGATTATCTGGTTAAAAAAGGAATGGCATTCCGTGACGCTTATAAAATCACAGGAACGCTTGTTGCGCTGTGCATCGAAAAAGGAACAGTTCTTGAAAAGCTTCCAATTGCCGATTATAAAGCGCTTTCCGAGCTTTTTGACGAGGATATTTACACGGCGATAAGCCTTGATACCTGCGTAAATCAGCGCAAAAGCTTTGGTGCGCCTGCGGCTGAATGCGTGAAGGAACAGCTTTCGCTTGTGCGGCAAAAACTGGAGGAAAATAATGGTTAAGGTCTATATAGACGGTCAGGCGGGGACGACGGGGCTTAAAATAAACGAACGCTTGGCGGGAAGAAACGACATCGAGCTGCTTGAAATTGCCGAGGAAAAGCGCAAGGACAATGCCGAAAGAAAGCGCCTTATCCACGAAAGCGATTTTACGTTTTTGTGCCTGCCCGACACTGCGGCAATCGAGGCGGTAGGGCTTGCAAACGGCAGCAGCACTCGTATTATTGACGCATCAACCGCCCACAGAACAAACCCCGACTGGGCTTACGGCTTTCCGGAGCTTTCAGGCGCTCACCGTGAAAAAATAAAAAATTCAAGCAGGGTCGCCGTTCCCGGCTGTTATCCCACGGGCTTTTTGGCGGTGGTTTATCCGCTTGTTGCGGCAGGAATATTGCCGAAGGATTATCCCGTTGTCTGCCATGCTGTTTCGGGTTACAGCGGCGGCGGCAAGGCGATGATTGCCGAATACGAAGCCGTTCGTACGGACAAAAGGCTGTTCAGCCCCCGCCATTATGCGTTAACTCAATCGCACAAGCACCAGCCCGAAATGCAGAAGATTGCGGGCTTGGAATACACACCGATTTTTAACCCCATGGTCGGCGATTTTTACAGCGGAATGACAGTTTCCGTGCCGATTTTCACCAGATTGCTCAGCAAAAAAGTTGGAATTTCTGATGTAAAGGAAGCCCTCAAGGCGCATTATTCCAGTGAAAAAATGGTTCGGGTAATGGAATACAGCGAAACAGGAAATAAGCGGTAAAAACCACCTCGAAATTTTCGTTTTCGGCAACGACGAGAGAATACAATTAATGTCACGGCTTGACAATCTTGGAAAAGGTGCGTCAGGTGCGGCGGTTCAGTGCTTTAATATAATGAATGGGTTTGAGGAGGATAGGGGGTTGTAAGAGGGTTTTGCAAGACTTGTGTCTTGCGGGTTTCCTCAAAGAGGGGACTAGTCCCCTCTT
>CAZYRV010000074.1:6867-9781 GCA_964649485.1 uncultured Oscillospiraceae bacterium | reverse complement strand
CCGTTTTCCATGCCGCAGGGCGGGCTTGAGGCGCTTCAGACAAAGGATCCGCTTGAGGTTTTGGCATATCAGTATGATATTGTCTGCAACGGCGTTGAAATTGTTTCCGGTGCAGTCAGAAACCATCAGCCCGAAACTATGGTCAAGGCTTTCGAAATCGCCGGCTATACCGAGGAGGACGTAAAGCTGCGTTTTGGCGCACTTTATAATGCGTTTAAGTTCGGCGCTCCGCCGGCATGGCGGCGGGAATAGACCGCCTGATTATGCTTTTGCTTGACGAGGAAAATATCCGTGAGGTTATTGCTTTCCCGCTTAATTCAAACGCACAGGATTTATTGCTTGGCGCACCAACGGAGGTCACCGAGCAGCAGCTGCGTGAGATTCATATTAAAATAAGAAAACAAATGTAACTTGTGCAACGAAGCAGCTTAGCGCTGCTTTTTGCATTTTTAAGCTTTATTTCCATATACTATTATGGATTATGAGTATTTTGCAAGATTTAATACTGCCATTATTCATTTTTAATGGTTGTAATTACACGGATTTACAAGCTTTTTATCTATATCGCTTAAATAAAAATATTTATCAATTGTCTTTTTGTTAAAAAGCGCTATTGCATAAAATGCCGTAAAGTAATAGAATAAAGGGTAACAAAGGAGGAGGATTTATGCTGGATATTATAAACGAGATTGTTCAGTTAGATAAGACTGCGAAGGATATGGTGAAGAATGCCAGACTTGAGCGTGACCAAATTCTTGCCCACGCAAAGGAAGAAGAGGAAATTTTAAAATCCTCCCTGCTTGAGCGGGAAAAGGCACGGCTTGAAAAGGTCCGCCAGCATAAGGACGAGCTTTTTGCCGAGAAAAAGGCGGAGCTTGAAAAAATGCGAGAGGACATTTCCTCAAACCTTACGTCGAAGTTTGAGCAAAACGAGAATCTTTGGATCGAACAGGCTCTTGAAAGCATCACCACACCTTGCCTTTAAGGCGATTCGGTTTTGCTTCCGCATTGCAAGATACAAAAACTGTAAAACAGGGGTGGTTAGGTGCTTTATGATTTGCAAACCAACTCGATTGTGGCAAAGGCACGGGCGATTTTAGGACGGTGCCTTACCGCCGAGGATTACAAGCAGCTTATAAACAGAAGAAGCGTTGTTGAGGTCGCTTCATACCTCAAAGGCACAGAGAGATTCAGAAAGGCTTTGGCAAACGTAAACGAGCAGAGTATGCACCGCGGACAGATTGAAAATATTCTAAACCGTGACGTTTTCGAAAACTATGAAAGGCTTGTGAAATATGAGCCGATTGAGTCAAAAAGCTTTTATAAATTCATTTTAAGACGGCAGGAAATTGCCCAGATAATGAACGCAATAATGTATATAAATGCGGGTCAGCCCGACCACTTTCTCGCTTCTTTCCCCGCCTTTCTTATGCAGCACGCAAGCTTTAACCTTATAGAGCTTGCAAAGGCACGTGATTTCGAACAGCTTTTGGCAGTTCTTGCGGGCACGCCCTATGCAAAAATAATTGAAAAATATGCTCCAAAGCAGAATAGCAAGGGCGAAAATGCAAAGATTAATTTCACTGATTGCGAGGTTGCACTTTACGCCACGTATTATCAATCGCTTTTGCAAGATGCAAAAGACCAACTTTCAAAATCCGCTGCTAAGGAAATGGAAACGACAATTCTGCGTTCGGTTGATTTCAGAAACCTTATTACGATTTTCAGAATGAGAGTTACCTTTGGCAAAAGTCCCGAGCTTATCAGAAAAAGAATAATTCCTCTTTCTTATAAAATCACAAAATCACAGCTTGAGGGTCTTTTAAAGCAGAATACGGCGGACGAAATGACGACGGAAATGGTCAAGCTTGCTTATTTCCGCACAGCGCCAAAGCTTGACTGGGGAAGTATAGAGCGCACGATGAAAGAGCAGGCGCACAGCTATTACATTACGCTTGTACGTATGTCGGTCAACGCACCGGTTGTTATGTACTCACTTATGCAGCTTCTCGAGCAGGAAAGGCAGAACGTTACCATTATCATTGAGGGGATAAGGTATGGGCTTGCTCCTGCGGAAATCGAGAAAATGCTTATCTTATAAAATCCTCAAATATCATTGGGTTATACCAGAAAAAGGAGGCCCGCCTGATGGCAATAGAAAAAATGTCACTTGTATCCGTTGCGGGGCTTGTAAACACTCTTGACGATGTCATAAACAAATGCTGTGAGATCGGGTGTTTTCAGGTTGAAACGTCGATAGACGCTGTTCAGGATACACAGGGGCATGCGAGGGTTCTTGTCGAAAGCAATCCTTACTCGATTCACACCAAAAGAGCCTATAACATAGCACGAAATCTTGGTGTGGACTTATATGCCGTTGATTATTCGGCTCTTGAATTAAATGGCATAAGCGAATATGAGGAGTATACGCAGAAAATTGAGGCTGAGATTGGCGACCTTGCCGATAATAAGAAAAAGCTTTCCGATAAGATAAGCGAGCTTTCTGAAATCAAGCTTCAAATAGAACATCTTGTTGGCATGAAAACTGATTTCAGTCAGCTTTTTAAATGCGAAAACGTAAAAGTCCGTTTTGGACGAATCCCGACAGACAGCTTTCCAAAGCTTGAATATTATTCAGAACAGCCTTTTATTTTCAAGGCGTTTAACCAAGATGAAAACTATGTCTGGGGCGTATGCTTTTTACCAAAAAACAAAGCCGATGTTGTTGACCAGATTCTTGAATCTCTATATTTCGAGCGAACGATCATTCCCGGCTATTTGCAGGGAAATCCGCAGGAGGCGCTTGATACTCTTATAAATCTCATTGATATAGAGCAAAAAGCGCTTGACGACATTGACGGCCGGCTTGAGGACATTTCGGTTGAGGAAGAGCAAAAACTCAGAATGCTTTACA
>CAZYRV010000074.1:3221-6857 GCA_964649485.1 uncultured Oscillospiraceae bacterium | reverse complement strand
CCTCGACAGCAGCTTTGATATGAGGCGCTATGCAAGTGTAATCGGCAACACCTTTTATATCATGGGCTTTGTGCCAAAACGTATGTTTGAATCATTTGCAAAGGGAATTTCAAGCATAAACGGCGCGACGGCTGCTGAAAAAGAGTTTGACGAAATGGAAATAGAGCCGCCGATTAAGCTTAGAAATAACCGTATTTTCCGCCCGTTTGAAATGTTCGTAAATATGTACGGGCTTCCTAAATACAGCGGGATTGACCCGACGCCTTATTTGGCGATTACGTATATTTTGCTTTTCGGAATTATGTTCGGCGATGTCGGACAGGGACTTTTGATTTCGCTTTTCGGTTTGCTTCTTACTAAAGTCAAAAAAGCCGCCCTTGGTCCTATTATGACAAGAATTGGTCTTTCAAGTGCTTTTTTTGGAATTTTTTACGGTTCTGTTTTCGGCTTTGAATCAATTATTAAGCCGATTTTCCACCACGAAAAAGTTTATAAGCTTTTGGGATTCAGTCAGCCTCCTGAAAATATATTTCAGGTTGCGATTTATGTGCTTTTGATTGCGCTTGGCGTGGGAGTAGCGCTTATACTTATCTCAATGCTTTTAAATATAAAAATTGCCTTCAAGCAAAAGAGATATGGCGACGCCGTTTTCGGGGTCAACGGAATTGCCGGCTTTTTGCTGTACGGCTCTCTTATTGTCGGCGTAGCGTTTACAATGGGCTTGGGAATCAAGGTTTTCAACCCTGTTTATGTAATACTTCTTATAGTTCTTCCTGCGCTTGCAATATTCCTAAAGCACCCTCTCGAGGCGAAAGTCTTTAAGCTTCACCACGACGAAAAGTTCACGATAGGAAGCATAATCGGAATGGGCTTTCTTGAAATGTTTGAAAGCGCCATAAGCTATCTTTCAAACACGGTTTCTTTTCTTCGTGTCGGCGGCTTTGTCCTGAGCCATGCGGGAATGATGCTTGTTGTGGCACAGCTTGCCGGTATGCGTAATGAGGGCGCAACCTTTGGTTTTGGCGCACTTATTGCTTATATCATCGGAAATGCCATAGTAATTGGCATTGAAGGCTTTCTCGTATCAATTCAAGGCTTAAGACTTGAATTTTACGAAATATTCAGCCGTTTTTATGACGGAAGCGGCAGACCCTTTGAACCCTTGTCTATTGAATTCAACTAAAAAACTGGAGGAAATCTATATGGAAATCTTTGTATTGCCTTTAATCGCAATCGCACTCATTGTTATGCCCCTTGTAATCATTTCGAAAAAGCACAAGAACGGCACTCTTAAAAGCCCTAAAAAGGCGCTTGCAATAAACCTTGCTTCTTTCTTCGGCGCACTTGCGCTCTTTACAATCCTTCCTTTGGGCGGCTTTGTAGGTGCGGAAGCGGCTGATGCAGTTCAAACAGCGACGGCAGGCTCTGAAGGGCTTAAGTATCTTGCTGCGGCTTTATCAACAGGTCTTGGTTCTATCGGTACTGGTATTGCGGTTGCAGCGGCAGCTCCTGCGGCAATCGGCGCAACCTCAGAGGACGGCAAAAACTTCTCTAAGGCAATGGTTTTCGTTGCGATGGGCGAAGGTGTTGCTATTTACGGACTTTTGATTTCAATCCTCATTCTCTTTGTATAAACGGCGGTATGCTATGAAAATGTATTTGGTGAGTGACAATATTGATACTCAGATGGGAATGCGGCTTGCCGGCATAGAGGGTGTGGTCGTCCACGAAAAGGACGAGGTAATCGAGGCTTTGGAAAAGGTCAAGGCGGACGAGGAAGTCGCCGTCGTGCTTATCACCGAAAAGGTTTGCCATGACTATGTCTATGAGATGAAGCTTTCGTCGCACAGACCGCTTGTCGTCACCATACCTGACAGGCATTCCGAAACCGATATTACCGATTCTATCGGCGGCTATGTCCGTGACGCAATCGGAATAAAGCTTTGAGGAGAACTATATGTATCATGAAGCAGAACGCATGGAATCGTTCAAATCGGCGGTGCTTCAAGAGGCTCAGACTGAGATAAACCAGCTTTTAGACGAGGCTGAGTCGAAGAAAAAACAGCTTCTTGAGGAAGCCAACGATAAATTCCTGAATGAAGCATATTGCAGAATTCAGTCTGACATAAAAAAGATTAATTCGGATTATATAAAAGAGGTTTCGAGGGAAAGCTTTGCCGTTAAAAAGGAAGCTATTGCTGAGAGAACAAAGCTTGTTGACTCTTTGTTCGACAAAATCGAGCGCAGGGTCGCAGAGTTTGTAAGCTCTGACAAATATTCAAGCTATCTCAAGGAAGCCCTTGAAAAGGCGAACAAAGCCTATCCGTTTAACGACAAAACCGTTATTCGCGTGCGGGAAAAGGATTTAAGCGACACTTCCGTCGCCTCTGTCCAAAATGTTTCGAAGGAAGCGGATAAGTCGATTCGCATGGGCGGAGTTATTGTGTTTTATTCAGATTCAAGCTTGCTTGTTGACCTTACTCTTGACGCTGCCTTCAAGCGTGAAAAAGAGCTTTTCGCAACAAAATCCGAGCTTCAGTTTTAAGAAAGGGGCGGTAATTTGAACTATATACACGCAATCAACGGCCCCGTAATCAAGGTCGCTGATACTAAGGATTTTTCCATGATGGAAAGGGTGCTTGTCGGAAACAACAAGCTTATCGGCGAGGTTATCGGCATAACCGACGAATTTACCACAATTCAGGTTTATGAGGTTACGTCGGGACTCAAGGTGGGCGAGCCTGTTTTTTCAACGGGAAAGCCCATGGCGGTAACTCTCGGCCCCGGCATCATTGCTAATATTTTCGACGGAATAGAGCGCCCGCTTAAGGATATGACGGAGGGCGGAAACGTCTTTATTTCCGAGGGAGGCTCTATGCCCGCACTTGATAAAGAGCGTATTTTTGACGTAACCCTTACTGTAAAAGCAGGGGATAAGGTTAAAGGCGGAACAATCTATGCAGAGTGCCCCGAAACGCCCCTTATCACGCACAAATGTATGATTCCGCCGAATAAAAGCGGCACAATAACATTTGCCGCACCCGACGGACAGTATAAAATCGACGACGTCGTCGCAAAGCTTGAGCTTGAAAACGGCGAGGTTATGGTGCTTACGCTTGTGCAGGAATGGCCTATTCGCCGTCCTCGCCCCGTTGCAAAGAGAATGCCTGTCACACGTCCGCTTATCACAGGTCAGCGTATAATTGATACGGTTTTGCCGATTGGAAAAGGCGGCACGGCGGCAATCCCCGGCGGCTTTGGCACGGGCAAAACCATGACACAGCACCAGCTTGCAAAATGGTGCGATGCTGATATTATTATCTATATCGGCTGCGGCGAGCGTGGAAACGAAATGACACAGGTTCTTGAGGAGTTTTCAGAGCTTATCGACCCTAAGTCGAACAGACCGCTTACTGACAGAACAGTTCTCATCGCAAATACCTCAAATATGCCTGTTGCGGCACGTGAAGCAAGCATTTACACAGGTATTACGCTTGCGGAATACTATCGTGACATGGGCTATCATATCGCAATCATGGCGGATTCAACATCAAGATGGGCGGAGGCATTGCGTGAAATTTCCGGTCGTCTTGAAGAAATGCCCGCCGAAGAAGGCTTTCCCGCTTATCTGCCGTC
>CAZYRV010000074.1:2273-3211 GCA_964649485.1 uncultured Oscillospiraceae bacterium | reverse complement strand
TATGTTCAAAGTCTTTGCGGCAAAGAGGGAAGCATCACGGTTATCGGTGCGGTTTCCCCGCAGGGAAGTGACTTTTCAGAGCCCGTTACGCAGAATACAAAGCGTTTTGTGCGCTGTTTCTGGGCGCTTGACAAAAACCTTGCTTATGCAAGGCATTATCCCGCAATTAACTGGACGATGAGTTACAGCGAATATTCCGAGGATTTGGTGAATTATTATTCCGAGAACGTAAGTCCTGATTTTGACCCATGCCGTCAGGAGATTTCCAACATCTTGATTGAGGAAAACAAGCTTATGGAAATCGTAAAGCTTATCGGTTCGGACGTTCTTCCCGACGACCAAAAGCTTGTAATCGAGGTTGCAAGGGTTATCCGTGTAGGCTTTCTCCAGCAGAACGCCTATCACAAGGACGACACTTATGTGCCGCTTGAAAAACAGCTTTACATGATGAGGGCAATCCTTTCGTTCTATAAGAAATCGCTTGCCGCAGTTTCAAACGGAGTTTTGCTTTCGAAAATTCTTGATTCGGGACTTTGCGACAGGCTTACTAAGATGAAATATGATATTCCGAATGACAAACCGGAATTGTTTGATACGTTAAACGCCGATATTGACGCTGTTTTTGCGGCATTGGCATAGATAGGAGGTTCGCATGAGCGTACAGCACGTGGGACTTAAGGAAATAAACGGACCGCTTGTGACGATCGACGGGCTTTCGGGAGTTTCTTTTGATGAAATTGCCGCAATTCGCCTTGACGACGGAAGCGAGCGTGTCGGCAGAGTTATAGAGCTTGACGGAGATAAGGCTGTTCTTCAGGTTTTTGAAGGAACAAGCGGAATTTCTCTCGTCAACACTAAAACCGAATTCAAAGGAAAGCCGCTTGAAATCCCGCTTTCCCCTGAAATTTTAGGAAGAATTTTCAACGGCGGCGGCCGCC
>CAZYRV010000074.1:0-2263 GCA_964649485.1 uncultured Oscillospiraceae bacterium | reverse complement strand
TGGACCGGTGTTTCCCGAGAAGTTCGGCGACATAAACGGAAAGCCGCTTAACCCTGTTTCGAGAAGCTATCCCAGAAACTATATTCATACGGGAATTTCTTCCATTGACGGACTGATTACACTTATCAGAGGACAAAAGCTTCCGATTTTTTCGGGCTCTGGTCTTTCTCACAACAAGCTTGCGGTGCAGATTGTCCGTCAAGCGAAAATTGCCGAGGAGGAGGGCGCTCAGTTTGGTGTCGTCTTTGCGGCGATGGGCGTTCAGAACGACGTTGCGGATTATTTCCGCCGTTCGTTTGAGGAAACCGGCGCAATCGAGCGTGTCGTAATGTTTTTAAACCTTGCGAACGACCCGATTATCGAGCGTATTCTTACACCGAGATGTGCTTTGACAGCAGCAGAATATCTCGCCTATGAAAAAAATATGCACATTTTGGTAATCATGACGGATATGACCTCCTATGCCGAGGCTCTCCGTGAGTTTTCGTCCTCAAAGGGCGAGATTCCGGGAAGAAAAGGCTATCCGGGCTATCTTTATTCTGACCTTGCGTCAATGTACGAAAGGGCGGGAGTTGTCGAGGGAAGCACCGGTTCGGTTACGCAGATTCCGATTTTGACAATGCCGAACGACGACATTACTCACCCAATCCCCGACCTCACAGCGTACATTACCGAGGGGCAGATTGTTTTCGACCGTGACTTAGACCAGCACGGGATTTATCCCGGCTTGTCGATTTTGCTTTCGCTTTCCCGTCTTATGAAGGACGGAATCGGCGAAGGCTATACAAGGGCTGACCATGCGCCTGTTTCAAACCAGCTTTTTGCTTGTTATGCAAAGGTTCAGGACGCACGTGCGCTTGCATCGGTTATCGGCGAGGACGAGCTTTCGCCTGCTGACAAGGCTTATATGAAGTTTGGCACAGCATTTGAGCAGAAATTTTTAAATCAGCGTTTTGATGAAAACCGTACGATGGACGAAACGCTTAATCTTGCGTGGGAGCTTCTTTCAATGCTTCCTGCAAGTGAGCTTGATAGGCTTGATGAAAAGCTTATTGCGGAGAAGCTTCACAAGAACTAAGGAGGGCTTATGGCAGAACAGATTTTCCCAACCAAGGGCAGTCTTATAAAGGTTCGCAAATCTCTCTATCAGGCTCGGCTCGGCTATGACCTGATGGACAGAAAGCGCAACATTCTGATTCGTGAGATGGTGGCGCTTCTTGATAAGGCAAAGCTTTTGAGAAGCAATATCGAGGCGACGTATCATCAGGCTTATCTTGCCCTGCAATATAGCAATATTACCCTAGGCGTAACCCGTTCAATGGGCGACGCAGTTGAAATTGACGATACAATCAAGGTTGATTACCGCAGTGTAATGGGTGTAGAGCTTCCTATAATTACGTTTGATGATTCCAAAATCATGGGAATTGAATACGGCGTTTTTCAGACAAATTCTTACTATGACAAGGCTTATCTTTGCTTTAACAAGGTAAAGTCGCTTACGGTTATGCTTGCTGAAATCGAAAACAGCGTCTATCGTCTTGCCGTGGCAATCAAAAAAACCCAAAAGCGAGCGAACGCTCTTAAAAATATTCTTATTCCTAAATTTGAGGAGCTTGTGAGGTATATTTCAAACTCTCTTGAGGAAAAGGAAAGAGAAGAATTTTTCAGACAAAAGGTTATTAAGAGGACAAAGGTTAAAAAGCTCAGGCATAAGGCTATGCTTGAATTACAGAAAAAGGGATTGCGCAGAGCGTAATCCTTTTTTTGTTGCAATTTTTATTTTTTTATGGTAATATAGGTTAAGCGTAAAATAAAAGGAGGTTTTGATGAAGTATAGAAGAAAGCTTTTTTCGGTAAAAAATGCATATGACGTTGGTTCAACCGACGAACTTTTTGCCCTTGCGGTAAAGGAAAACTGTAAATTTCAGTATGAAAACTGTGCTGAATATAGAAAAATTCTTGATAATTTTGGCTTTAGCCCCGACGACATTAAAAGCTTTGACGATATTGCTGAATTGCCGTTTTTGCCGACGCTTTTTTTCAAAAATCACCATGCTTATTCTATGCCCAAGAGCCGCCATTTTATTAAAGCGACTTCCTCTGGCACAAAGGGCAAATTCAGCAAAATAGGCTTTGAATTAAGCGGGCTTTTGTGCGGTTTGCGAATGGTTTTGAAAATTGCGGGAAAGCGCAAGCTTTTTTCGCCCAGACCCGCTAATTACGTAATTTTCGGCTATAAGCCGCATAAGGGAAACCAAACCGC
>CAZYRV010000073.1:7858-9808 GCA_964649485.1 uncultured Oscillospiraceae bacterium | reverse complement strand
ACAACGTATCTCAAAGGCTTAAAAATCTGAAAATATATAAGAAGTACAAGCCTATAGTCTATCATTCCAAGGTTAGCAAGTTTTTTTATAGATGAATCCTGTTGTTTCCGAGAAAGGGTTGTGCTTAAAAATAAATCTTCTATTGTGGAATAGAAATATCCTTCATCATCAAGCATATCTCTGCTTGAATAATAATAATGTTTTGCGAGAAGTGTGGAAAAAACATGAGCTTCATGCAAACCAATGGCGTGTGCTAAATATTTGTTTGCCGACATAATATTGTCAGCATTTAGCAATTGGAATATATTAGATATGTAATTATTCAAAATTCATTTTGTCCTTTCCGTTCATAATAATTTCCTCTGTTTGAGGTAAGAGGAATAACAGCTCCTTTTTTATTTTTTCAGCAGTTGGTTTATCACAACAGCATTCACTTTGAATATCAGCAGCTTGTAGGTCGGAAATATTTTTCTTAAAGCCTTCAATATTTGTTGCTAAGGATTTGCTTAGTACGACGGAAAAAACTATTTTAGCTTCCTCAGAAATATCTTCTCTTGCCATTAAAGCTTTCGGAACAAGAATAGAATCTTGCATAAGCAAATTAACTAATTCATGTAAATCGTGCTTGCTTGCCATAATTGCCTCCTAAATATAAAAAGACAGCTTTCGCTGTCTTCAAATTTCATATATAAAAATACCAAAATAAAAAGGAACACTATTTTCTAGTGTTCCTTGTGCAAAACGTACAATTTACTGCTTTGTTTTAATTGGGTATTTGTTGTTTTCTCACTTGAATTTGTACATCCTTATGGAATGCTCCCTTTACAGGGGGCTTTTTGCTTTTATTAACCAACGATAAATGGTTTAAGCTCGTCCAAGAGGGGCTCTGCGTTTTCGGAATGTACGTTCAGCGTAAGCTCTTTGGAAAGGTCGAGGCTGAAAATACCCATGATTGATTTCGCATCAATTGCGTATCTGCCCGAAACAATGTCAACCTCATAATCGCATTTGGAAACAATGTTTACAAAATCCTTTACATCGTTTATTGTCTTGAGAAAAATTTTTGCAGTAGTCATAACTAATCCCTCCTGATATTGTTTATTCTTTTCCTAGTGTAACAGAGAAAAGCCGCATAGTCAAGGGCTTTTTTTCAATTTGTCAATATTCACAACGATTGTTTTCGCAATTCTACATATTTGACATTTAACGGACGATGAATTTATCGATTTTATCCAAAAGCCCGCCGCAATCGTCCGACTTGATTATAAGGTCAAGCGGCGACTGAAACTCAAGGCTGAACACGCCTATGATAGATTTTGCGTCAATCACAAACTCACCGTCGCTTATCTCACAAAAGCAGTCGTAGGTGTCAAGAATATCGATAAATTCCTTTATTTTTTCTATGCTGTCCAGTAAAACCTTGACCTTTGTCATTTTGCCACCCCTTGAAAATATCGCCGCAACGGATAAGCGCCGCAAGCCCTCTGCTGAATAATATACATTAATTATATCAGAAAAATTTCATTAGTCAAGTGAATTTAAATAAAATTAATGTTAGTTTTGGCTAAAATGTCTAAATTGCAGATGATTTTTCTGTTTTTTCTACAAATCCGTGCAAAACACTAGACAAGAGTTTAATAAAGTAGTATAATATGTTTATAAAAACATGAATATCTTATACCAATGCTGTTCTATTATCAGACGGTATAAGCAGACGGAGGATAAATATGGCTAACGGTACACTTATAAGCTCAAGCGAAACGGTTGACGTATACGAGAGCGAAGGAAATGTAGTAAAAATATTCAAGCTTGAAAATCCGAAAACAATCGTGCTTTACGAGGCGCTGACTCACTCGCGCATTGAGGAAACGGGACTTAATATTCCGAAAATCCTTGAGGTTTCGCTTGTTGACGGAAAATGGGCAATCACAATGGAGCACATCAAGGGCA
>CAZYRV010000073.1:0-7812 GCA_964649485.1 uncultured Oscillospiraceae bacterium | reverse complement strand
TCATTCAAAGCGTTCGCCGAAAATAAGCAAGCTTAAAGACTTTCTAAGCCGCAAAATAAACGAATCGGCTATCGACGACGTAAAAAAATACGAGCTTTCAACAAGGCTTGAAAGTATGCCAAAGCACGTAAAGCTTTGCCACGGAAACTTTACCCCCGAAAACATAATCATAAGCGAAAACGGAATATATATCGTTGACTGGGTCGCCGCAAAGCAAGGCAATGCTTCCGCTGACGTCGCAAAAAGCTATTTGCTTTTCTGCCTTGATTATCCCGACCTTGCCGAAAGCTATCTTGACTTGTTCTGCAAAAAAAGCAGCACCGCAAAGCGCTATGTTCAGGCATGGCTTCCGATTGTTGCTGCGGCACAGCTTAAGCACGCAAAAAGCGAGGAGGAAAAGGCGCTTCTCAATAAATGGATTGACGTTGTCGATTACGAATAAATTTTTTGGGGGACATTATGCTTAAGGACAAAATGGTTGAGGACGGACGTGAAAACGTTTCAAGGCTTATGGACGAACTAAATCAAAGGGCGTCCGCAAACGGAACCGTCGAGGAAACACTTGTAAAAGAATTTCAAGGCTATATCGAAAATATGAACAGAAGCCAGAACCTTTTGACGGCGGAGGATAAGCTTATCCGCATAAAGGAAAAGCTTGTGTCTTATATGGGATATGACAAGGTTCGTCATACGGCAAAAAAATTCTTTTCGGCAGAAAGCGCCGAGTTTCTTAAATCAAGCTTTAATGCCCGGGAAACCATAGACCAAGCGCCGAACTATTGGCTTTCTCATGCGCTTGCTTTTGCCGCCGCATGGTTTACAGGCGATAAAGATGCCGCAAACCTCCATTCTGAGGACGCAATGCGGCTTGACGGCAAAAAGGCCTCCCTCTTCACCGCCCTTTTATACAGAAGCGCAGGACGGGAAAAGGCGGCGAATTCGTGGCTTGCCGCACATCTTTCCCTATCCGACAAATACAGGCTTGACGAAAGCACAACCGCCGCAATAGACGGCTTTGCACAAGGACTTTTCGGCATTGACGGAATCGACCGCCCCTATCGCCAGCTTGAAAAATGGATTGAGGAGGTTTCCGAGGGCGAAACCGCCGAAGGCGTGATAAAGCTTCTAAGCGACTACATAATCGGCTGTCACGAATCAACAGGTGTCGCCGGATTTAAGGCGCTTAAGCCCGCAACGCCCGACTGGGATAAGCTCGAAGAGCTTCTTATTTCCTCAACCTGCTTTTGCGGCGCCGAAAAAAAGCTTTCGGAAATAATAGAAATGGAGCTTCCCCATACCGTCACCGAAAAAAGCTTGAACCGTCTTTTGCTTTCGCTTTGCGCCCTCCCCGACGACGATGAAAAAATATTGCTTAATTCCGAAAAGCTAAGCCGTCTTATAATTCAATTTGAAGGCGATGCTCAAAAAGCGCAAAAGACCTTTTCAGAGTCTGTTCCCGACGATAAGTCCACCCCCTTCGTAAGCTTTCTTATCACCGCCCTCAAAAGCGAAAGCACAAGCTCCGCCAAAATTGCGGCAAGCCTTTTGCGCCCGCTTCTTGAAAAAGCCTGTGAAAAAACCGAGCATAATATTTTCATGGCGACCCCTCGTACGGTGACGGTTACGCTTGACGACTTCAGCTATTCCGTAAAGGATTCCCGTGACAGCGACAAGCTTTATGACGAATATTCAAACTTCCTTCACAGGGAAAGAGCAGAATCAATGAAAAAGACAAAGCTTACTGCGCTTGACAAAGCCATTTTTGCCGGCGGAGTAGTTGCGGCGATCGTCGGATTAATTCTTTTGTTTATCCAGCCCATAACAGGTGTAATTGTCATTCTCATCGGTGCGGCGCTTATTGCGAAAAATTATTTCGACAAGCTTGCAATCAAGAACCGCTATAAAAGCCTTGCCGACAAGCAGAAAAACAAACAGCAGGCAGGAGAAGAAGCCCTCGGAGCAATCGTTTCTGAGGTTGATGAGGTTCGTGCTGAAATAAAATCAAACCTTGAAAAGAGCAAGAAGCTTTCCGAATTTATTTCAAGCATATGCTTTGACGAAGGGCGTGTCGTGGCGATAAGGGAAGGTGAACGCATTGGATAGCTTGGGCAAGGCGAAAAGGACGTGTACGGTTTGCGGACATGAGGCGGGCGAAAAGGATCGCTTTTGCGAGTCTTGCGGCTCACGTTTGCGCCCCATGCCCGAAGCCTCCGGCAAAAAGCCAAAGCCGCTTGCCGCTTCAAGCCTGTTTAACAAAGCGCCTGATTGGGAGGTAGAGCCGCCCGACGACGACTAAAGCTGAATCTCGACCGGAAACGAGCCGATAAATTGAGTAAAGCTTTGATTTATCAGTAAGCATTTCAATCAGAGGACAGATTATATAAAATAAAAGCGGAACCGCTTATTCAAAACGGTTCCGTTATTTTTATCTGCTTTATGCTTTTGCTGCTTTTCCCGGTTCTTCTCTGCTGTAAATATAAGGCACAAGCACCGTCGCAACATTTCTGTGCGCACGAAGCCGCTTCATTATGAAATAAGCCGTTTGGTTGTGCAGAATGTTTGCAAACCAAGTTTTTTCCATAAACCTCGACATAACGACCGTGATGGTTTCGCCCGTAGCAATTTCAGCTTCTTCCTTGGCGATATAATTCTCAATCGGCTCGATAATCTCACGATACGGCGCATAAACGACCTTAAGCGGTATGTCAATCCCGCTTTCCCGCCACTGCTTTGAAAGCGCCTCGCCATAGCCCTCGTCGGTTGCGACACAAAGGGCGGTGACATTTGAGGAAATAAGATTTGCATAGTTAAGCGCCTTTAAAACCGAACGGTTCATCTGCCCGACAAGCACAATGCAAGGGTTTATATCAACGCTTTTGCTCTTGCGATAGTGTGCCATAAAATCGTCAACACTAAGCTGTTTTTCAACAAGCTCATAATGCTTTTTCGTCTTTTGCATGAGCAGAACAATCGCAGGAATTACAAATATAAGCACCCACGAGCCTTGATTAAACCTAGTAACAAACACCACAAGAGCGCCGACAAGTGTCATAAGCGCACCAAGCCCGTTTATCAAAAGCTTATGGATTCTGCCCTTTTCACGGCTTCTCACCCATTTCATGACCATGCCGAACTGTGAAAGCGTAAATGAAATAAACACGCCGACGGCATAAAGCGGAATAAGATAATGCGTTTCGGCATTAAACACGACAAGCAGAATGCCCGCCGCAAAAAATATGAATAAAATTCCGTTCGAAAAGCTCAGTCTTGTTCCCCTGTGCATGAATTGTCTGGGAACATAGCCGTCGCCCGCAAGGATTGATAAAAGCGTCGGCAAGCCGTTATAGGCGGTGTTTGCGGCAAGCAGAAGTATAAGCGACGTCGCAAACTGTAAAATATAGAACATCACTCCGTCGCCGAAAACAGCAAGTCCAAGCTGTGACATGACGGTTTTGTCGTCAAGCGGGATTATGCCAAGCTTTGTCACAAGAAAAACCGAGCCGCCGAAAATCACGATTATGATTGCGACAAGGATAAACAGAACCTGTTTTGCGTTGCGCCTTGACGGCTCTCGAAAGCTCGGCACGGCATTGCTTACGACCTCGACGCCCGTAAGCGCCGAACAGCCGGACGAAAATGCCCGCAAAAGCAAGAACAGGCTTACCACTCCAAGACCTGTTCCTGTTGAAGCTCCTGTTGCGCTTTCAAGCACGGCGGGAGAATATTCTAGCGGCTCAAGATTGCCCATAACAAGTCGGACAATCCCCGTAATTATAAGCACAACCATAATCACAATAAAAGCATAGGTCGGAATGCCGAAAACCTTTGCTGATTCACGCATTCCCCGCAAATTGAATATGGTTATCAGGCACAAAAACAAAAGCGCAAACAAAAGCCTGTGGTTTGAAAGCATAGGAAAAACCGAAACAAGCGCCGCCGTCGCCGCAGAAAGGCTTACTGCGACTGTCATGACATAGCCGATTATAAGCGCCGCCGCCGCTGTCATTGCCGCATTTTTGCCGATATTTTCGGAGGAAACAATATAAGCGCCGCCGCCGTTTGGATATGCCGTGATTATTTGCGAATATGAAAACGCAAGCACCAAAAAAAGCAAAATAATCGGTGCGGAAACAAGCCCAAGATATTTTACAGAAGCAAGCCCGATTGCAGGGACAAGCACCAAAAGCATTTCCTCAATCGCATAGGCGACGGACGAAACCGCATCGCTTGCCATAATCGGCACGCCCCAAAGCTTTCCAAGCTTTTCGCTTTCAAGCTCTTCACTCCTAAGCGCCCTGCCTAACACAACATTTTTTACATTTTTCCAATTCATTACAGCGCCTTTCAAATCCCTTTGTATTATAAAATTTCACTGCTTATAAAATAAGTGTTCGCTACACATTATAGTCCTATTATTTGCCTTTGTCAATAGATAATTCATTTTTGTCTGAGGACAAGGAAAAAGCGCATAATAAAAACCTCAAGAGCTATGTCCTGAGGCTTTTATGTCATCTATACTACAAGAATCAAGGTTAATATCAAGCGGCATAAGCGGTGCTTACAAGCTTAGGAGCGCCGCTTTCAAGGCTTATAGCATGAACCCTGTCGGAATAGCACGCATAAATCATGCCGTCGTTTTCGGCAAAGCCTAAAAAGCTTGCGCCGCTTGTGCTTGAAATGCTTTTTTGCATAACAAAGCCGTTCTGGCTGTCAAAGCTGAAAATGCCGATGGTCTGGGTGTTTACAAGGTCGCCTGAAACCGTGTACGGAATGATTATAAAACCCTTTTCAGGCAAAAGAAGCTGAAGCGACTGTTTATATTCCGCCTCGGAAAAGCTTTCCCCGCTTTCAACAGGAACGCAGGAAGCAATCTCCGCCGCTGTTCCGCCGCTGTTTTCGGAAAGCATCACAAGCCTTAAGCTTGAATAATCGCCATAATCCTCACTGTCAAGGTAAAAAAACATTTCATCAGCCCACTTGCGTGAATAAAGCCGAACATCGTCGCCGTCCTCGCTGAATTCGCCGTAATCAGCGGAAAGCTTGAAAAAACCCGACGGAACCCCTTTCGCATAAGCGTTGCCGTCACTGAAAGCAACGGAAAGCGGCGAAGACTCGCTTTGCACGGAAACCTGCGTCCCCATATCTGAAAAGTCGGCGGGAAGCCTCTCAAAGCTTGTAACATAGCCATTCAAAGGCTCATACCAGACAATGCTTACGCTGTCGCCGCTTTGCTCGATTCCACCGTCGGCGACAAAGCCGTTGATATATTTTGCCCCAACATACTGAATGTTGCCGTCGGCAAGCGAAAAGGCGGTTATTTTTGTCTTTGTGTTTTCGCCGTAGGAAACCCATGCATAAGCGTGCGTTTCACCGATATAACAGCTGTCGGAGGCGCTTAGATACGCAAGTGCGGAAACGCTCGGCGATTTTGCTGAAACATCAACGGAATAAAGCACGGTATAGGTAAAATCTGTATTTTCCGCAGGAATAACAATATTATCCGCCGAAACAGAATGTTCTTCCCCGTCAACATAATATTTCGGGGTCAGAGTTGATTCGTCGTCGGGGTTGGTTTTGCCGTTCAGGTCCTGATTTTCGGCGATAACAAGGCTTTCGTTTATCAGCCGTATATCAAAAAGCCGTCCGTTTTGCAAAAGGTCAAATTTAAGCTCGGGTGTTGTTCCCGCCGCATCATAAAAGCGTACATATGTTCCCGCCTCGGCATAGCTTGAATTAATTTGCTCATTAAAGGTTGTTCCGCCGTAATAAAGCTTGGTGAAAACAACCGCAAAGCTTTCCTCATAGGCATAAACGGCTTTGAAGAAAAATGCTGTGTTCCCCTCGGCAGCAGGCGGAGTAAGGGTAGTTGCGGCGCTTACGTTTTCACCGTCAACCTTTGAATAGTATACAAGCGACGACGTAGGGTCGCCGTAAACCAAAAAGCCGTTTGCCATTGCGGTATTATGCGAATCGGACTTCATGTCCATTTCATAACGGCTGCCGTTTAATGAGTCTGTTCCGATTTCGGCATCAATCCCGTCACTTACCACAGCCTCAACAGCAGCTGTTTCGAAGTCGACCATATCGGCGGTAAAGTTTTCGTCATCAATGCTTTCCGTCAGAACGTTCTCTGCTTGCTGCTGATTTTTCGCCCTTTCGACAAGCTCTGAATTAACCGAAATTCCGTCCGTATCAGCAGAACCTGTTCCCGCAATGCCGGTTGCGGGGATTCCATTATAGAAATAGCCTGTGAAATATGAAAGCAGGCTTACGCCGACCATCGCAACCGCCGCCGCAGAGGCGACAATTTTATAGGCGAGATTTATCCCCCAGTATTTTTGGCGGGGAGGTGTTTCAATAATAATGGTATTTTGCGGTTCGCCGCCGAGCATTCTTGCAAAATCGTCAGAATCAAGCCCTGTTCCCTCAAGGAAAGAGCAAAGCTCTGCCGCAGAAAGGCGGTTGTTTTCACGCAGATATTCAGTTTCTTCAGGGAGAAGCCCCTGTCCTTCAAGAGCCTTTACAAAATCGTCATAGCCTCCGCCCTTACTTTTAAAGGAAAGCAAAAAGTCATAAGGCTCTATCTTTTCTTTATTGGTATCGGAGCTTTTTGAGGACAAAAGAGAGGTGATATTTTCGGGGGAAAGCGCATCAGGCACCGATGCCTGCGACATGGCTTCGCACAGCATTTCGAGGTTATCCATATAAAAAACTCCTTTCTATTCAGTTTCTGTAATCAGCTTGCTTTTAAGCTTATTTCTCGCCCTCATAACCTTAGAGCGCACTGTGTTTGAGTTTATGCCGGTCATACTGCTTATTTCATCGCTTGTATAGCCGCTTATCGCCGAAAGCGAAACAAGAAGCCTTTCCGTTTCGGAAAGCTCTGAAAACTCCGCCATAAGCTCTATGCTTTCATAATTGATGCTTTCGCCCTCCGGCTCGTAATCAAGCGGAGCAGTTGAATTTGCATATTCCCGATATTTGCGCTTAATTTTCGCCGACAGAATTTTCATAATCCAGCCCCGAAACGCAAGAGGCTCTTTAAGCTTATGTATAGATGAAAAAGCATCCACAACAGTGTCGGACACGGCGTCCTGTGCGTCATGGCTGTTTCTTAGAGAGTATAATGCGATATGGTACAAATCTTTATAAACTGTGGCATAAAGCCTTGCAAAAGCATCTTTGTCACCGCCCTGCGCAAGCTTTACATCTCGCAGCATGCCGTCTTCCACTCTGATTTTCAGTCCTTTCGGCTTTTTTTCCGCAAAGACAGCCAAACGAAGCGGAAAACCACGCTTGTATAATGCCGAATAGCATAGGCTTGAAAAACAAGCGTTCTCAAAACGGCACAGGCTCTAAACTTTACGGGTAGCTTCTTTTATAATAACATAAAAATCGGAAGTTTAAAAGCCCTTTTGCCTATAAAGTAAAAAAAATTTAAGATTTTGTTGCAATCTTAAAAAATTTTTTATATTTTCTTGTTTTGGCCTGCAATAAAGACAAGTAAAATCGCCGTCAGTAAAGGAAAAAACATTTTCCGCCGATTTTATTGAATGTTTTGGATATATTTACATTCAGAAACGTCAAGATGAAAAAGCGTTCACAAGGTTTAGAGCTGTACAATCACATCGTAAGCCTTGCCGGAAAATCTGCGCAAGCTTCGGAAATAAATTTATAATTACCTAAATAAAAACGCTTGACAAGCCCGAAAACATATGATATAATATATTAGTAATTTTAAGCGCCGTTAGCTCAGCTGGATAGAGTGTTTGGCTACGAACCAAAAGGTCGGGGGTTCGAATCCCTTCTGGC
>CAZYRV010000072.1:5676-9813 GCA_964649485.1 uncultured Oscillospiraceae bacterium | reverse complement strand
GCTTGAGGGAAAATGAAATGTTCGAAACGCCGTTTCCGCTTACATTTTCAAGTCTGAGCTTTTCATCGCCATATTTTATTTCTCTTTTAGGAAAGCTTTCGTTCAGCTCTCTTCCGACCATATCGAAAATAAGCCCTTCTTTTGTATAATCTGAAATTTTCCTTGTGTCAACAACCATTCCGTCACGCATAACCGTAACCCTGTCCGAAACACGGAAAAGCTCGTTCAGCCTGTGTGAAATATAGATTATTGTGACGCCTTTTTTCTTAAGCTTTTCAATAAGCCCGAAAAGCATCTCAACCTCATTATCCGTAAGCGGGGCGGTTGGCTCGTCCATGATTAAAAGCCTTGCGTTTCGTGCAATTGCTTTGCTTATCTCAACAATCTGCATTCGTGCTACACTTAGATTTTTTACTTCCTCTGTAGGAGAAATCGAAACGCCGAATATATTCAGAATTTCCTGTGCACGCTCGTTAAGCTTTTTTTTGTTTAATACTGGGCCTTTCCCAAGCCTTTCGCCCATAAAAATATTTTCCGCAACCGTAAGCGTGGGTGCGAGATTAAACTCCTGATAAATCGCTTCTATTCCAAGCGCTCTTGAAATAATCGGCGTCATACCGTTGTATTCTTTTCCGTCATAGCTGATTGAGCCGTCGTCGGGCGAAATTGCCCCTGTGATTATTTTTATAAGAGTGGATTTTCCCGCCCCGTTTTCGCCGATAAGCGCATGAACCTCGCCTTCTTTAATATTAAGCGAAACGTTATTTAAAGCAAGAACTCCGGGAAAGGTTTTTGTTACATTCCTGAGTGATAATATATTTCCCATCTGATTCACCTTTTCCTTAAAATAAAGCACGCAAACGGTCTTAATTGATAGACCGTTCGCTTGCCTATTGCCTCCTTAAGCCTTTTAAGCTAAATAGTCGTCTACATTATCAACGGTTATTGCTGAAAGCGGGAAATAGTTTTCTTTGGATTCGGTTTTGCCGTTTTGAACAAGCTCGTCAGCAACCTTTACAATATCAGGCGCAAGTGAAACTATGCCCGTGCTTACTGTTCCGCGGAAAATGACATTATCCGCCGCCTTATACGCTTCGTAAACCCCAAGTGCGCCGGTATCGTTTATGCCGATTACACAGTCGATTTCGGGATTCGATTGAAGCCATGTTTCGCCTGCTGTCACACCCTCTGAAATAGAAGCGCCCGCAGCTGCCTCGGCGACAAATTTTGCATTCGGCGCAAGCTCTTCAATTGCTTTACGAACGCCGTTTTCTCTTTCAACAAGGAAGGGGAGGAACGGAGCGTTGCAAATTGCGACCTCGACGTTTTCATCTGAAGAAAACGCTTTGTTTATCCATTCCGCCGCATTTTTACCAATCGCATATCCATAATCATAGTTTTCACAGATATAAAACGCATCATTTGTGTCTGTGGGCGTGTCGAGCGCTATGATTTTAACTCCCTCGGATTGTGCTTCCTCAATATAGGGAGAAAGCGCCTCGGCATCGTCAACCTGAATAAGAATTACGTTGCATCCGGAAAGTGTAAAATTTTCAAGCGCAGTAATTTTATCACTTACGCTATACGCTTCCTTCGCACTATAGCTTATTCCGTTTGCGTTGCACTCCGACTCAAGAGCTTTGGTAAATTCTGTGAACACTCCGTCGAGCGTACTTACAATAAAGCCAAAGTTGACGTCTTTTTTCTCGGGAGTAATCTCGTCTTTTGACGTTTGTGAGGTGGTCTGCTTGGTGCTTTCAGAGCTGTCCTTCGATGCGGTGTTTCCGTCACAGGCTGTGAAAGCTGCGCCGGCAAGAGCAAGCGCCGTCAGAAAGCTTACAATCTTTTTCTTCATAATTTTCCTCCAAATCAATGTGTTTGCAATTCATATATGTATTGCTGTTTTTTTCGGAATAAGCTCTGATTTATAGAGATAATATTTGACAAACGAACACGATTATGCCATAATTTATTCTATAAAAACCGCATTTTCCTAGAGTCATTTAAACTATTTAGTTTATATAATTAGTTTATTAAAATGACTTTAGTTATATAATACTTAGTTTTATAGTCAATGTCAATGATTTTCTTAGAATATTTTATATTTTTTTAGATGTTTGTTATAATAGCACCAAAAATAACACTATTTTTAGCGATAATTTATTGATAATGCTCAAATATGATGAAAAAGTATTGCTATATCAAATGAAATGGTTGAAAAAATTATTTATATATGTTATATTTATAATCATACATTATATAAATGAATTTACAAACTTAGGCTTGGAGGAAATATGAATATTAATTTTACAAACGAAAGCAAAAAAACCAGCCGAAACAGTATATATCGACTCATTTTCGAACAGGAAAGAATATCCAAGCCGGAGATTGCGCATATGCTTAAGCTCAGCCTGCCGACTGTTATTCAAAATGTAAAAGAGCTTATCGCAGACGGGCTTATATATGAAAACGGGGCGCTTGAATCAAACGGCGGAAGAAAAGCGGTTGCTCTTTCGTGCAAAGCCGACGCAAGGCTTGCGGTTGGCATGGATATAACCAAAAAGCATATAACCGCAGTTATCATAAACCTCAAGGGAGAGATTTTGGGGCAGAGCAGAATTAAAAAGGATTTTGCGCCGAATCAGGAATATTATAAAACGCTTGGCGATATTGTAAAAATGCTTTCGGCAAATTATAATGAGAGGATTCTGGGCGTCGGTATATCTATGCCCGGCTTTCCGTCGGACGACGGAAGTGTTCTTGAATATTCTCACATTCTTCGCCTGCGAAACGAAAAATGTGAAACCATGTCATATTTCATACCTTATCCTGCAATCTTCTGTAACGATGCAAATGCCGCAGGAATTGCTGAATTATGGGTAAATCCGAATATTAAAGACGCTGTTTATCTTTCAATCAGCAACAGTATCGGCGGTGCGGTTTTCATTGACGGCAAGCTTTATCCCGGTCAAAATCAGCGTGCCGGTGAAATAGGGCATATGTCATTGATTAAGGACGGAGATGCAAAGTGCTATTGCGGGAAACGGGGCTGTTTGGACGCATATTGCTCGATAAATGCTTTGCTGGAAGAAGAAGACGGGAACTTAGACGAATTTTTTTCCGCACTTAAAAACGGGAATGAAAAACAGGTTTTAAAGTGGAGCGAATACCTCGAAAATCTAAGCGCAGGAATCAACAATGTGCGTATGCTTTTTGACGGCGATGTAATAATCGGCGGATATCTCGGCTCTCATATTGGCGATTATATAAATATATTGAGAGAAAAAGGAGCAAACAGGAACACTTTTGAAAACAACGGCGCATATATAAAGCCGTGTTGTTTTAATCTTTCGGCGGCAGCAGTCGGAGCTTCGCTTATATTTGTTCATGATTTTATAAACGAGCTTTAGGGCTTCACTGCACAAGCAAGCGTGCCGTCAAGGAGGGTTCTGGTCTTTGTGCGGCGATGCCTTAGTCATGTTCATTTCGATAGGGGATTTTCGGCGATTCGGACAAAAGGAATTTATATAGCAGACTGCCCGCTATTCACATAGCGGGCAGTAATTTTAAAATACGTTTTAATTATCCGGCTGATTGTCACCATTATTTTTATTTAACTGCGGATTATCAAGCCATTTTTTAATTCTTAATATATTTTTGTTGGCTTCTCTGCAATATTCAACCGAATCCATGATATTTTTCACCATAAATATTCCCAAGCCGCCCGTTTCTCTTTCATCAAGCGAAAGCGAAACGTCGGGCGAATCACTTGTCAACGGGTTATATTCGACGCCGTTATCTTCAAATTCAATGGTAATATCAGAGTCAACAGTAACACGAACCAGCGCACAGCCTGTTTCAGGGTGATAGGCATAATGACAGATATTCGAAAAAATTTCGTCAACTGCAATGGAAATCTGATTTTTAGTTTTCGGGGGGCATTCGCCTAAATGACCTCTTACAAATTCCTGAACCTTCTCCATGTTGTCAAGCTTTGCCTCTATAAAAATTTCATTCATAGCAACTCCTTTATACCGAAGCACAAGCATGGTGATGTCGTCGGCTTGTTTTGTTCCTTTTGAAAATTCGTGAATATCCTGCTTGACAGATGAAATAAAATCTCGGGGCGAAAGCTCT
>CAZYRV010000072.1:2025-5666 GCA_964649485.1 uncultured Oscillospiraceae bacterium | reverse complement strand
GATTCCAGCAAGCGCTGATTTCCGTATAATTCATTTTGTTCGTTCATGGCTTCCGTAAGCCCGTCAGTATATAAAAAGAGCTCGTCGCCATGCGAAAGAACAATCTCATGTTCGTTATAAAGCATATTTTCCATGCCCGCAAGAACAAAATTAGGCTTTGCTTTCAGCCAGTCATATTTACCGTCCGAGCGCATGAGAATCGGATTATGGCCGGCGTTTACATATGTGAATTTTCCGGTGATAATATCGAGATAGCCTAAAATTGCGGTGACAAACATATTTGCGTCATTGTTTTCACATAGAATATTATTAACCGTTTCGAAAACTTTTTTCGGCGATTTTTTATATTGGGCATTATTTTTAATCAATGTTTTGGCGATTACCATAAACAAAGCCGCTGGAACGCCCTTTCCGGAAACGTCCGCAATCACAACCGCAAGAGTTCTGTTGTCAATCAAGAAAAAGTCGTAAAAATCGCCGCCGACTTCTCGTGCGGGCTGCATATTGGCATAGATTTCAAATTCTACATAAAAAGGAAACGCAGGAAAAATGCAAGGCAGCATTGACGCCTGAATCTTTGTCGCAACGTCAAGCTCGGCGCTTATACGCTCTTTTTCGGCGGTTATTGATTCTATATTTTTGATATGCTTTTTTAAGTCAGAGCTTATTTTATTAAACGTTTCGGCAAGAACGCCCAATTCGTCCTTTGTATTGACGCTTGCGTGAATATCTAAATTGCCCTTTCCAAGCTGACACACCTCTCCGGTCAGCTTTTTAAGCGGACGGATAATAAGAATGGAAATCAAAATAAACACAAAGCAAAGCATAAGTAAGGATACCAGCAAAATTATAGCCGTAAAGCTGTTGTTTTGGTTCTCCATTTTCTCGAATATTTCATTTGCGGGAATCTGAACGGATAAAACCCAGCCATTGTTCATCACACGCTTAAAGGTTTTATAAGTAATGCCGTCAAGCTCAAATTCATCTGCGCCCGTGTCCCAAGGCAGACTGCTTAGGGAGGCGCCGGTTGTATCGTTTGCATATGTGTTTGATATGACATAGTCTTTTTCAGGAACGCTTAATAATACAAAGCTGTTGTCGGTGGTGTAGGGGGCTGTCCATGCGGCTTGATACGGCTTTGCTGTGCTTTCAAATAATTCTTTATACCAGTTTAAGCTGTGATAATCATAAAGCGTGTCTTTTAAACGAGGTTCGTTCAGCTTTTTGTCGAATTGAGCATAGGTTCCTTCTCTGAAGGTTTTTTCGTTGTATTTGTACGGGGCAAACCAAAAGCCGGCACCCATGATTGTGGGAAAGCTTTTCAACTGATCTATTGCAATATCTTCTCCAAGCCCTTTTGATTGCGTTTCAAAACAAATCCTGCCGCTTGTTGCGAGGAATATTGCCGTACGTTCAATCTCGGTTATGGTTTCGTTGACTTTTTCCGTTTCAAACTCAACGGTTTTTTCAATTTCGGCAAGGCGCAGATTTTTATAATTCTGTGCGGTAAATCTTGAATAAATAACAAACGCTGTGCTTACAAGAATCAAAAAAGCCAGAACAATTGCCGAAATTTTATCTCTCAATGAATGCATTTAAAATGCCTCCTCAATTAAGCAAAGCTTAAAATATCCGTAAAGCCGGTCATGTCAAAAACCTCCATAATTTCTTCGGAAACATTGCGTACGCACATTGAAATATTTTTTGCCTTCGATGTTTTTTGCCCGATTAAAAGTACACGCAAGCCCGCCGACGACACATATTCGACATTCGAAAAATCAAGCACAATCTCTTTTGCTTTTTCGAATCCTGCCATCAGCACTTCATGAAGCTGCGGTGCGGTGGAAGTGTCAAGCCTGCCGTGCAAAGCCAAAGTCAGACTTTCGTTTTCAAAAATTTGTTCAATAGTCATAATAATATCCTCCGAAAATAGTTTTTTTGCTTAATTGCAAAGCTTGTATAAATTGTTTTAAGCTTAAGCCTGCACCTGAGGCTCTATCATTTGACGGCTTACAAGCTCATAAAAATAGCCCTTGTTTTCACAAAGCTCATCGAACGAGCCTTCTTCGATAATTTTGCCGTTATCTATAACATAAATTTTATCACAGTCTTTAATTGTGGAAAGTCTGTGCGCTATTACAATTCGGGTACATTTCATATTCGCAAGCGAATCAGCGACGTGCTTTTGCGTAATGTTATCGAGGGCGCTTGTAGATTCATCAAAAATCAGAATTTTCGGCTTTGGCGCAACGGCTCTGGCTATCATCAGCCTTTGCTTTTGTCCTCCCGATATTCCTCCGCTTCCTTCGGTGATAATCGTGTGCATACCCATAGGCATTTCTTTGATATCTTTATCTATGCCGGAAATTCTCGCCGCTTCCCATGCGTCTTCATGAGTTAACCCCGGGGCGGATATGGTTATATTTGAGAAAATATCTCCTGAAAGCAGCCTCCCGCCTTGTAATACAGAGCCTATCTGGTGACGGAGAGAGGGCAGATCAAGCTTGTTTATGTCCTTTCCGTCATAGTAAATTGCGCCCTTTACGGGCTTTTCAAAGCCCAGAAGAAGCCTTACAAGAGTTGATTTTCCACAGCCTGTTTTTCCGACGATTGCGACATATTGCCCCGAATGAATTTTTATGTTTATTCCGTCTAATATGTTTCTGTCATTTTCCTCATAGCGAAAGGTGAGGTTTTGAATGTCGATTCCTCCCGAAAGGCTGTTTACAACTGTTTTTCCTCCGCTTATTTCAGGAACGGCTTTTAATATTGGCGCTACGATATCAAGCTGGGGCTTAAGGCTTGATGCAAATGCGGTTAAACCCGCAAGAGCAAGCACGGAAGCGCTTACTTGACCGTATGCGGTGTTAAATGCCATATATTCACCGACACCGACATCAAATACAATTGAAATATAGTAAACTACTGCCAATCCGACTGATGAGATAATCGTGCTTATGACATTTTGATATTTTAAGATAAACGGCGGATTATAGGCAAAGTCTGCGGACGTTTTATACTTGCTCGCCCATCGGGCGAATATTCTTTTTTCAGAACCCGTAAGTTTGATTTTTTGGATTCCTGATAAAACAGAATAAGTCATTCCGGAAAGGTCGGCGCTTGCATTTATAGAGCGCTTGCTGATTTTAATTGTCGCAATAGTTGTTATTATATTTATTATCAATGTCGAGCCAATCATAACAAGCGCCGGCATCAAAAGCGCAGGCGTTATGTTTGCAATCTGAGTAAAATATGCAAGCGAGAATAACGACGTCAAAAGAGTTCCTGTAATTACGGAGAAAATTGAATTGCAGATTGCCGATATTAAAGAAAATTTCTGATAAAGTTCACCCGAAGCGTGCTTTTTAAAAAAATTTGCCGGCAAATATAAAAGCCGCATCATTGCCGCCGGCTCTATGGTGCTTGAAAGGCGCAGCGTCAGGCGGTTCATTATTAGTTTTTGCGACAATGTTAAAACTTGCGTGGCTATTACGGTCGAAAATATTAATACGCCAAGCGCCAATAAAACAGTAACATTTCCATCGGGGATTATGTAAGAATACAGCAAAAGCGAAATTTTCGGCTGGATTAATCCGATCAGGGTTGTCAAAGCTAAAACTGTAATATAAAAAGCAATGTCC
>CAZYRV010000072.1:0-2015 GCA_964649485.1 uncultured Oscillospiraceae bacterium | reverse complement strand
AGTTATGGCGGTTAAAATATATTTAACAAGGTCAATCACTGACAATTCACGGTTCGGCAATGGCTTATAGAAGCAAAAGGCTGTTGAGTGAAGCTCTTTCGCCGTTTCTTTTGTGACGGCAAGCCTTTTCCCGCTTTCATAGTCATAATATGTATACCCACGCTTAGAAGGAAGCAGGGCGACGGCGGACTCGCCGTTTTTCAGAAAACCAAGCATCGGCCCATAGGCGTCCTTCCACCATTGCTCTGTCAATTTGACATGACGCTTTAAAACACCGGAAGGCTTTAAACAATAGTTTATATATTCGTGAGTATCTGTTATGCTTTCGGGGACAGAAACAATTTCCTGCTTGAAAAATTTCAGAATTTCCTGTATGGCATTATGTATTTTTTGACGAGGCGTAACAAGTCCCGCAAAAGCCGCATCGCCCATAACCACAGAGCTAAGCTCGCAAAATGCGCTTGAAAAATCATCTTCATCATTTTGTATACGGTGTTTGATTTGATCCTCAAACCAGTTCAATTCATGCTCACCAACTCTCTGTATTTTCCGTCCACAGCATAAAGCTCGTCGTGAGTGCCTCTTTGCACCACTTTCCCTTTATCCAGCACAATGATTTCATCACAATATCTGATTGTTGACAAGCGGTGCGCAACAACAATTGTCGTAATCCCTCTGTCCTTGACGGCTTTGATTACTTCAAATTCCGTTTTTGCATCAAGGGCGCTTGTTGCTTCGTCGAGAATGATTATTGTCGGATCGTTTGCCAGAGCCGCCGCAATTTCAAGCCTTTGCCGTTCTCCGCCGGAAAAATTTTTTCCGCCCTCAAGAATTTCTCCAGAATAGCCGTCGTCACGGTCAATAATCGTTTTGTGAATCTGCGCATCTCGCGCAGCCATTATAACCTCAAAATCCTCTATGGATTTATCCCACATTTTTATATTGTTATTTATGCTGTCTTGAAATAAAATAATGTCTTGGTCAACAACAGAAACAGAGCTTGTGAAAATTTCTCTCGGGATTTCATCTGCCTTTTTTCCGTCGAAAAGTATTTCACCGCTCCACGGTTTGTATAAATTGCTTATAAGCTTTGCGATTGTTGACTTCCCACAGCCGGAAGCACCTACAAAGGCAATGCTTCCGCCCGGCTTAAGCGACAGGCTGAAGTCGCTTATAAGCGGCTCTGAAAGCTTGTTATAGCCAAAGCTGAGGTTTTTGATTTCCACATTTCCGCTGAGCTTGTAAAAGCTTTCTTCCAAATCAAATTCATTATACTCAATATCAGTTTGATACTGAAAAACGTCCTGAACCCGCTCCATTGACACTCTAAGCTGCTGAAGCTGGGTTCTTGCCTCCATCATTCTTGATATAGGCGCAATAAAAGCATTTAAAAAGCCCTGAAAAGCAAAGAAAATACCAATGGTCATTTCATTGCGAATGATTAAATATGAGCCTGTAATTAAAATTATTACGCCCGAAAGCTGATTTATAAGCGTGGGAACCGAACCGATATACTGATTCAGCTTAATAGATTTAATTTTGGAATTATTTACGCTTGAATGAAGACCCGACCATCTTCCGAAATAGCCCTCCTCGGCTCCGGTTGATTTTATGGTTTCTATCATCTCGATTCCCGCAATAGTCATTGCTCCAAGCTTTCCTGAATCACGGGAAAATACTCGTGAAATATTGACTTCTTTTTTGTTGATGTAAATATTTATGACGTAATTCAGCGCAAGCGAAAGCAAGCCGATTACTGTAAGTAATACGCTGTAATGAAGAACGATAAAAAGATAAAAGCCCATCATTATAATGTCAATAATCATAGGCGCAAGCGTTTGAATGAGCGACAGTGAAATATTATCGTTTTCATCTTGTCTGGCTGAAATATCTCCTGCGTTGCGAGAGGCGTAAAAATCCACGGGCAGACGCAATGCGTGCCACATAAACATTCCGCTTGAAACAACAGCAAATTTCGCCGCAATTTTATAGTTTACTTTGATGCTTAGGAAATG
>CAZYRV010000071.1:0-10015 GCA_964649485.1 uncultured Oscillospiraceae bacterium | reverse complement strand
GATGATGACTGAACCCCGAAAGGTTAGTCACAAAGTAATATAAAACAAAAGGAGAAAAACATGAAAATTTTTATGATAGGCGGAACAGGATTGCTCGGAAGCGAAGGTGCCGCTGAATTGATTCGGCGCGGACATGAGGTTTCGAGTCTTGCGCTGCCGCCGCTTCCGCAAGGGGCAGAGCTGCCGTCTGAAATGAAGGTGGAATTCGGCAATTACATGGAATTGTCGGACGACGAAATCCGCAAACACTTTGACGGCTGTGAGGGCTTTGTTTTTGCTGCCGGCGTTGACGAACGTGTAGAAGGGCCTGCGCCGATTTATGACTTGTTTAAAAAGTACAACATAACCCCGCTTGAGCGTCTTTTAAGAATAGCAAAAGAATGCGGAGTAAAACATACTGTAATCTGCGGCTCTTATTTTTCGTATTTTGCCAAAGCCTGGAAAGAAAAAGAGCTGGTAAAATGGCATCCCTATATCCGAAGCCGTGTTGATCAGGAAAAAATGGCATTAAGCTTTGCGGGAGAAGACTTTGATGTAGCAGTTTTAGAGCTGCCCTATATCTTTGGAACACAGCCGGGACGTAAGCCTGTATGGCTGTTTCTTGTAGAGCAGATCCGCAGCATGAAAAACATGACCATATACCCAAAGGGCGGCACAACAATGGTGACGGTTCGGCAGGTTGGACAGGCAATCGCAGGCGGAATTGAAAACAACAAGGGCGGCAACGCCTATCCGCTTGGTTATTATAACCTGACATGGATTCAGCTTCTGACGATTGCTCATAAATATATGGGCTGCCCCGATAAGAAAATTGTTACTATACCGAACTGGATGTACACTCTGGGCGGCAAAAAATTAATGAAAGAGCAAAAGAAAGCAGGGCATGAGGGAGGGCTTAATATGGTGAAATTCACTGATATTATGTGCTCTGAAACATTTATTGACAAGGCTCTCGGCTGTGTTCCTCTAGGTGTGGAGCCGGATAATATCGATAAGGCAATCGGCGATTCAATTACCCTGTGTCTGGATATTTTGGACGGTAAAACCGATGCGATTGATATGAAGGGTGAGTAAGACGACAGCGGCGGACGGCTTAGAATTATTTTTGGGGATTGTAAGTATAGTCAAGGCTCTGCTTGAGCTTAATCAGGAGAATACAACGAAGCTTAATATAGCTGATAATTGTTTTCGCCGGGTGATGTATGGTGTTTCATTGTCGGTACACATTGACTAATAAATAAATCACGATAAGAAAAACGTGAAGCTTAACTCAATGGTTAAGCTTCACTTTTTTTTATGCATAAAGTACGGTTTTTCGGACGGTTGTTGGATTCATCAGAATTTGTTCTTATATTTAGATGAGGATTCGCGTATTATAAGCTCTGTGTTTAATATCATATGCCGAACAGGCGTATCGGGATTTATAATATGATCGTGAAGCATTTCGCAAGCGGTATACCCAAGCTGAAATCGGGGCTGGCTTACCGTGGTTATCGTCGGTGAAGAAATGGTTGAGATTTCTATGTTATCAAAGCCGACGACAACAAGGTCGTTTGGAACGTCCATTCCGTGCATCGCCGCAGCTTTGATAACTGCCGCCGCAATTATATCCGAGGACGCAAAAACGGCGTTCGGCGGAGTGCTTGAGCTTAAAAGCTGACTTGCGGCTGAAAAAGCAACATCATAAAGGTTCTGACGCAAACGCATCAAAAACGGAGAGCAACGTAAAAACCGAAACAACCCAGCCCGAGGGAGAGGAAAAGAAAAGCCTGAATATCGGTCTTTCATGGGCGATTCTTGACGACGGTCAAACTGCTTTAACCGGACTCATCAAGGACAGCCTTGATAACGATTTTCCCGAATATGATATTTCGTACACTCTTACAAATGCGGACGGTGATATCTCAAAGCAGATAAGTGATGTGGAATCTCTCCTCGCAACGGATCCGGACATGATTTTCATCATGAATTCTGTCGGTGATGTCGGCATTATTCCCGCAATAAATGCTTGCAACGATGCAGGCGTTCCCGTAGGAATCGGAGTAAGCACCGAGGGAGCTGATTATACTTATTTATATGAGGGCTTCAGCCAGTATGCGTGCGGACAAATGCAGGCTTCATATCTTGAAAGTGTAATGGATAAATCGACTCAGTATAACATTGCTCTTGTTTCCGGAGATGCTGGAAATACCGCCGGACAAGACCGCACAACAGGATTTAAGGAAAATTTTGTTGACAAATACGATAACGCAAATGTAACTGTAAGCGGAGAGGGAAACTGGAACACATCTGATACGCAATCTCTTGTTGACGACTGGCTTGTTTCTTTCCCTGAAATAAACGTTGTTGTCTGTGTAAACGACGAAGAGGCGCAGGGAGCAATCAACGCTTGTAAAGCAGCGGGTAGGAATGACGTTCTTGTCCTTGGAATCGACGGCGGCGATATCGGCGTTTCGAATGTAGAATCGGGCGACCAGGCATGCACGGTTCAGATTGATTTTGTAAAGGTTGCAAAGGCTGCCGCCGAGGCAATGGTTAAGTGCGCAACAGGCGAGCTTGATACCGATAAGGTAACGCTTACCACGGAAAATCTCGTAATAATATCATAAGATTTATTTAAACAATGGTAGTATGAAGTCCCCGCCGTCTAAATATTAATATATTTATTCGGCGGGGAAATGTAAAGGCTTCACCGCACAAGCAAGCGTGCCGTCAAGGAAATTTCTGTTCTTTGTGCGGTGGTGCCTAAAGTTTATTGTCGTCTTGGCATTCTTTTGAGTGGAACGGAGGAAAAATGAGCTCTGAATCAATTCTAAGCGTGCGGAACCTTTCCAAAAGCTTTCTCGGCGTACGTGCCCTTAATAAGGTTGAGCTTGATGTAAAAAAAGGCGAGGTTCATGCGGTTATTGGCGAAAACGGCGCAGGTAAATCAACCTTAATGAATATAATTCTCGGAAGCCTGCAGCGTGACGAAGGAGAAATTATTCTTAAAGGCAGACAGGTAAGCTTTAAATCGCCATGCGAAGCTATAAATGCCGGAATTTCTATGATTCATCAGGAAACAAGTCTTGTTCCGCTTATGAGTGTTTCTGAAAATATATGGCTTCATAGAGAAAAACCGTTTTTAAAGGCGGGAATTTTAAATGTTAGGGCAAGGGATAGAGCGACGCAAAAGCTTTTGCGAGAACAGCTCGGTCTAAACATCGATGCTAAGGAATTTGTGTCAAACCTGACAGTGGCTCAGTGCCAGCTTGTAGAGCTTGCACGTTCGGTTTCCTGCAATTCCGATATTATTATAATGGACGAGCCGACCTCCTCGCTTTCAGACAAGGAAGTTACGGTTTTATTCGACATAATAAAAAGGCTTACAAGCGAAGGTGTTTCTATTATTTTCATTACGCATAAGCTTGAAGAGCTATTTAAAATAAGCGACAGAGTTTCTGTTTATCGGGATGGTAAATACATCGGAACAAAAAATTGCAGCGAATGCAGCCGCGATCAGCTTGTAAGCATGATTATCGGCCGCGAGCTTACCGAGCAATATCCCGAAATAAACCATTCTTGCGGGGACGTTATTCTCGAAGCTCATAATTTATGCGGACAAAAATTCAAAAATGTTAGCTTTTCCTTGAAAAAAGGCGAAATTCTTGGATTTGCGGGGCTTGTGGGAGCGGGCAGAAGCGAAACCATGCAGGCGCTTTTCGGAATAGATAAGCTTATGTCCGGCGAAGTTAAAATAAACGGAAAAGTCGTTAATACAAGGCATCCGAAAAATTCTGTTAAGAACGGCATGGCGATGGTTACTGAAGACAGACTTCGCCTCGGAATAATAAGCACGTCCTCCGTCAAAACGAATATGTCGCTTGCTGCGCTTGGGCGTTTTGTCAAAAGGACAGGCTTTATTGACGGGCGCAAGGAAACCTTAAATGTTAATAAAATGGTTTCCTCGATGAAGGTTAAGGCGTCTGATTTACGAATGCTTGTATCCTCGCTTTCAGGAGGAAATCAACAAAAGGTAATAATCGGAAGATGGCTTCTTACAAACCCGAAAATACTTATTCTTGACGAGCCGACAAGAGGAATCGACGTCGGGGCAAAGCGTGAAATTTATAATATTATAAGCGAGCTTGCTGAAAAGGGCATGGCGATTATTATGGTTTCATCGGAAATGCCGGAAATTCTTGGCTTATGCACACGAATTATGGTTATGCGGGAAGGCAGAATTGTTTTTGAGTGTGACAGACAGGAAGCAACGCAAGAGCTTATCGGAAGCTATGCTTTGGGCTAACACGAAAAGGAAGGTAGTTAAATGGAAAAAACGCAAAAAAGGTTTGACTCTGAAAAGCTTTTACGCTTTTTCATGGATAATAAGGCAGTTTTTATTCTTGTCATCTTTGTTGTGATAGTCAACTTTATAACTGATGATTTTTTTACGTCAAGAAACCTTATGAATATACTGCGTCAAATTTGTACAAGCTGTACTCTTGCGGTTGGGTTTACTCTTATCCTTGCATCAGGAGTAATCGACCTTTCGGTTGGCTATATGCTTGGAATGATCGGCATAGCGACCGCAATGATGGCAAGATCGGGAATGAGCGCCCCCATGGTAATTGTTTCTGCAATAGCCTTGGGTATGCTTTGCGGAACGCTGAACGCATTTGTCGTTTCGTTTTTTGATCTGCCTGCATTTATCGTAACCCTTGCAACAGGAATGGTTTTTCAGGGGATAAATCTCCTCATGTGCAATGCTAAAAGCATAAACGGGCTTCCCGATTGGTATTTATTTTTTGGAGTCGGCGAGGTTTTCGGAATACCGTTTCCGGTAATTGTGATGATTTCTCTGGTTATAATTATGGCGATTGTCGTAAGCTTTACACCCTTTGGCAGATATGCTCTTGCAAGCGGCGGAAACAGAAAAGCTGCGTATGTTTGCGGAATTAACACAAAAGGTATTTTATACGGTGTGTATCTAGTGACAGGCGCTTGCGTAGGAATTGCCGCCCTTTTACTTACGGGGCGCACGGCATCTGCGCAGACTACTGCGGGAGCAGGAATGGAGCTTGATGCGGTTGCATCGGTTGTTATCGGCGGAACGCCTATGGAGGGCGGTAAAGCGAACGTTTTAGGTACGCTTGTCGGCTGCCTTCTTATTCAGGTAATTTCAAATTCTCTCAATCTCATGGGAGTCGATTCGAACTGGCAGAAAATCGCAAAGGGTCTTGTAATTATCCTTGCGATAATCCTTGACCGTCAAGGCTCTAGACTTCTTGACAGGCTTCGCACAAGAAAAGCGGCATAGAATCATGCCGATAAGCTCAAACCGAATAATTGTATGTGGAACGGAGAAAAAATGGAAATCGTAAAAAATTTATTTCATGTGTCAATTTAAGTAAACAGCTTTGAAAAAACACTTGAATTCTACCGCAATAAACTGGGCTTTGAACAGCTTTTCGAGCTTAATATAGGACAATTTAAAGATATGCTTAACATGGGAGTTCATGACGGGCATGACGAGATTGCTTGGCTTACTTATCTAAGAATAGCCCCCGATCAATATATTGAAATGTTCAACAGCGCAATAAATCCTCCCGAATTTATTCCCATGCCGATACCCAAAAAGGACGACAGTCCTCTGAATTATATTGCTCTTGGAACAGAAGACATAGACGAAACTTTGAAAATGCTTAAAAATGCGGGTATATCCGTTTTGGAAGGCGAGTTTTCAGACCCGTCCGGAATAAGATATAAAATAGTAAGCGCAGAGCCTCCGGTAAAACCATCTAGTCCGAGAATGTTCACCTCACTTGCAGGGCTGTCACTATATACAAATTCCTTTTCAGAGGTCAAAGCGCACTTTATCAAAATGGGAACAAAAATAATAGAAGAAAATGATTTAAGCATAAAGCTTCAAATCGGGTGTGAGAATCAGTGGCTTGAATTTGTGAAAACCGATAAAAAAGTCAGGGTTTCGGAAAATGACTTGCTTGCTCATTTCGCTTTTCATATTCACAGTGTCCCTGAAGCGGTTAAAGCGTGGGGAGCAAATGGTGTAAGGTGTTGTTTTCAGCCTTTTACGCCGAATAATCTTGTTCCTGTTTCTGACGATGCCAAGGGGAATATGGGGCTTGACAGATGTGAAATTATATGGAATATAGCACCTGATGGGAATAAAGTCGAAATCATGGTTGAACCCGGAAATACACTTCAACAGGAATGGGAAGAAAAGAACCCCTATTAAAGTAAGTGTAAGTAAGAGAAGGAGAAAAAGATGAAAAGATTTAGGGCGGCGATTATCGGCGGCGGCTTTATCGGGCAGGTGCATATTGAAAATTTAAGACGGCTTGGCAATGTTGATGTTGTCGGACTTTGCGAAAAGTATAATGCACAAGAAAAGGCAGATGCTCTTGGTATAGAAAAAGGTTTTTCAGATTATAAAGAAATGATTCAAAGTTTAAAGCCTGATTCTGTTCATATTTGTACGCCAAATAACACTCATTATGAAATTGCGGCTTATGCAATAGAAAACGGAGTGCATTTCATTTGTGAAAAGCCGTTTACAACAACCGTAGAGCAAGCTGAAGAGCTTGTTCGGCTTGCTTGTCAAAATAATGTATACGGAGCAGTAAATTTTCATAACCGTCTTTATCCGATTCCGAATGAGATGAGCAAAATGGTGAAAGACGGCGAGATAGGAAAGATTTTTTCAATACACGGCGCCTATCTTCAAGATTGGCTTCTATACGATACGGATTATACTTGGCGGCTTGATAAGTCACAGGTTGGAAAAACAAGAGCAATCGCCGATATAGGCTCGCACTGGATTGACCTTGCGGAATTTGTTTCCGGAGAAAAAATCACGGAAGTGAACGCTTTGTTTAAAACGGTTCACCCTATAAGAAAACGTCCCCTTGTTAATATCAAAACCTTTGCGTCGGCTAAAGGCAATGTTCCTTATGAAGAAATACATATTGACACGGAAGACGAGGCTGGCGGGGCAATCGGCACATCGATTATATCAATGGTGTTTTCGGGGAAGAAAAATACGACGGAGCTTTCCATTTCCGGAAGCAAGAAATCAATTTGTTGGAGCTCGGAAAACATAAACGACCTTTTTATCGGAAACAGAAGCTGTCCCAACCAGATTCTGACTAAGGACACATCGCTTATGCACAAGCAAGCTTCCGTATTTGCAAGCTATCCCGGCGGCCATGCGGAGGGATTTTCGGAGGCGTTTAAAAATGTTTTCACGGAATTTTATACAAGCATAGAAAACCCCGGAACATATGAGTATGCAACGCTTAAAGACGGACTTCACCAGATGCAGCTAAGCGAAGCGATATATAAAAGCGCTATAAGCGGTGAATGGGTAAGTGTAGAATAAAGAAAAGGAAGTGTTCATGTGAAGCTTGGTTTTGTAACTGCAATATTGCAGGATTATTCCTTCGAGGAAGTTATTGACTTTGCGTCAAGTCAAGGTTTTAAATGCGTGGAGGTTGCGTGCTGGCCCAACGGAAGGGCAGAGCGCAGATATGCGGGTGTTACGCATATTGATGTCGATGAACTTGATAAAAATAAGGCGGTTTATATAAAACAATATTGTGAAAAAAGAGGGGTTTCCATTTCTTCTCTTGCTTACTATCCGAATATGCTTGATTCGAATTTAGAAAATCGGGAAATTTGTGTAAATCATCTTAAAAAGGTTATTCGTGCATCGACTCTTTTGGACGGAAATATGGTTACGACGTTTATCGGACGTATTCCCGAAAAAACCGTTGATGAAAATCTGATTGAGGTTAAGGCGGTTTGGCCTGATATAATTTCCCTTGCGGAAGAACTCGGAGTAAAAATAGCCATAGAAAATTGCCCCATGCTTTTTGGCAGAGAACAGTGGCCGGGTGGGCAAAACCTTTTTACAACACCTGAAAACTGGAAAAAGATTTTTGAAGTATTACCCAGTGAAAATCTCGGGATAAACTATGACCCATCGCATTTTGTATGGCAGATGATTGATTATATCAAACCGATTTATGAGTTTAAGGATAAAATTTTTCATGTGCATATTAAGGATATTAAGCTTTATAAGAATAAGCTTGACGAGGTTGGGATAATGGCATATCCCCTCGATTTCATGTCGCCGAAGCTTCCCGGACTTGGAGATGTAAATTGGGGAAAATATATGAGCGCACTCACCGATATAGGTTATGACGGCTTTGCTTGTCTTGAAATTGAGGATAAAGCGTTTGAGTCAAGCAATGAAAAAATCAAAAATTCTTTGATTCTTTCAAAGAGAAATATTGAGAATTTTGTAATCTGAAAGGAGAAAGAAATGGGATTCGAACAATTCGCACAGTGGGATAAGCACATGGTTTGCGACGTGAAAATTCGAAACGTAAGTGCGGGAGGGGTTGTTTACGGTTTTGAATTTAATCTTCACTATCCTACGTACAGGGGAACGTATTTAAGCTGTATCGAGGGGCTTTCATTCGCAATCGACGGCAAGCCCATAAGCGACGACGATATAGAATTTCACATTAATAACAAACAGTTTTTAGTAAGCGAGCTTAAGGATTTATTTGCGGAATATTGGTTTATTCGGGACGACGCAATTATTCGCGTTGTGAACAATGACGGGCTTGAAAGCGGCTCTAAGCACACAATCAAGGCGTTTATGCGGCACCGCATTCCTTATACGGGATATTTTGGACAATATGGAGTTGCGGATTCTGTTTGCGAAAAAACACTTGAAGCAGAATAAGCGGCGATAAAAAACGGTTTGTAAAGAAAGGAAAATAAAATGAACAACGACATAAAAATCGGAGTTTCTATTTACAGCTTTTCATATTTCTATGATATGAAGCTTATGGATCTCGAGGAGCTTTTAAAAACCGCAAGCGAGATGGGCTATGAAGGCATAGAAATAGTAGCGGCGCAGATGACGCCCGAATATCCGAATATTTCCGATGAATGGCTTGATAAATTTCGCAAGCTTTTAAAGAAATATAATTTAAAGCTTGTTTGCTGGAGCGCATATATTGATATGGGAATCCGCTCGGACAGGGATCTCACGGAGGCGGAAATAATCGAGCACACAAGGAGGGATCTTATTTTAGGGAAGAAGGCGGGAGCAGATCTGGTAAGAACCCAACACTCGATTTCTCCGGAAATTTTCAAAAAGATGCTTCCATTTTGCAAAAAGCTTGATATAAAGCTTTGTATTGAAATGCATGCGCCCCACCACCCTGATGTGCCTGAATGGAAGGAATATCTAAAGATCATGGCAGAGCCGGAAAGCGAGGGCTATTTAGGAGTTGTTCCCGATTTTTCGATTTTCCAGCATTCACCTCATAAACAGATGATTGAAAACTATATCAACCACGGCTTTAGACCCGAGCTTTTTGAAAAGGTCCTCAAATGGAATCTACAAAAGCTTTCTGCGGAGGAAATCATCTCGAAGGAAAGCTTTACCGATTATGAAAAAGAGGTAATAGCCGATATAACAGAGCATTATCAATCGCCGGCAAGAATTGAGGATTTAAAGCTGCTTATACCGTACGCACCGTACATTCACGGTAAATTTCATTATCTTGACGAAAACTGTCACAACCCGTCAATTCCATATGAGGAAATAATCCCGATTGTGAAAAAGCTTGGCTTTAAGGGTTATATTGCAAGCGAATATGAGGGCTGGGACGAAGCGGCAATTGTACAGCTTAAACGGTATGTGACATTGCTTGAAAGACTTTTGTAGTGAAGGGAGGTTTTATGGGAGAAAAGATAAGACGGATTTATGAAAAAAAATTAATGTCAATCGACAATCCCGATGCCGCCTACAACGGGTTTAATCCATCAAAAACACTTTTAAAAAAGGGATATGTTCATATGCAGGGACACCGTGCCTTGGGTTGTAATATACTTTGGGAGCGTGATACGGAATTTATCCACAGTGACAGTACAAAGATTTATATGGATATATTTCGTCCTGAATCAGACTCTCCCGTTCCCGCAATCATTGCGT
>CAZYRV010000070.1:5383-10021 GCA_964649485.1 uncultured Oscillospiraceae bacterium | reverse complement strand
GGTGTTTCAGCAGCGGTTGTAGCAGCTGCGGTTGTCGTGTCAGCAGCCTTTGTTGTTTCCGCTGCGGGTTCTGTTTCTGCGACGGTTGTTACGGGTGCTTCGGTTTCTGCGGGGGTTGTTTCAACAACAGCGTTGGGGTTATCATAGTTAAAGCCGGAAATTGTAAATTCCATAGAAATCTCGCTAGTTGGCATTGTATATCCGAAAACGCCGTCTTCACCGCCGAGATCGCCATTCCACTTATTTATTGCAAGGAATTTTACGTATTGCTTAGCATCGGGGTCTGGGAAAGCTTCGTCAAAGGTATGCTTTGTGCTTCCGTCCATTTTTACTTTTACATCGGTAATTTTGATTGCATCATTCAGCGGAATATCAGTCGAAACAAACAATAAATTAAGCTTTTCGTCACCGTTAAAGTCAAAATCTGTCAAAGTTACTGTGTATGTACCGTTTCCCGTGATTTTCGCATCTGTAAAAGTTCCGGGAATAACACCATTGTCAGTATGGTAAAGTCCGTTGAACATATCTTTACCAAAACCATAATCCTTGTCGTCATAAGCATTTCTGAAAATCCAGTTTTCAGATTGGATTCCGAGGTAAGCGTTATACTCACCGTCCGGGTCAAACTCTGCGGGGGCTGCGTCAGCTGCGGCTGAAATCGTTGCCATTGAGGATAAACTCATCGCCATAACTGCGGCAATGGAAAACAAACCTGCTAAATTAATTTTCTTCATAACAATCATCTCCTAAAATACAGTTAAAATATCTGCACGTTGCAGATTATTTTAATTAATTTTAACACGCAATACACCTAAGTGTCAAGTATCCCTCGCTTGTGAAAATATGCTTTACAGTGATGAAATTATGAAATTATTAGCATTTTCATTGTATAAGACGTATGATAATTCAATGACTCTTTTGTGCATATAGGCAATTTATCTATTAATTCTAACAAATTTTTGGGTGCATTATTATGCAACTTATCTAAAAATACATTATTTTATAAATATTTATTTTATTAATATATCAGATAAAAACTTTTCCTTAAAACATAGAATAAAAGCTTTAATTACTTATATTAAGTAATAATCGCCACAAAAATGTGACGATTAACCTTACTGATTATATTACGCTTGTAAAATATTCACTGAAATTAACAGTGATTTTTTCGTCGGGATACTCAACTGACAAAAGCTCGCTTTCTGTCATTCGTGCGACAAAAGGATTGCCTAAATAAATGCCCTTGCAAACAAGCTGTTCGCCGTCATTTTCGACAGAAAGCCCATCTCTCACAATAATTGCATCAAGCGCCCCGAAAATCAAGTCGGCAACGCTTTCGTCAGTTAAAGCTGTTGTTTTGCTGTCGAGGCTTGCCTCTGTTTGCCCGCTTGATTTTGTGAAGCAGAAGCCGTCCATTTCATCAGGCTCTATAAGTGAAAGCTCCCACGCTTCCCCCGCCCTGTTTATGTTTCCGGCGGCGGTAAATTCGCCGTATTCTATTTCGGCATGAACGCTGAATTCCTCCGATAATTCTGGAAGCGTAAGCACAAGGCTTTTCGAGCATGACGCAAGTAAAAACAAGCATGAAAGTAAAACGGACAGCGCCATTTTCCTGATAAACCGCATATTTCCTCCGTGGGATTACATAAATTAGCGGTATAGTAAATTATGTAATAAGCATCGTACCCGAATCAGCATGAATTTTCGCTTATGTTCGAACAAATTTACTATATACCTCGGGAAGAACAGCAATTAAATCGCTTGGCAATACGGATAAATGCGGGATTTTTTCCGTGAGAAGCTCCGCCGCCTTTCCATGGAAAAACACCGCTGAAGCTGTCGCTGTTGACGGTAAAACGCCTTGAGCAAGCATTCCGCCGATAATTCCGGAAAGGACGTCGCCGCTTCCCGCCTTTGCAAGGGCGCTGTTTCCGCTTGTGTTTACGAAAACAGTGCCGCCCGGAATGGCTATGACGGTGTTGACACCCTTCAAAACAACGATAACCCCGTATTCGTCGGCAAATTCTGCGGCGCTGTCTATGCGTGAAGCCTGAATTTCCGAAACCGTCTTGCCTGTGATTCTGCTGAATTCCTTCGGATGGGGAGTTATGACAAGCTCCCCCGCCCGTTCCCTTAATATATCTATGTTGTCCGATATGCAGTTTATTCCATCTGCATCAAGAATTACGGGACAGGTTGCGTTTTTGACGACAAATTCCGTCATTTTTTTCGATTCGGCATTGTTTCCGATACCACAGCCAATACAGACAGCGGTTGCCTGTTCTATCGCCGTGCCAAGCTTTTCAAAATCCTCGTCGTCGTCCGAAACGCACCAAACCGCCTCGGGAACAAGCGGCACGACCGCAGGCATTATTTCCGCCGTCGAATAAATCTCACACAAGCCCGCTCCGCTTTTTACGGCGGCAAGTGCGGCGAAAGAGCAAGCACCGGGAAAGCTTTGGCTTCCGCAAACATTTAAGAGCCTGCCGAATGTACCCTTGTTGCTGTTTTGAGGACGTTCGGCGAACGAACCCGCAAGCGGCGCAGTGATAAGCCTTGCCTCGAAACCGTCGGCAAAGCATTCGGGCTTGATTCCGATATCAAGAAGCTTTGTTTCACCGAGAAACTCAAAGCAGGGGTGATTAAAAAAGCCCTTTTTCATTGCGGCAAGAACAAGCGTAAGCGTCGGCTTAAAGGCGTTTTTCGCAATAAAGCCCGTGTCGCAGTCAACCCCGCTCGGCACATCGACGGCAACCCTTATCGGCGCTGAAACAGCACTGAAAATACCCGAAACAGCATCAGGGAGAGCACCGTGAAAGCCTGTCCCGAAAACGCAGTCTATAACAGCATCGGCATCGGCTGTAAGCGTTTCGCACTCGTCAGGCTCGTCCGCTATATCGAGGATTTTAACGCTTCTGAGCTGGTCAAAACGATAGGCGGCGCAATCGGTTTTCGGCTTGCCCAAAGTGAGAATAACAGTCGTATCAATCCCCGCCGCCGCAAGCCTTCCGGCAATTACAAAGCCGTCGCCGCCGTTGTTTCCGCTTCCGCAAAGCACAACCGCAAGCATATCCCGCCCAAGCCTTTTTAAGATTTCATCAGCGCAGGCATTCCCCGCATTCTGCATCATGTCGCCGTATGAAATGCCTTTGCTGTCGGCGATTTCCTCTGCCCTTTTCATCTGCCTCGAAGTAACCGCAAAGCCGTCCATAATGTCCTCCTGTTATACGTCCTCATTAACGGTTTCTTTTTTTTTGAAAATAATAAGCTTGCTGAAAAAATAATTGAGAATGAGGACGACGACGCTTGCCGCCATCTTCACAATCATTTCATAGATAACATTTTCAATGTTCATCGCTTCAACGCAAATCCACATGATAAGCGTTTCAACTCCCAAAGTGAAAAGCCTAGAGCCGTAGAAGGTTATAAACTGCCATGAAAATTCCTTGAAATTTTTCGGTCTGTTTTCAAAAACCCAAAGAGTGTTGGTGATATAGGCGGCCGTAACCGCACAAACCCACGAAATAACGTTCGACACAACCAAGTCCATGCTTAAAAGCTGGCGCGGAATGAAAAAAGCGATATATGACACAATCGTTGTCACTACGCCGAAAATGACGTAATTCACAAGCATTTTGTTTTCCTTGTAAATCGAGCGCCACTCGCTTGGGTGAAGCGCACGCTTCAAAAGTTCGATATATTTCTTCATTTAAAACCTCAAAATCATTGACATACGCCTGAAAATATGATTAAATTTAATCGGAGGCGATAGCATGGCTGTGTTTTTTATTGTAATTCTAGTGCTTTCCCTTGCTTTAGGAGCAGGAGAGCTTCTTTTCCTTGTCCTGAACGGCAAGTCTAATTTCGGTGAAACCCGCCAAATGTGGGAAAACACAGGCAAGGTGCTTGATTTTCAGGATTTCCTGCCGAAAAATTATCGTCTTACAGCAATATTTTTTATTATTTTCAGCCTTTCGGGGCTTGTTTATACTAAAATGGAAGCGGGTTATCTGGCAATTCCTGTCGCCTTATCAACCGCCGTCGCCGCTAACATAATAATTATGCGTGGGGTAATACCGCTATACCGCAGAATTAACCGTTCTTCCCTGCCGGCGGGTGTTGCCGCAGAGGGGAAAACAGCGGTTGTCACGGAGGAAATAGAGTCCGACGGCTTTGGAAAAATCGTTCTTGAGGCAAACGGGATAAGTTATGAGGTAAACGCCGTTTCGGCGACGGACAGAGCCTATTCAAAAGGCGAAAAAGTCATCGTTGTAACAGATGAGCAGGGTGTTTATTTTGTCGAAGGCGAAAGCGAAATTTTTAATTTTCTTGAGCCGCCGGAAGATGAAAATTGATAAGCCCGGAATTAACCGCCGCACTTGAGCAGACAACCTTTACCTTGTCGCCGATTTTATAGACGGTATTGCTAAGCTTTTCGGTGAGCGAAATATTGCCGTTCGCTTCGTAAATTCCTCTCGGAAGCGACGAAACAGGAACCATTCCTTCAACGGTGTTTTCAAGTCGAACAAAAAAGCCGTTGTTGCTTACGCCGGAAATAATAGCGTCAAATTCGCTTCCGACGTGCGACTTCATATATTCAGCCATGTAAAACGCTCCACAATCACGTTCGCAGCTTAT
>CAZYRV010000070.1:2591-5368 GCA_964649485.1 uncultured Oscillospiraceae bacterium | reverse complement strand
GAGCGATTTTTGCGTATTTTTTGCGGATTTTATCTATGCTTGCTCCTGTTGCGAAATCAGTCAGAACCCGATGAATAGTCAAATCAGCATAGCGGCGGATCGGCGACGTAAAATGTGCGTATTCCGCCATAACAAGCCCAAAATGCCCGACAGGCTCCGGCGAATATTTTGCCTTAGCCATAGAGCGCAAAACAAGGCTGTTTACAATCGGAAAAAGCGGGCTTTCCTTGGTTTTTTCAAGCACAGAGGCAAGGTCTGCCGCCTTAGAGCGCTCGTTTATCCCCTTAGAATCAATGCCGAGGACAGTAAGCGTTTCCGCAAGATTAAGCAATCTTTCCTCCGACGGATTTTCGTGTATTCTGTAAACAAAAGGAAGCTGATTCTTCATTGCAACCGAAGCCGCCGCATTATTCGCAAGAAGCATAAACTCCTCGATTATGCCTTGGGAAACCCCGCTTTCACGTGGCAAAACCTCAATGCAGACGCCGTTTTTGTCAGTTTTAATCTTGCTTTCGACGGTGACAATTTCAGGCGCACCACGCTGTTTGCGGTTTTTTTCAAGAACCGCCGCAAGCTCGTTCATTATCGGAATCTGCGGCAAAACCTCCGCATATTTTTCAGCAAGCTTTTTCGATTTAGAACCGGCGATAAGCTTGTTTACCTCTGTATAAACCCCTTGAACACGAGAGCGGATTATCGTTTTATGAAAAGCATAATTCCGTAAAATTCCATCAAAGCCCACCTCCATAAGGCACGAAAAGGCAAGCCTGTCCTCATTCGGATTAAGACTGCAAATGCCGTTGGAAAGCGCTTTAGGAAGCATGGGGATAACCTTGTCGGCGAAATATATGCTTGTTCCTCGTGAAAAAGCCTCCGTATCAATAATTCCGCCCTGCTTGACATAGTGCGAAACGTCGGCGATATGCACGCCGAGCCGATAGCTTACCTCGCCCTTTTCAATGCTTATCGCATCGTCAATATCCTTTGTGTCCGCACCGTCAATCGTGAAAATATCAAGCTCTCTCAAATCAAGCCGTCCTGCGATTTCACTGTCGGAAAAGCCTTTCGCATTCAGCGCTTCCGCCTCTGCGACAACCTCTGGTGAAAATTCATATGAAATATTGTTTTGCGAAATATAGGCGTTTACGCAGACAGCGGCAGTTTCGCTGTCGCCGAAGGTTTCGAGAATGTCAACCGTATGTTCGCTGTGGCGCTCGCCCCGCTTATGAATTTTAAACGAAACCTTGTCGCCGGGAACGAGCAAATTCTTCCCTGTTTTTACAATTGTAAGCGGATAAGAACCGATACTGTCAGGCATAACAAAAAGCCTGTGGTTATCCTGAACGATAATTCCGGACAAAACCGCTTCATTCGCCCGCAGAATGTCAATAATTTCCGACGAATCGTTATGAAGCGAATCAGACTTCCTGTCGGTAAGCCGTGCGAGTACCTCATCACCGTTTATTGCGCCCAAAAGACTATGACCGGGGACGAAAAACTCGTTTCCGTTTTCGTCCTTGATAAAGCCGAACTTGTCACGCACACGCACAACCTCCGCCTTGAAAAAGCGGCTTTTGTTCTTGAGATAATACTTATTTTTTGCGTTTTTTGCAAGCATTCCACGCAAAACCATTTCCTTAAGTGTAAGGTCAAGCTTTTTTTCCTTACGCTTTCCGACAATCCCAAGCCCGTCGATAAACTCCTTTTTATTAATGCTTTCCTGTGCGGATTTGTAGAACAGTGCAACGATGCTTCTTTCTAATTTTTCCATAAATTCCTTTCAATAACACAAAAACGGACACACCATAGCGGCAGTCCGTTTAGTTACCAATTATTATTGTGAGGGCTTAAACGCCGCATTTAATTTTCACAAGCAAAACGGCACACAGTTATGATAAGCCGCAAAGCCTTGATTATTCAGTGGTGACCTCAGCAACGGTCGTTTCGGCAACAGTTGTTTCGGCAGCGGTTGTTTCCTCAATAGTCGTAGCAGCCGTTGTAACGGAAGCGTTACCGCTTGTTTCGTCGTCAGTTCCCGCAAAATAGCGGCTTGCGAGGTTTACGAATATGGAAATCGCAAAGAAAGCAACAACAGCGATAAGTGTGATTTTCTTAAGCTGTGCTTCTTTCGAGCGGCCGGCGTTCTTTTGATAATAATTATCAGCGCTTGAGCCTGTTACGGTTTGTGACATACCCTGTTTTGTATCCTGCGCAAGAACAACCCCTACTATTAATATACAAGCAAGAATCAAAAGCACCGCACTTATAATCTCAAAAATTCCCATATACGTCCTCCACATTAAGCATTTATTTATTTAATATTAAGCATTGAATTATACAAGGGCTATCCTTGCAGAGCCGAAAAAAATGACGGCATTGAACAGCCAAAATATGCTGTAACAAAACAGCACCATAGCACAAATTCAATTATAGCATATAATTTTCAAATATGCAAGAGTTTTTTTTAAAACGAAAAGATTTTTTAGATTTTTTTCGATTTACCGATATTTTTTGACATTTTATATAAGTTAGTGAAAGCTAAGCGAAAAATAAGTGACGAAAATGTGCAAGAAATTTTAGTTTTTGCTCAAAAACTATTGATTTTTGCGAATTAAAACATTATACTGATTATATCCTATTCGCTTTAAGCGAAAAAACATTTAAGGAGTGATATTTTGGAAAAGCTTTTCAAGCTTAAGGAAAACAACACGACGGTGAGCAAGGAAATTCTGGCGGGTCTTACAACATTTTTCGCAATGGCGTATATCCTGTTCGTA
>CAZYRV010000070.1:0-2581 GCA_964649485.1 uncultured Oscillospiraceae bacterium | reverse complement strand
TATGCCGAGTCAGGCGGTTTTCCTTGCGACAATCTTCGCATCTGCGGCAGGCACGCTTGTAATGGGCCTATTTGCAAACGTTCCCTATGCGCAGGCGCCCGGAATGGGCTTAAACGCTCTATTTACCTTCACGGTCTGCGGTGCTCTCGGCTTTAAATGGCAGCAAGCTCTCGCAATGGTTTTCATCTGCGGTATAATCAACATTATTATTACCGTAACCAAGGTGAGAAAGCTTATCATCAAGGCAATCCCCGAAAGCCTCCAGCACGCAATCGGCGGCGGCATCGGCATTTTCATTGCTTATATCGGAATCAAAAATGCCGGACTTTTAAGCTTTACGGCTGACCCCGGCAAATTCAACGTTTTTGACAGCGGAACAATGGTCGCCGACAGCAGCATCGTTCCCGCCCTCGTTGATTTCAACACACCTCAGATAATTTTCGCTGTTATCTGCATTTTAATCATGATTACTCTCGTAGTAATGAAGGTTCCCGGCGCTGTTTTCATAAGCATTATCGCTTCGACGCTTCTCGGGCTTGTTCCTTGGTTCGGCGTTATTGATTTAAGCAAATTCAGCTTTGACAACGGCTTAAGCAACGCTTTCGCAGAGCTTGGAACGACCTTCGGCGCTGCTTTCGGTGCGGAAGGAATACAATCATTGTTCAGCGACGTAGGCAAGATTCCGCTTGTTCTCGTAACAATTTTTGCATTCAGCCTTTCCGACACGTTTGACACAATCGGAACCTTCATAGGCACAGGCAGAAGAACAGGCATCTTCTCCGAAGAAGACCAGAAGGCGCTTGAAAACTCAAGCGGATTCAAGTCAAAGATGGACAGAGCGCTTTTTGCCGACTCTATCGCAACCTCAATCGGCGCTATTTTCGGAACATCAAACACAACAACCTATGTTGAAAGTGCGGCGGGAATCGGCGCAGGCGGACGTACAGGTCTTACTGCTGTCGTCACGGCGGTTATGTTCCTGCTTAGTATGTTCCTTTCGCCGATTATCGGTCTTGTCCCCTCACAGGCGACTGCTCCCGCACTCCTTATTGTCGGCATTATGATGCTTGCTTCATTCAAGGACATAAACTGGACAAGCCTTGAGGAAGCAATCCCCGCTTTCTTTGCCGGCATATTCATGGCGATTTGCTATAACATTTCATACGGTATCGCAACAGGCTTTATCTTCTATGTCCTCGTAAAATGCCTCACGAAAAAAGCAAAGGACGTTCACCCGATAATCTGGGTTACGTCAGCGCTCTTTATAATTAACTTTATCGCACTTGCTATTGTAAAATAAGCTTTTACAAGCACCCATTCGTTTTCGAAACCTTAAAATCAGGCTCTCCCGCATAACGTGGGAGAGCTTTTTTCACAAGAGTCAAAATTACGCATTGACACTATATAATTTGCTTGCTATAATATATATGGCATCACCGCACAAAGACCAGAAGCCTCCTTGACGGTGTGATTGCTTGTTCTTTTCGCCGATTTTGGCGTCAAAATTCCTCAAAATACGCAAGTATTTCTGCGGATTTTTCCTAAAAATCGTCTGAAAACCCCCTGCATAATCACACCGTCATCTTTGTGCGGTGAAGCCATAAAAAAACGACGGAGGTGTTGTATGGAAAGCATGACAAAATTCCAAATAAAGCCCGAAATGCTAAGCAATATCATCGCAAAGGCTTTTCCTTCACGCAAAGGCTTGCGCTATACTTTTTCTGCGCTTGACGGCGGATACTTCAACAACGCATTTGCGGTAAGCTTTTCCGACGGCTTTCGTACGGCTTTAAAAATTTCACCTACCGCTGATGTAAAGGTTATGGCACACGAACGCAATATAATGGAAGCGGAGGTTGAGGCAATCCGGCTTGTACGCCTAAAAACCTCTGTTCCCGCACCCGAAATATATTTTTATGATAAAAGTAAAGCCGAGATTCCAAGCGAATATTTTTTTATGGAATTTATCGACGGAGAACCGCTTGACAAAGCCGCCAAAGCCCTGAATCCCGACGAGCTTTTTGCGATTGACCTGCGCACGGCGGAATGCGTGAGGGAAATGGCGGAAATAACAGGAACCCGCTTCGGCTTTTTCTCCCAGCCCGAAAAACAGAGAAAAAGCTGGAGGCAGTTCTTCTGGCTTGCTCTTAGCCTTATTATTGAGGACGGAATTTCCGTAAATGCCGATTTCAGATTATCTCCGGAATTGATAATAAAAGCGGTTGAAAAGCACGACTATATTTTAGATGAAATTACAAAGCCTCATCTCGTGCACTGGGATCTGTGGCAAGGCAATATTTTTGTTAAAAACGGCAAGCTTTCCTCCATAATAGATTTCGAGCGCTGTATGTGGGCAGACCCTCTGATGGAAAATATTTTCACTGATTATGATAATTTAAAGCCCGCCTTTTTATGGGGGGCGGGCATAAGCGGCATGACTGAAAATCAATATCTCAGGCGGCGGATATATTCTCTTTATTTGATGGTGACGATGGTTACGGAATGCTATTTTCGAGGCTATGTGGATTCGTGGATTTATTCTTACTCAACCCAAGGGCTTAAAAAAGAGGTTGATTACCTC
>CAZYRV010000069.1:8862-10095 GCA_964649485.1 uncultured Oscillospiraceae bacterium | reverse complement strand
CGCCGATTTGATAACTATTTTTTGCAAAGCCGCCCGCAACCCCTCTTATAAGTGAGGCAGAGGTGTTTTTTTCCGCCTCCTCAGGCTCAAGATAGTTTAAATCAACAGAATCAACAGGATAGCCCTCGGATTTAATCGTGATAATGTTGTCGTTTGTAGGCTCTACAATTGCGATTACGTCAAGGTTTACGCCCGCCGCAAGCACCTTTCCGCAGTTATGGTCGGTATGGTTGCCGCCAACCTCCGTCCTTCCCGGGGCGGAAAAAATCCTAAAGCTTCCGATTTCGCCGAACTGATGCTTAAAGCCTTCAATTGCCGCCAAATAGCGTTTTTTCTGCCTTTCCAAGTCCTTTACAGGGTATAATTCCGATAACAGCGCCATTTCCTTTTGCATAAAAAACCTCTCTTTTATTCCGTATAAAACATGTGCTTCTTTTTAAGTGGATGAGCATAAACGCTCAGTACAAGCCCTATTGAAATAAACGTGGTAAGAATTGACGTTCCGCCCGCACTGAAAAAAAGCAGCGGAATTCCAACCACAGGAGTAACACCGAGAACCATTCCTATATTTATAATCGAGTGGAATATTATCATTGCGAAAACGCCCGTTACTATCATCTTTCCGAGAGTATCCGTTGCGCCCGAAATATTTGAAATAAGCCTCATGCAAATAAGCCCGAGCAGAATGACGACTGTCATACAGCCGAGAAAGCCTGTTGACATACCGATAAACGAGAAAATATAGTCATTCCAGATTTCGGGGACATAAGTATATTCCGCCCCGAAAAGCCCCTTGCCCATAAGCTGTCCAGAGCCTAAGGCAGTAAGCCCCGTGTTGATTTGATAGGTATATATTCCGTCAACATCAACGCTTTGGTCAAACACAACGAGAAACCTCATGCGGTGATGATTATGCATTATAAAGTTCCAAACGAACCAAAGACCCACAGGCGCAAGAACCGCTGCGGCAAGGATATATTTCCACGATATCCCCGCAACAAGCACCATGAAAATAAAAATAAACAAGAAAACCATCGCCGAGCCGTCGTCGCCCTGAATTGACACAAGCGCCACAGGCGCAAGCCCGTGAATGCAAACCAGAATCAAGTGAGGAAGCTTGTTCAGCTTGTCGCCGATTTTATTTAAATGAGTCGCCATTGTCAGTATAAAAGCAAGCTTTAAAACCTCAGACGGCTGGAAAGTAATTATTCCGAAAAAATTAAGCCAGCCAAT
>CAZYRV010000069.1:0-8852 GCA_964649485.1 uncultured Oscillospiraceae bacterium | reverse complement strand
GCTGGATTCCCATCGGCGTGAAAAGCAAAAGCGATAAAATCAATGCGGCAGGGCCATACAAGAACCAAAGCTTGGAAATAAAGCGGTAATTTATCCCCGCAATTATAAGCGCGCCGAATATACCCGCCGCCATGGCGACAACTTGGGTTTTAAGCTCGCCGTTGTTTAAATAGGCGGAATATCTTGACGAGCTTGACAAGGCATAAATATAAAAAACCCCTAAAGAGCCCGCCGTCACGCAAAGCAGGAGCAATATTTTGTCAAGCCGTTTAATGTAATTCCACACAGCGGAAAAAACTTGCTTTACCAACACAATCCCCCTGTTGAACACTGATTATAGCGATTATATATTTAGTATATACCTATTTTATATCATTTGCAATATTTATGGGTTGATAAAATAATTTTCGTCAAAACTGATAAAACAGCTTGATTTTATTGAAATTTTATGTTGAAAACAATAGAAAAGAGGGGCAAAGCCCCTCACGCCGCTTGCGCTAATTGTTATTATTATCAAGCAACCCAGCTTTCAGACAAGCGTTAAGCTCTTTTGCTCTGCTGAAAAGCATCGGATAGTTAAGCCTGCAAAGCTTGCCGTTATACAAGAAGTTCGTTCCGCATTGACGAAGCTCAAAGCCGACGTTATGCCTTGCGCACTGGTCGTGCACATCTAAAACCCAGTTATAATCGAACACACGAGCATCTGTGTCATATTCTCCGCCGACAACGACATATTCTGTAAAATCCAAATATTTCTCGATATTAACCGCCCCAAGCATCGGCTGAATGACAATATTTCTGTGCTTGACCGGAAGCCTTGTAAAGATTTCAAGCCGCTTGTCGGCGATCTCCTGATTCTCAACCGTACAGCCGATTGTCACGTTGTCATAGCCGTCGCCCCAGTCGTCAGGCGCACATTGCTCAAACCGTTCTATCCGTTTAGTGAGAAACAAAAAATGCAAATCCGAGCGTTCTTTGATCATTTTCCAGCATTCCTTCCGCCACTCGTCCGCTTCTTCAATCAAAAAATCCGATGAAAAGCACACAAAAACAAGCTGTCCCGACTTCATGGTGTATTCGCCTTTTTTGTTGACGGCGACAGGCGCATTAAATTTCGGCGACAAAACGATTACATTCGTATCAATCCCCCGCTTAATGTCGCCCTTGTGAATAAAACAATGCTTACAGCCCTCGCTATAACGGTGACAGCCTCGCCACGGATTCCATACAGCCATATATTCTCCTTATCTTACCGCAATGTAAATGTCAATTTCGGCAATACCATTATCGTTGCTTAAATATTCTTCAAAATCGGCGGCAAAGGTTCTGTCAAGCTTCATCTCCCATATTTCACCCCAAGCTTTCGAAACGTCGTTTACAACGTCGCCCTTGATGTGAAATTTTGCGTATTTCCCTGCGGGAATAAGCTTTGCTGAAAGGCTTGGATTATCGTTTTGCAAAACCACCGCACCGACAGTTACGTCATACTTCATCGCCGCAAAGTCATAATCAGAATAAAGCCCGATACAATAAGCATTTGCCTTGTTTTCAAGCGAATCCCAAATTCCCTTTGCCATAAAATCGTTCCAAAGCCCGCCGATTATTTTCTGACATTCGGGGTCAGTGTTCCCTGTTCTCGCCGAAACTCCGACGACGATTTTTTCATCAAGCTTTACAATTTCATAATTCATGTGATTACCTCTTTCATTTTTGTTGTAACCACATTATAGCAAGCTTAATATGACAACAGTATGTCATATCATAAATAATTTTTAAGCGAATTTTCCAACCTGTTCCGCATTTCAGCAACAGCTTCTTTCGGCTCTATAACCGTGCAGAACTCGCCGAACGATGCGGCGTAAGAACAAATAGAATCTATGTCAGGCAAGTAAAGCTCGCAAAGAAACTTGCCGTTTTCATCAACAGAAAAACTGCTTATTTCATCGTAAACCCGAAAAGCCATTTTCCCCGAAACACAGAAAACCGCTTTCAAATATCCGCTTGTGTCAATTTTTTCAGCGGAAATAACATCAATCGGCGCTTCAAGAGCAAAATATTCATCTGAAACAGTGAGGTTTTTGATTCTCCTAAGCTTAAAAAAACGATAATCATTACGCATTTTACAAAAGCCGTAAAGATACCATGCCGCACCCTTAAAAACAAGCTTAAGCGGCAAAACCTCACGCAAGAGCTTTTCCGCCTTGCCGCTTGCGTATAAAAATTCAACCTCACGCTTTTCAATTATGGCGGCTTTAAGCGATTTAAAAATATTCTCGTCATTCTCAAAAAAGCCCCACGACGAAAAATCAACCTCTATCCAGTCAGTGTTTCTCCTGCCGAGCATTGCCGAAAGCTTGTCAAAGGCAGAGCTGCTTCCGCCGAGATTTACGGCGCTGAAAGCACGCATCGACGACAATATTTCGCTTTTATCCTGCTCTGTCAAAACCGCCTTGTTCAAGACAAAATCGGGAAGAAGCGAAATCCCGCCGCCCTTGCCCTTGCTCATATAAACAGGGATTCCTGCTTGTGAAAGCGTTTCTACGTCACGATAAATCGTTCTTTGCGAAACCTCAAACCGTTTTGCAAGCTCTGCGGCGGTTATTACAGGATTCTCCAAAAGTATGTACACAATTTTAAACAAGCGGTCAATCTGCATCTGTTCCTCCATGTATGCGCCAATTATAAAATCAAGCAAATCCGCTTTACACAGATTTGCTTGAAATTCACTTGAAAATCTTATCGAAAAAGCTCTTTTTCTTTTCATAGTTCTTGTCGCCAAGGGTTTTGTCAAAGTCTTCAATATCCTGCCTTTGCTTTTTGGTAAGCTTTGTCGGAATCTCGACAATCACCCTCACCATATGGTCGCCCCTGCCGTCACGGCGGAAATAAGGCACACCCTTGCCCTTAATCTTGAACACAGTGCCTGTTTGCGTGCCCTCGGGGATAGTATACTGCATATTGCCGTCAATGGTAGGAACGGTTATTTCCGCACCCAAAGCCGCCTGCGCAAAGCTTATCGGCACATCAACCCAAATATTGTTGCCCTCACGGGTAAAGACGCTGTCGGGCTTGATTTCAACCCTGATATTCAGATTGCCCTTAGGCCCGCCGACCTTGGACAGTGAGAACCTCTCCGTTTTCAACACCGGCGGGAATATTTACGCTTACCTTGCGGCGCTTCTGCGCCTTGCCCGTTCCACGGCAGCTTGCGCAGGGATTATCAATAATTTTACCCTTGCCGCCGCACCTTGTACAAGGACGAACCGTCGTCATAGAGCCTAAAATCGTCCTCTGCTGAACCCGAACCTGACCCGTTCCGTTACATTCGGGACAAGTCGTCGGGGTAGAGCCCGCCGCCGCACCGGAGCCGCCGCAAACATCGCAATCCTCTGTGCGAGAAATGTCGATGCTTCCGTTTAAGCCCTTGCACGCCTCCATAAAGCTTATTTCAAGACGAACAGTTATGTCAGAGCCACGCTTGGGGGCGTTTACATTGGACGAGCGTGAGCCGCCAAAGCCTCCGAAGCCGCCGCCGAAAACACTGTCAAAAATATCGCCGAGGTCAATGCCGCCGTCGCCGCCAAAGCCGCTGAAGCCGCCATAAGAAGCTCCTCCGCCTCCGCCGTAGGACGGGTCGATTCCCGCATGACCGAACTGGTCGTATTTACGGCGCTTGTCGGGGTCGGAAAGCACCTCATTCGCCTCGTTTACCTCCTTAAACTTCGCTTCCGCTTCCGCATCGTTCGGGTTTAAGTCGGGGTGGTATTGCTTTGCAAGCTTTCTGTATGCCTTTTTGATTTCGTCGTCGCTTGCACCCTTGCTGATTCCAAGAACCTCATAATAATCACGTTTAGCCATTAAATCACCCTATGTTAAAATCGAAAGTACAGGGGCGTTTTGCCGCCCCTGCCGCTTTCGGTTATTATTCTTTCGAAAAATCAGCGTTAATTACTTCATCATCGCCGCCCTGCTGTGCGCCCGCATTGGGGTCGCCCTGCGGCGCCTGCTGTTGATAAACCTTTGCCGCAAGCTCGTGGAAAGCCTTTTCAAGCGAATCCTTCTCGCTCTTGATTTTGTCGGTATCAGTTCCCTTAACCGCCTCTTTCAAAGCTTCAATTTTCGCTGTGATCGGTGCTTTTTCATCAGCGCTTACCTTGTCGCCAAAGTCATTAAGCGACTTTTCAGCCTGATAAATAAGCTGGTCGGCTTCGTTTCTAAGCTCAACCTCTTCCTTGCGCTTTTTATCCTCCTCAGCAAAAGCCTCCGCCGCCTTTACAGCCTTGTCAATCTCGTCCTTGGACATATTTGACGAAGCGGTGATGGAAATTTTCTGCTCTTTGCCTGTGCCTAAATCCTTTGCGGATACGTTTACGATACCGTTTGCATCAATATCAAACGTTACCTCAATCTGAGGGATTCCGCGAGGAGCAGGGGCAATTCCGTCAAGGCGGAATGTGCCGAGCGACTTATTATCACGGGCAAATTCACGTTCGCCCTGTAAAACGTTGATGTCAACGCTTGGCTGATTATCGGAATAGGTTGAGAAAACCTGTTTTTTATTTACAGGGATAGTTGTGTTGCGCTCTATCATTCTTGTGCAGATTCCGCCTGCGGTTTCGATGCCGAGTGAAAGCGGAGTTACGTCAAGAAGAAGCAAGCCGGTGACTTCCTTATTAAGCACGCCGCCCTGAATTGCCGCACCCATAGCAACACATTCATCGGGGTTGATGCCTTTAAACGGCTCTTTGCCCGTGTAGTTTTTTACAGCGTCCTGAACAGCGGGGATACGTGTAGAGCCGCCGACAAGAAGCACCTTGTCAATCTGTGAAAGCGAAAGTCCCGAGTCGTTTATCGCCTGCTTTAATGGTCCCATTGTCTTTTCAACCAAATCGGCGGTAAGCTCGTTGAATTTTGCCCTTGTGAGGGTTACGTTCATATGCTTAGGGCCGCTTTGGTCAGCGGTGATATAAGGAATGTTGACTGCGACAGAGGCTGTGCTTGAAAGCGAAATCTTTGCCTTTTCAGCCTCCTCCTTAAGCCTTTGCATAGCGAACTTATCCTTAGTGAGGTCAACAGCGTCAGACTTCTTAAATTCATCAACCAAAAAGTCGATTATTCTCTGGTCAAAGTCGTCGCCGCCAAGGTGGTTATTACCGGCTGTCGCCAAAACCTCCTGTACGCCGTCGCCGATTTCAATAATGGAAACATCGAAAGTGCCGCCGCCAAGGTCATAAACAACAACCTTTTGGTCATTATCCTTGTCAATTCCATAGGCAAGCGCCGCCGCTGTCGGCTCGTTTATGATTCTCTGAACATTAAGTCCCGCAATCTGTCCTGCGTCCTTTGTCGCCTGACGCTGGCTGTCAGTGAAGTAAGCGGGAACGGTTATTACCGCATCAGTAACCTTCTGTCCGAGATAAGCCTCTGCATCAGTTTTAAGCTTTTGCAGAATCATTGCCGAAATTTCCTGCGGAGTATATTTTTTGCCGTCAATATCAACCTTAAAATCGCTTCCCATATGGCGCTTGATTGAAATAACAGTTCTGTCGGGGTTCGTGACGGACTGGTGCTTTGCAACCTGTCCTACAAGACGCTCGCCGTCCTTTGAAAAAGCAACGACGGACGGTGTTGTTCTCGCACCCTCAGAGTTTGTGATAACGACGGCTTCGCCGCCTTCTATAACCGATACGCAAGAGTTTGTCGTACCAAGGTCAATACCAATAATTTTTCCCATAATAATTTCCTCCTAATATTATTTCGCAACCGCAACGACGGAAAAGCGGATAATTTTATCTCCAAGACGATAACCCTTTTGATAGGTTGCGGCAACTGTTCCGCTTTCATGCTCCTCGCTTTCAACCTGCTGTACAGCTTGATGAACAGAGGGGTCAAAGGGCTTTCCGTCACTCTCGATTTGCTCTGCCCCCATATCCTTTAAGATATCACAAAAGCTTTGCAAAATCATTTCTACGCCCTTTTTATAGTTTTCGTCGGCACATTCGTTCTGGACAGCACGCTCGAGATTATCAAGCACAGGAAGTATCGCCGCAATAAGCTTAACCGTCGCATCGGCTTCCTTCTCAATAAGCTGTTTGCTTGTGCGCTTGCGGTAATTGTCATACTCTGCCGCCGTACGCAAAAGCATATCGTTCAGGTGTTCGATTTTCAAGTCACGCTCGTCGGGCTTTTCCTCCTGCTGTTCGGCCTCTAAAACCGTATCGACTTCTTCATTTTCGGTATTTTTCTCTTTTTTTATGTCTTTATCCTCATTCTTCCTTGATGGCACTGTTTTCCGCCTCCCTCTCCGTCTGCTCAAGCATGAAGTTTTCTTCATCTTGAGAAAGAACATCGCTTACTTTATCTGTAAAATATTCAATATATGGAATAATCTTTTTATAGTCAAGCCTCATCGGCCCGATTATGCCGAGCGTTCCCGCAGATTTTCCCGCTTTGTTATAGCTGCCCATGACAAGGCTTGAATTTGAGATAACAAAATCGCTGTTTTCCTGCCCGAAAAGCACATGAATACCCGAAAAAGCGCTATCCATAAGGGCGGTAAGCTCTTTCTTCGTTTCGAGAAACCTCACTATTTCATTCGGTGAAAACTCCGGACAAACAATAAGGTTGCCCTCGCCCTTAACTCCGCAGCTCCCTTTTGAAACCTCGTTCGAAAGCTCATAAACAGCGTACAAAAGCGGCGAAAGCGTCATCATATAGCTCCCAAGAGCCGCCGCAAGGTTTTCAAAAATCTGTGGTGAAAGCTCATCGGCATTTAAGCCTTGCAGGTTTTTATTGAGAAAGCTTTTGAAAAAGCTTATCTGTTCGTTCGTGATATCAAATTCAAGACGGCAGACACGGTTTTTCACAGCGCCGCCCGAAGTAATCAGCATAAGAACATAAAGCCGCTTACCCGTGGGAATAACCTCAACCTTAGTGATAATCGAAAAATTCGGCGCTTTATTTGTAAAAACGGCGGCACATTTGGTTATTTCCGCAAGAGCCGTTGACGCCGCTTCAACAACCGCTTCATCGGTCGCCCCGTCAAGCGCCAGCGTTTCGTCAAGCCTTTCCCTTTCGCTTTGGGGAAGCTTGTCGGTTATCATAAGATTGTCTATATAAGTGCGAAAGCCTTTAAATGTGGGAACTCTGCCCGCTGATGTGTGAGGATGCTCTAGAAAACCAAGCCTTTCAAGGGCGGACATTTCATTTCGAATCGTCGCCGACGAAACGTTTATGTCAAGCATTTCAGCAAGCGCCTTAGAGCCGACAGGCTCGCCTGTTTTGATATATTCATCAACCACAGCTGAAAGAATTTTTTGCGCTCTGCCTTCCATTTTCTCGCCCCCTTACGAGTTTTAGCACTCACTCTCTTAGAGTGCTAAAACTAATTTAACATTTTTTTATGCTAATGTCAAGTGTTTTTTTGTAAAAAGCTTAAAAAAAAATATTTCTGTGCAATTACACAGAAATATAACTATATTATAACAGATTTTCATTTATTATAACCATAAAGTTTATGCCGTTTTCGAATAGCAGAATAGGTAATATATACAAGCGAAACAGTGAAATAAGCAATGCTTATCCATTGAGAAAGTGAAAATATGCCAAAAATTCCTCGGTAATCGTCGCCTCGTAAAAACTCAGTGAAAAAACGAACCACAGAATAGCTTAAAAAATAAATCCAGATAAGTCGTCTGCGAAAAAAGCCTTTCTTCATCAAAGCGAACAAAACAAGAAAGATAACAAAGCATAAAAACGACTCCAAAAGCTGAACGGGAAAGCGTTTGACACCGTTTGCAAGCTCAATGGGCGAGCTTGTATAAACATAGCCTGCATCACACCCAACCCCATAACAGCAGCCCGCCATAAAACAGCCGATTCTGCCGAACGCATGAAATAACGGTATCGCAGGGGCAATCAGGTCGAAATATTCACCGACAGGCTGTTTCGTGGCTTTCAGATAAATAAGAGCCGCCAAAACAGCACCCGTCAAGCCGCCGTAAAAAATCGAGCCGCCAAGCAAAGCCTTTATCACAGCCAAAAAGCCGCCGAAAAGTTCAGCATTTTCAAGCATATAAATAATTGTTTTTATGTAAACAAGCTGATACAGAAGGTTTCCGCCCAAAAGCATACCGAAAACAAGCCAAGCAATCATAATATAAAGCTTTTTCGGCACGATTTCACGCTTTTTCCGGTTGTAATAAACAAGCAAAAACGCACAGCCGCCGCCTGTTGCGGCAAGAAGAGAGTAGGTCGGAAGAATTCTTCCGAACAGATTAATTTCAGGGAACATTTTTCACCTAAATAAAATCAGCAGAAGGCGAACTTCTGCTGATAAAATTTCAATAGCTTATTAATAATTTGCCAGAGAAGCAAAAGCGGAAGCACAAGCTGCCATTGCTATAATACCGATTACCGCAAAAGCAACACCGATAATTCCTAAAACCATACCAGCCGTAGCCATTCCTGTGGGCTGACCCTGAGCGCCTAAATCTTTACGTGCCTTGACGCCGAGAACAATGCCGACAATCGAAAGAACCAATGTGAAATACTGAACAACAGGAATAAAACCGCCAACAATACCGAGAATGCCGCAAACGAGAGCTGCTGCTGCCATAAGAAACCTCCGTAAATATGTATTTTTATGTACATATGTATATTAACATATCTTATTGTAAATGTCAATATAACCGCTAAAATTCGGAAGTTTGCACATATTTTTACCCATTAAATAAACGATTTTCACAAATCAATCACATTATTATCACGAAATAACTAAAAAAATAAAAAACGCCGTGAATACTTCCACGACGAATTTTGGAGCGGATTACGAGGCTCGAACTCGCTACCTC
>CAZYRV010000068.1:5898-10302 GCA_964649485.1 uncultured Oscillospiraceae bacterium | reverse complement strand
CAATCCATTCAATCACTATCCATCAGTGTTACAAATATGCTTGACTAGAACAATCGACACTCTTTCCGAGGTCGGAACATGGAACAGCGACACCGAAAACTTTAAAATCAAAATGGCTGAGGCTGCATTTGCCGGAGAAGGCGACAGCGGCTTTGAAGCAATCGTAAACGATGTAAACTCCAAATGGATAGCTGCAAGAGATCAAATCCTTGGATAAATCCTCTCTATAAAACGGAATAGTGCCGTCGGACAGAAATGTCCGCACGGCATTATATCTATGAGATAATCTGCAGGCTCTAAAAATCCTTGGCAGATTCTTGTGCATGCTTCACCGGAGGAAATAATGGCTAAAAGTAATTATAGTTTTTTCAATTGGCTTAGGTCCTATAAAGGGCAAAAAATCTTCATCACACTTCTTTTTCTGTTTATTCCGCTTGCGCTTTTGGTTATTTTCACGTTTATTCCTTTTACAAATATGCTGGAATACAGCTTTCAAAAGCGTGATTTATTCGGGCTTAATGTTGAAATGGTTGGCTTTAATAATTATGTCACCATTCTCACAAACCCCGACTACTTTTCTGTGCTAAAAAACAGCCTATATTATATGGGCGGCGCAGTGGTGCAAATGACGTTGGCTCTGCTTTTGGCGTCAATACTCTGCTCAAAGCTTAAATTCAGAAACTTTTTCAAAGGTGTTCTATTCTTCCCGTTTTTGATGAATGGTGTTGCGGTTTCTCTTATATTCCGCCGTTTTTTTCAACGCGGCGACGGTGTAACCTCACAGGACGGAACACTTAACAGTATAATAACCTTTTTCGGCGGCAGCTCGATAAGCTTTTTAAGCGATCCGGTTATCGCCAACGTTTGCCTTGTTTTCGCATCAGTTTGGAAATATATAGGGTTCGATATAGTTATGTTTATCGGCGCAATCCAATCGATAAACACCGACATAACCGAAGCTGCCTACCTTGATGGCGCAAACGCATGGCAAAAATTCAGGTATATAGTCTTCCCGTCAATCAAGCCCATAATCGCACTTCAGCTTATCCTGTCAGTCAAAGGCGCTTTTTCTGTTTTCGAAATGCCATATATTATCACGGGCGGAAAAATGGGAACAGGAACCTTTGTTATTAAAACTATCGAAACCGCCTTTGTATACAAAAAAATCGGGCTTGCCTCGGCACTTGCAGTCGTTTTGCTTATAATAATTATAATAATAACGATTATTCAAAAGTTGATTTTCCGTGAGGACGACGAAAAACTTCCACGTCGGAGAAGGATGCTTGCAAAAAATGACACAAAGGCATAAAAAAATGAAACGCAAAATATCTATAAGTGAATTTTTTTTCAACTTTCTTAAATACCTCGTCCTTATCGTCGCCTGCTTTGTAGTAATCGGGCCTCTCGTAGTTATTTTCATAGGCTCATTTAAGGAAAATCGAGAATTTATCACAACAGGAATTTTCGAGCTTCCAAAAAAGCTTTACCTCGAGAACTATAAAATCGCATTCATAGACGGAAAGGTTCTTGAAGGACTTTGGAACACCGCAGTTATTATCGTGATTTCTTGCTTTGGTACAATCATAACCGGCACAATGACTGCATTTGTAATCCAGCGCTTTAACACCTTATTCACACGGTTTGTAAAAACGCTTTTCATGCTTGCAATGCTTTTGCCGAACGTTTCGATGCAGGTCACGGTTTTTCAGATAATAAACAAAATGGGGCTTTACAACACAATTTTCGCACCGATTATTCTATACATAGGAACTGACATAATAGCAATTTATATTTTTATGCAATTTCTGCGAAACATTCCTGTTTCAATCGACGAAAGCGCAATTGTTGACGGAGCTTCTTATCCAAGAATTTATTTCAGCATAATCCTGCCGCTTCTGCGGCCGGCAATCGCCACTGTGCTCATTATAAAATTTGTCGGCATCTACAACGACTTCTATACTGCAAACCTCTATATGCAGGACAACAACGTCATTTCAACCGCGCTTTATCGCTTTATCGGGCCTTACGGCGCAAAGTGGGAAATAATTTTTGCGGGAATAGTAATTTGTATTCTCCCTATGCTTATTATTTTCCTATTTCTTCAAAAGCATATCTACAATGGACTTGTTTCAGGCTCGGTCAAAGAATAAAAACTCCTCCTCACTATTTTAAAGCCTCGGAAGCTTTTGCCTCCGAGGCTTTAAGAATAATTCACCTGTTGCGATGCAGAGCCGTTTAAGCAAGCAGGACAGAACCGTCTTTATATTTGCTTAAAAACCTCAAACCCCAAGTGCTTTTCGCTGAATATCATTGAAACCCTGAAAAATTCCAACAATTCTTTTGCTTTTTTCGCAGAAACTGTTATAATATCATTAACAGATTTAATAATCACTCATAACAAACTCACAATCTAATTATTATATTGGAGAACGACAATGAAAAAATTGCTTGCTGCTCTTTCGCTGGTTATTGCGATATCTTTTGCTCTGCCAATAATCCCCTCTGCCGCTTTCCCTTCTCTCAGCATAACAGCTTCTGCCGCAACGGCAAAAAAGCCTTCCATGCCGACGCTTTCGCATGAATCCGGCACTTATTCCACAGCGTTTACATTAACCGCAACGGCGGCAAACGGCGAGAAAATCCGCTATACCATGGACGGAACAAAGCCAACTTCTAAATCAAAGCTTTACAAGTCAGGAATAAAAATCAACAAAAACACAACAGTTCGCATTGCCGCATTTAAAAATGGCAAAATGAGCAAAATTGTCAAGCGAACGTTTTACATAAGGGCAGACTCACCACAATTCAACGCCGAAAGCGGCACTTACGAGCCGCCTCTTAAGGTGATAATAACCTCGGCAGATGCAAACGCACAAATTTATTATACCACGGACGGTACTACTCCTACAAAAAAATCCAGCAAGTACTATTCGCCGGTTGGCTTAAGCGATTATACAGTTCTTAAAGCAATCGCTTACGTTGATGGGCACGCTTCGAGCAAGATTTCAACAAGAACTTACAAATTCAGCACAGAAAGAAGCTATAAGGAAAAATACGGTTATTCACAGCTTGATGCAAACGAACGCAAGGCCTATCAAAGGATTTATGAAAGCATTCTCAGCTTTAAAACAGAAATTAACTTGTCCGATTTATATGTTTTAGAGACTTCAATCAGCAAAATATTCCACTCAGTTCGAAACGATACCGCTGACGGAAGGTGGGTTTTCATACTGGAGCAGTGACAACGTCGTAACTTCAATCGAGGATATTACATACTTTTCATCTTCCGAAAAATATCCGACAGAGCTTGCCGCAATTGAGAAAGCGGCTAAGGCAATTATTGCAAAAGTCCCAAAAGACGCCGGGCATTATGAAACTGTAAAAGCTGTCCATGATCAGATAATTTTACAAACGCAGTACAGCACAACCAACGGGCAGGTTCGAACTCCTTATGGTTCGCTTGTGGGAGGATATTCCCTTTGCGAGGGCTATTCACGTACGTTTCAGTATGTTATGCAAAAGCTTGGCTATGATGTGATTTTGGTTTGCGGTTCTGTGGAAAATGATGGGCATATGTGGAACATGATTAAGCTTGACGGCGACTGGTATCACATTGACGTAACCTTCGACGACCCAACCGGCATAGGCAGCGACAACATTGACTATAACTATTTTTTAATAACTGACGAACAGATTTTGAAAGACCATTCAATTGACATATTCGACCCCACCGGAGAAATTTTCGCATCTAACGTATACCCCATTCCAAAAGCGACAGCGACTAAATACAACGTTTTAGTCCATGAAGGAATAACAATCCACAGCGACAAAGCTTCCCCCTTGCGGCGCTTCAAAGCAAAATGACAGCGGCATGAATACCTGAAAAACACAGTTTATTCTATATTTAGAGCAGAAATTTTAGACTCTGTGTTTACTGAAATGCTTGATAATTATTATCTTTATTATGCTTCTGTTTTTGCTTCTGAAGCTTTGGGAATTACCGCACCCGTCATAAGCTATTCAATTTTACAGGCGACCCGTCGTACATAAAATTTTATCTAAGGCTTCACCGCACAAAGATGGCGGTGTGATTTGCGCAGGGATTTTCAGATGATTTTTAGGAAAAATCCGCAGAAATACTTGCGTATTTCGAGGAATTTTGACGCCAAAATCGGCGAAAATCACAAGTAAGCGCACTGCCAAGGAAATTTCTGGTCTTTATGCGGTGATGCCCTAAGCTATTAATTTTTGCAAAGGACTCCGAACCGCCCTGTTTTGGCGGCTCGGAGCTCTTTTTATAACAATGAATATTTTACTTCATCAATAGCAAAACTTATAAATTCTAAAACACATCGTAATTTTTCGCATTGATATTGATAATTTTGCATGCTATAATTAAATATC
>CAZYRV010000068.1:3353-5888 GCA_964649485.1 uncultured Oscillospiraceae bacterium | reverse complement strand
TAATAGTTGCCGATGATGAAGAAGAACTCAGGAAAGCGCTTGTTCGTTTTGTGGATTGGGAAAAGGCTGGATTCAAGGTTATTGGCGAGGCTGAAAACGGAGCGGAAGCACTGGAGCTTGTAGAAAAGCTCGAACCTGACTTGCTTCTGACGGATATTCATATGCCGTTTATAAGCGGAATAGAGCTTGCAAGGCAGGTCCGTGAAATAAGGCCAAATATGCATATTGCTTTTTTAAGCGGTTATGATGATTTTTCATATGCGGTTCAGGCAATTGAATATAACATTATAAGCTATATACTGAAGCCGGTTTCATCTGCAGAAATGACCGACGAGCTTATTAAAATAAAAGATAAAATCGATGAGAGATTCAGGCTTTTTGCCTCGCCAAAACAAAAGCACCCCGAGCTTCAGAGCTTTCTTATGTCGCTTTTGCTTGACGAATTTTATGAAAGCCAAAACGACAAATATAATAAAACACTCGAAGAAAATGCAATCGCCTGCGGCATTTTAAAGGAACCGGGTGATTATCACCGATTTTGTGTTATGGCTGTCAAAATAACTGACGAAAACGGGGAAAACCTTACTTCTGTCGGGACAGTCGGTGCGGTTGATATAATACTTAGAAAATATATAAAGCATGCAAGCTTTTATTCAAACGGAAGGATTGTTTCGCTTCTGACTGCAACACAGCAAAGGTTTAACAAATATCTCCATGTTATTGTAGAAGACCTCATACAAAGTGTAAAACGAATTATGGGGCTGAATTGTCTTGTAGGGTTAAGCCGCACAATAAGCCGCCTTTCCGCCTGCCATGAAGCATATGGCGAGGCGGTTAACACTATAAGCTATTCCGGCGGAAACGAAGGAATACATCATTTCATAACCGATGTTGAGCGGGCGGAAACCTTTGATCAGGAAAAGGTTCAAGCTGCTGTTTTAAATATAGAATCCCTGATAAGAGGAGGAAGCAAGGAAGAGCTTTCCAAGTGGTTTTCCGAGCTTTTAAATGACCTCAAAACATCGCATATTTCCTCGGGAACAATGGGCTTTCTTATGATTCAGCTTGTTTCGGCGGTTTTTAGAATTGTTTATGCTGTTTCCGGAGGCGAAACAGTTCACGAGCTCCAACGCTGTTCGCCGCTTGAAGAAAAAATCCGTTTTGATAATTCAGATGAAGCATGGCAACAATATCTTAAGTTTTTTATGTCCGCAAAGGATATTGTTGCAAAGCAAAAACGAAAAAGCAGTGAGATTATTTGCGATAATGCAATTGAAATTATTGAATCAAGATATGGCGAGCCGGATATTTCGCTTGTTTCCATAAGTGAGGAAATTTCAGTAAGTCCGAATTATCTGAGCGCACTTATAAAAAAATCAACTGGAAGCACATTTATCGATTTACTTACAAAAAAGCGAACGGAAGCCGCGGCAGAGCTTTTATGCTGTACATCGATAAAGATTCGCGAAGTCGCCGAAAAATGCGGTTATAATGACCAGCACTATTTCAGCTATTGTTTTAAAAAGTGTTTTGGTGTTTCTCCGAATGCGTATAGGAGGCAATTTGAAAATGAATAAGCATCTGAAAAGACCATATCTTTCTATAATTATGACGCTTGCAGTAACGGTTATTGTGCTTATCTCGCTTTCTATTGTACTGGCAGTTTTTATTCAAATGTATCGTCGCTCTATGGAACAAAGCGCTGTTACGAGCAGTGAACAGGCTGTTGTTCAGGTAAAAAATACCGTGAGCAGCTATACTCTTGATATGAGCGAAATGATGAATATTGTTCGGAAGAAAATAAAAGCGGATAACAAAAGCATAAGCGATTATTTCAATGAAATTTTAGAAACACGTACAGATATTGCAGATATATCCATATATAACGGCGATGGGAACATGGTTCTGTGCAGCTCGAAATATTATAAAGTCAAGGAAAAAATAAGCACAAATCTTTCATATTTCCCCGACATGGCATCAGGCGGTATGAAAATCTCAAGCCCCCACGTCGTATCTCTTTTTGAAAACTCTTATCCATGGGTCGTAACAATTTCAATGCCTATAAATGATGAATATAAAACAGGGGTTTTGCTTGCTATGGATATTCAGTTTTCGAACATAGCAAAATATCTAGATCAAGTCGGCATTGGGCAGCACGGTTATTGCTATATTATGGATAAAAATGGTGAGATCATCTATCACCCACAGCAACAGCTTATAAATTCGGGTCTTAAAGCCGAAAAAAGTAAAGAACTTGTTGAGATTCCGGACGGCTCGTACATAAAGGAAAATGTAATTTATACAATTCAAGGTTTGGAGAATGTTGATTGGCGGATTGTAAGCGTAAGCTATACCGATGAGGTAATAAACAGTAAGGTAAGTGAAATTCTTCATATTCTATCCGTGATACTACTTGCGGTTTTGGTTGCTTCCCTTTTTATCGGGCTTCTTTTTTCCAGAATATTCACAAAGCCGGCAAATAAGCTTGCCGATGCGATGGGCGATTTTGAAAAGAATGCCGAGGACTTTTCCTTT
>CAZYRV010000068.1:0-3343 GCA_964649485.1 uncultured Oscillospiraceae bacterium | reverse complement strand
GTAAGGTTGACGGAACTCGTGAGATTACTGCGCTTTCTAATTCATTCGGGCATATGGTTGTCCAAATTCAAAAGCTTATGGAGAAAGTAAGAGATGAAGAAATATCGATTAGAAAAACAGAGCTTAATGCGCTTCAAGCGCAGATAAATCCGCATTTTCTTTATAATACGCTTGATTCTATCGCATGGATGTGCGAGGCAGGGAGAAATAAAGATGCTGTTGAAATGACAAATTCGCTTGCAAGATTATTCAGAATAAGCATAAGCAAAGGCTATGAGCTTATCCCGATTGAAAAAGAGCTTGCTCATGCGGAAAGCTATTTGAAGATTCAAAAATTCAGATATAAAAACCGCTTCAATTATTCGATTGATGCCAAGCCGGAATGCCTTAACTATTATTGCAACAAAATCACCCTCCAGCCTATCATTGAAAACTGTATTGTTCATGGGCTTGATATGGCAGACGAAGGAGAAATCAGAATATCAGTCAGATTTGTTGATATTGACATAGTTTTTACTGTTGAGGATAATGGTATCGGAATGACAGAAAATATGTGCAAAGAAATTATCAACAGTGAAACGACAAGCAAAACAGGCATTGGCATAAAAAATGTTCATGACAGAATTAGAATTTATTTCGGCGAAAAATACGGTTTGAAAATCACAAGCGTACTTGATGAAGGAACCAGAGTTGAAATAAAAATCCCCGCAGTAGAAAAGGGGGGAAAATATGAAAAATAATATTAAAACGCTTGCGGCTATATGCTTTTCCATGGTTTCAATCGCAATCATTGCCATAGGAGTGATATACACGGCGGGGTTTCTCACTGACGGAAAAGTAAACTCAAATGAAATAAAAAAGCCTTATGTTGCGGTTATTGCAAAATCGACGACCTCAGCTTTTTGGAAATCAGTAAGCGCCGGAGCTTCTGCCGCAGGAACGGAATATAATCTTACAATAAGCTTTGAAGGACCTGAGAGCGAGGAAAACTATGAGGGCCAGAACGAGCTTATTTATGAAGCGGTTGAGAATGGCGCGGCGGTGATTGTTTTTTCAGCTGTTGATTATAATGCCAATAAAGAAGCGATTGATTACGCCGCCAAAAAAGGTATAAAAATCGTCGTAATCGACAGCGATGTAAACAGTGATTATATAAGCTGCCGAATAAGCACCGATAACTATCTTGCGGGGACAATGGCAGGCAAGGCTGTGCTTTCGCTTCAAGAAGGCGATATAAACGTCGGCATTGTAAACTTTGATAAAAATTCCGCAAATGGTCAACAGCGTGAAAAGGGGTTTACAGATGCGGTTTTTGATGATTCCAGAGTCAGCATAATCGAAAGCATAAATGTTATTTCCACGATTGAGGATGCAAAGGCGGATACTGAGGCGATGCTTAAAGCTCACCCTGAAATAAATGTCGTCGCAACCTTTAACGAGTGGACAAGCCTCGGAGTTTCTTATGTGATAAACAGTATGGACTTGGGCGGAAAAACAACGGTCGTCGCCTTTGACAGTAATCCCGTTTGTGTTGGAATGATGGAAACCGGAGAAGTTGATGCGCTTATTGTTCAGGATCCTTATGCAATGGGGTACCTTGGTGTTGAATATGCTTATAGACTTATAAATAAAATTCCAATAGAATCAAAAGAGATTGATACAACTCTTACGCTTGTCACACGCGAAAATATGTTTGATAAAGAAATTCAAAGAGTTTTGTTTCCGTTTGAATAATATAATAAAAGATATTAATGATTTATAAAATAATGTTTAATAGTTCGTCAAGCACCGAAAAATGTATGAGGTTTTATCAAAAGTAAAATTTCGTACATTTTTCGGTTAATTTTATATATTCATATATATCTGTATAATTATTTTATTTAAATTAGATAAAAATTCAAAAGTCGCAATTAAAATATCCTATGGGAAACGGTATAAAACAATGCTATACTTATACTAATCCCTAATAGAAATGCTTACCCAAAAATTTTCACTGACCCATAAATCCAAGCATTTATTCGATTTTTTGGAGCATTTATAATCGGGATTCAGTATTAAGCTCAGAAGAAAAACTTCTGAAAAATCTTAAGGGGGAAATAATTATGAAAAAGATTATTGCATTGTTTACATCGGCGCTTCTTACTATTACGGCTTTTTCCGGCTGCGACGGAAACGAAAGCTCAAAACCCGATAGCAATTCCAAAAATGAGAGTAACAATATCACTGATGAAATCAAAAAGGACGTTGATGAAAAAAAGGGAGAGGCGAACGTCGCCGTATTCTACTATACTTATTCCGACACGTACATTTCATCGGTAAGGACAGAGCTTGACAAGGCACTTACAGACATGGGCATAAAATATCAGAATTATGACAGCAACAATAACCAGACGACACAGAACGAACAGATTGACACAGCAATAAGCACAGGCGCAAACCTTCTTGTGGTGAACATTGTCACATCAGGCTCTATTGATGCTTCTCAGGCGATTGTGGACAAGGCATCTGCCGCAGATATTCCGGTCATATTCTTTAACCGTGCGGTTGAGGGAGATGCGGACGAAGGAAAGGTTCTCGGAAGCTATGATAAATGCGCTTTTGTCGGAACAGATGCTCCTGAGGCCGGACATATGCAGGGCGAGCTTATCGGAGATTATCTTCTCAAAAATTATGACAAGGTCGATTTAAACAAGGACGGAAAAATTTCTTACGCAATGTTCATGGGTCAGCTTGGAAATGTTGAGGCGATTTATCGTACACAATATTCTGTTGAGGATGCGAACAAGGCACTCACAGAAGTCGGAAAACCCGAGCTTGAATTTTTCGATGCTTCCAATGCTGATAAGTTTCAGGTCGATCAGGACGGAAACTGGAGTGCGGCCGCCGCAAACAACTATATGATTACAAACCTTTCGCAATATAATGAGGAAAATGGAAATATGATCGAGCTTATTATCTGTAACAATGACGGTATGGCTGAGGGCGCTATTTCAGCGTTAAATGACAAGGGATATAATGTTGGAACAGCAGATTGTGTAACGATTCCGGTATTCGGTGTCGATGCAACCGATGCGGCAAAGGGACTTATTGCAGACGGAAAAATGACGGGTACAATAAAACAGGATGCTTCCGGAATGGCTTCGTGCATAGCGTTCTTAACACAGAACATAAACTCAGGCAAGGCTCTTCTTGACGATACATCTTCTTATAATATTTCTGAAAATGTAAAAAACAAGATATACATTCCTTATGGTAAATATACCGGCTAAAGCTATAAAACTGATTTAAGGCATCACCGCACAAAGACCAGAAACTTCCTTGACGGCACGCTTGCTTGTTCTTT
>CAZYRV010000067.1:4332-10372 GCA_964649485.1 uncultured Oscillospiraceae bacterium | reverse complement strand
TATTTCTGCGGATTTTTCCTAAAAATCGTCTGAAAATCCCTGCGCAATCGTACCGTCATCTTTGTGCGGCGAAGCCCTAACAATTCAGAAACAGTCGTTTCCGTCCGAAATTTTCACGTTTAAAACAGGAAAAAAGCCGCCAAGCAAACGCTTTCAGCCTCTAAATCCTGCGAATAAGAGTTTATATAAGGCAGTTTGCGCATAACAAATAATCAGCGTGCCGTTTATGGCCGCTTTAATTATGTACATGCCGCCTAAATCAAATCAAAATGTGACTGCCGCATCAAGATGATTGCCTGCCATTCCGTCCACAGAAACACGGTTCGGCGTAACGATATAAGTGAAATTAGCAATTTTCTTGATATTTCCTTCGCCAAAGTATGCGGCGCCCGCAAGAAAGTCAACAATTCTGCCCGCAACTTCCTTGTTGGTATTTTCGAGATTTACAACGACAGAATCATTATCCTTGAGGAGATTTACGATTTCAGCTACGTCTTCAAACTTTTCTGGCTTAGAAACGATGATGTTAAAATCGCCCGAAATATGTGCTGTGTCCCTGATGTTACTTCTGGATACGCGGTTTTTCAGCTTGTGAGAAGGCTCTTCCTCCTGCTCTTCGGCATAGTATTCCTGTCCCTCGTATTCCTCGTCCATTTCGTCGCCGACAACCATGCCCTTAAGCTTTGACATCCAGTTCATTTCAATTTCCTCCGTTGTTGTAGTTTCTGTATCCAAATAGAGCGCTTCCTATGCGCACTATGTTAGAACCGTAAAGTATTGCTGTTTCGAAATCTTGGGTCATTCCCATTGACAGGGTATCCCATTTATAATTGTACTCTTTTATATTATCGCCTTTTTTATCTCGTTTGTCAATATATATTTTCTGCATTTCCGAAAAAATTTCATCTCCACAGCCAATCGGCGGAACGCACATAAGTCCTCGCAGCCTTATATTCGGCAATTCAAGCGCCTTTTCCATAAAATCATCAAGGTCTTTCGGTGCGATTCCAGACTTGCTTTCCTCGCCGCCGATATTAATTTCGATGAGAATATCCATGGTTTTGCCGATTTTCGCCGACCGCTTGCTTATTTCCGAAGCAAGCCTGAGGCTGTCAACCGACTCTATACAGCTCACCTTCTCAACAATATATTTCACCTTATTTGTCTGAAGCGAGCCAATCAAATGAAGCTCTGCCGCCATTGAATATTCCTTTGAGAGAAGCTCTTGAACCTTATTTTCGCCGACGAGATCAATCCCAAGCGAAATGGCATAGTTTATTTTGTCCTCGGGAATAGTTTTCGTGACAGCCATAAGCCTGACCTCGTCGCTTCTTCCCGCCTTTTCCTTTGCCCTCTCTATTCTTTTCATAATGGAAAGGTAGTTTTCCTTTATTTCATCAAAGCCCGTTTCAGTCGATAACCTTTCCGTCATACAAATCCTTCCCCTCCGTAACAAATGTATCATAAAGTGCGACATATCCGTCCTTGCCGGAATTGTCCGCAACAACATAATCGTCCTCCCAATAAAGAATGTCAACCTTACGGAAGAAAATCTGCGTTCCTTTTTTGACAAAAACCCCCTGCTCGCCATCGGCGTTAAAGCGCAGGGCAGAGCGTTCTATGCGGATTCCGCTGTAATCGCCCATAAAAAGCTTAAGCTGGGCGGTTCTGCCCGATGCAAGGCGCTCGTTTAAAATATCGCTTGAAAAAACAAACAAGCTGCGCCCGTCGTCAAGCTTTTCCACTCTGGAAACAACCGCCGCCACAGGACTTCCCTCGGCGCCGACAAGAAGCGTCACGTCAGAGCCTTCAAAAATATCAAAGGTCGGTGCTGTTTCGAGTATTCCCGCAAGCTCCCATGTATAGCCGTCAATGACTTTCCCGAGATTTTTCCCCGAAGCAAGCATAGGCTGTGCGACAATCTGCTCGACCTGCTCGGCAGTGATTGTATCGGCGGAAAGCTTTCCCTCATAGCCGTCAACCTCGCTTACGAAATAGCCCGGTATTCCCGCCGTAATATCCGTCGGCGGTGAAGAAATTTTTGCCTCAAGCATAGATATTTGCTTCTCGATATCGCTTATTTCAGCGGAATAATCAGTGACGTCGCCTTTGATAATCTGCTTTTTGCAAAGCACGTTATAGAAAGAATCGCCGATGCTTCGTGCCTCGTCATAATCGCCGTCAAGAACGCTTTCAACGAGCTGTGCGTGCTTTTCCGCAGCCTGCTTGTTAAACGTTTCGAGCTGGGAATTGTCCGTGCCGACAAGAAGCTGGGCATTTTCAAGACTTTCCTTTTTCGCCGTAAGGCTGTCTATTTCAAGGCGGGCAAGCAAATCAGCCTCGCTTTTGTACGAACGGGCAATGACCGAATTTTTCGCAATGCGAGAGCCGTCTTGATAAACATAACTTATTACGCCGCCCCCGCTGTACGGAATAACCTCCTCGTTTCGGATAAAAACGCCTGTGAAAACAAGGGATTTAGTTGTTCTGTACGGAATGGCGACTGTTGTTTTATAGCCGCTTCCGCTTTTAATCACAATCTGGCTTATAACCATTACAACAATAAAAAGCGAAAGCACAGCCCAAATTATACGTGTAGTTCTGGCATTCATGTATTATCCGTCTGAATTTTCATCGGTTTTTTCGAAAGCGTCCAAAATCGAAATCGGCTTAAGCGGTGTAATCGTTGAGATTGCGTGCTTGTAAATGAGATTCTGCCTGCCGTCCGTGTCTAAAATAACCGTGTAATTGTCAAAACCCTTAACTATTCCTTTAAATTGGAAGCCGTTAGTTATATAAATAGTAACGGGAAGCTTTTCCTTGCGTGCCTGATTTAAAAAAACATCCTGCAAATTAATATCCTTTGCCATTTTTAAGTCCTTTCTATATCTGTCCTTTTGTGAATGCATTTACATGTAAATTTATTATAGCACATTCAAATCAATAATGCTAGTGTTTTCAAAGAAAATTTTTACAACATTAATGAATTTTGAAGTGAAAAAGCTTATTTTTTGTTTATAATAATGAATTTCTATCTATTGCACAAAAAACATGAAATCAACTTGTGCAATAAATACAAAGGGTTAAACAAGCCTGTAATTCAATTTGACAAAATGCCGCTTTCGTTATATACTATTCTAAAAGACATTTTTGAGGGAAATATGCAAAACGAAAAAATATCGCCGAATCCGCTTAAAAAAATAGCAATCAGAATCAAAAAAACAAGCCCAACCCAGCTTATAATACTAAGCTTTCTAGCATTAATATTGCTTGGAAGTCTGCTTCTGCACCTTCCTCAGGCAAGCGCAAACGGCGTCAGCATAGGCTATCTCGATGCGCTTTTCACCTCGACCTCTGCGATATGCGTGACGGGGCTTGTCACGCTTAACACGGCGGCGACCTGGTCGCTTTTCGGCAAAATTGTTATTCTCATACTTATTCAAATCGGCGGGCTTGGCTTAGTGACATTTGTGCTTTGGTTTGCGGTTTCCATAGGAAAAAAAGTCACAATCAAGGATAGACTGGCAATTCAGGCGTCGTTTAACACCGCCGAAACAACAGGCACTGTCCGCCTTATCAAAACCGTTCTTGCCGTGACTCTCATCGTTGAGGGAACGGGCGCAATTCTGCTTTTTTTCTTCTTCCTCGCAAAGGGTTTTCCTTTTGGAACAGCCGTTTTTTACGGAATTTTTCACTCTGTTTCCGCCTTCTGCAATGCCGGCTTTGACATTCTGGGGGATAATAGTTTTATAAATTTCCGTGGAAATTATTACCTGAATATTGTGATTATGCTTTTGATTTTTTCGGGCGGCTTGGGCTTTGCGGTCTGGAGAAATATATGGCTTAAAGCTAAAGCTCATTTTTCAAAAACCGCCGTGTCTAAAGTCAAGCTTAATCTTCACACAAAGCTTGTTTTGATTACCACGGGCTTTTTACTTATTTTCGGAACAGCAATCTTCCTGATTCTCGAGCACGACAACCCCGAAACCCTCGGCAATTTAAGCTGGCACGAAAAAATTCTTGCTTCGCTTTTTCAATCTGTCACGCTTAGAACAGCCGGATTCATTACAATCGATCAGTACAGCCTGACAGAAGCATCAAAGCTTTTTTCCTCCATGCTTGCCCTGATTGGCGGCTCTCCGGGAGGCACGGCGGGCGGCATGAAAACGACGACGTTTGCCGTGATAATCGCTGCGGGCTGGTCAATGCTTAAGGGAAGCAACGAAATCGTTGTTTTTCACAAAACAATCCCCGTAAACATTCTTAAAAAAGCCGTCGCCGTCATTACGGCAATGCTCATGTTTGCCTTTGCCACGTCGATGCTTCTTTCAGCAACTGAATTTGCCTCCGGCTTTACACACAGCTTTTCCGACATTATTTATGAGATTTCATCAGCCTTAGGAACAGTCGGCATCACCTCGGGAATCACCCCTTATCTTTCCTCCGCAGGCAAGCTTATTGTTATATTCTGTATGTTCGTCGGCAGGCTCGGTCCGATTTCACTCGTAATGGTTATCACAAGCAGGCTTTCCCGCAAAAATACCATTGTTCGCTATCCTGAGGATAACGTCATGGTCGGATAAAGACAAAATATCAAAGCCTTACAGCTGAATGCGGCTGTAAGGCTTTTTTGTTAAAGCAATATTAAGCGTTTTCCTCGGGATTATTCACCCTGTATGCCAGAGTAAGCAGACTATCGCCGAGGTGAACGTTTTCAACAACGATATTTTCATAATAGAGATTTAAATCATAGTGGGAAAAATTCCAGAAAGAAGAAATTCCATAAGACATAAGCTTGTCGGCAACGTCTTTTGCGCTTTCCCTTGGTATGCACAAAATTGCGATTTCAGGCTTTTCCTTTCGGCAGAATTCAGCAATTGTGCTGTTGTGACGAACCGGCAGACCGTTTATTTCAAGCCCCTCAATCGCAAGATTAACGTCAAAAATCCCCACAAGCTTACAGCCGTTTTTCTCAAAATTCAAGTGCATCGCAACTGCACGCCCAAGATTTCCCGCACCGATTAAAATCGTCTTAAGCTGCTTATCAACGCCGATTATACGGGCGATTTCGTGACGAAGCTCCGCCACGTTATAGCCATAGCCCTGCTGTCCGAAGCCACCAAAGCAGTTTAAATCCTGACGAATCTGCGAAGCTGTCAGGTGCATTCTCTCCGAAAGCTCACGTGAGGAAATTTTTGTTGTATTCTCGCTTAAAAGCTCCCCCAAAAAACGGTAATAGCGTGGCAAGCGCCTTATAACCGAGTTTGATATATGACCCTTAGACAAATCGGCTCTCCTTTCAAATTTTTCCTGCAAGTTAAACTACAAAAGCTTTACAAGCCTCTCGTTTACCGCAACAAGGAAGGCTTCCGTATCGACAGAGCGCTTGTTTTCGAGGGTTGAAAGGCTGTACAAATCGCCTGTCATAACGCCCTCCTCAATCGTCTGAAGTGTCGCCTTTTCAAGCTTGTCCGCAAAGGCTGAAAGCTCTGCGTTGCCGTCAAGCTCTCCCCTCTTGCGCAGAGCGCCCGTCCACGCAAACAGTGTCGCAACGCTGTTTGTCGAGGTTTTTTCGCCCTTGAGATGCTTATAATAGTGGCGCTGGACGGTTCCGTGCGCCGCCTCATATTCGAAAATTCCATCGGGCGAAACAAGCACGCTTGTCATCATCGCAAGGCTTCCGAAGGCGGTTGCGACCATGTCGCTCATTACGTCGCCGTCATAGTTTTTGCACGCCCAGATATAGCCGCCGTCCGAACGGATTACACGTGCGACAGCATCGTCAATCAGCGTGTAGAAATATTCGATTCCCGCCGCCTTGAATTTTTCGTCGTATTCAGCTTCATAAATTTCAGCAAATATGTCTTTAAATGTATGGTCGTATTGCTTGGAAATGGTGTCCTTGGTGGCAAACCACAGGTCCTGCCCCACGTCCAGGGCGTAGCGGAAGCAGGATCTTGCAAAGGAGAGGATGGACTCGTCCGTGTTGTGCATGCCCTGCAGCACGCCCGGACCGGCGAAGTCCGCGACGATCTCCTTC
>CAZYRV010000067.1:4046-4322 GCA_964649485.1 uncultured Oscillospiraceae bacterium | reverse complement strand
CAAATATCCTGCTTTTGGTCAAGCGCAAAGTTAAAGCAAGCACGTGCAAAGCTTGAAATGCTTTTTTTCGTGTTGTGAACGCCTTGGATTAGTCCGTCAGTACCCTTGAAATCGTGAATAAGCGCACGTGTTTCCTCACCGTTTTTGTCGGTTACGACAAGCTCCGCACGGCTTCCGTCGGCAACTTTAAGCTCGGTGTTCTTATAAATATCGCCGTAAGCGTGACGGGCGATTGTGATCGGCTTTTTCCATGTCGGAATAAACGGTGTTATCCCC
>CAZYRV010000067.1:0-4036 GCA_964649485.1 uncultured Oscillospiraceae bacterium | reverse complement strand
GAAAACAGTTCCGTCCAGAATGGCGCGGATTGTGCCGTTCGGCGACTTCCACATTTCCTTGAGATTATATTCCTTGACACGGTCGGCATTCGGCGTAATCGTTGCGCATTTAACGGCGACTCCATATTTTTTCGTCGCCTCGGCGCTGTCGAACGTAACCTTGTCGTTGGTTTCGTTTCGGTATTCAAGCCCCAGATCATAGTATTCGGTGTTAAGCTCGATGTAGGGGTTGAGCAGAATGTCCTTAATCATTTTCCAGATTATTCTGGTCATCTCATCGCCGTCCATCTCGACGAGCGGGGTTTGCATTTTAATTTTATCCGCCATAAGTCCTCCTATAATATATAGAATTTAATTATTCCCAAAATAACAAGATGAAGCGGGTAGAACACGTAAAATACCCACTTGTTGAACTTCCCGCCGCGCCCTTTCTCGCCGTTGTACAGCCGCAAAAGCGGTATCGCAAGCAGGACGGCAAAGTTGAAAGCCGCAATGTACCATGGTTTTGTTCCGGCGACCATTATGGTTGACATAAAAATTGCAATAATCGAAAACATCAGCGACTGCTTCTTAAAATTACCATAATTAATTCCAAAAGCAAGCACGAAAAGTATGCCGAAAACCGGCCAATCACCGACTAAGCTCAACCCGCACAGCGCAATTATCAGCAAATATCTGACAGCGACATGAAGCTTGCTGTTCCAGACTGCAAGCGCCAAAAGCCCCAAAAACAGCGTGTAAATAATCCCCATATTAGCAAGCGGGAAAAACTCACCCTTTTCAAAAAAGGTAAAGGCAAATGCGGAAATTACAGCGAAAATACCCATTCGTAAGAGGTATTTTTTAAGGTTTCTCGTGTGGTGAAAGCCCTCGGCAAGCATAAAGCACATAATCGGCGCAGTAAGCCGCCCGATGGTATGCATTATCTGCGCCAAAGGCGATTCTAAGGGCAAAAACGCCCACGCAATGTGGTCGATAAGCATGGCGAAAATGGCGATATATTTAAGCGCCGTTCCAGATAAAAAGCCGTGTTTGTCGTCTGACTTGTCCATATCAGCCTCGTTCTTTTGTAAAGTTTAACAGCCCTCCCGAAAGCAGCATTCCCCTGCCACGCTCTGAAAGCTCGCATTCCGCCTCGAATTCAAAGCCCTGTGTAAGGTCTTTAACAATGATTTTGCCGTTATTTTTAATCGCCTCACGAATATTCGGAAGCTCAAGCGTGTCGTCCTGATTAAGCCTGTCATAATCCGCCTCATTCTTGAAAACAAGCGGGATAATGCCGTTATTAATTAGGTTCTGGCGATGGATTCTTGCAAATGATTTTGCAATAACCGCCTTAACCCCGAGGTAAAGCGGCGCAAGGGCGGCATGCTCTCGGCTTGAGCCCTGTCCATAGTTTGTTCCGCCGACGACAATGCTCGAACCCGCTTTTTTCGCACGCTCTGGGAAAGTCGTGTCGCAAACCGTGAAGCAATACTCCGAAATAGCGGGAATATTCGAGCGCAGCGGGAGAATTTTTGCTCCCGCAGGCATTATATGGTCGGTCGTGATATTGTCCTCAACCTTAAGCGTAAGGTTAGCCGTAACCGTGTCGTCAAGCGGCTTATTTACGGGAAAAGGCTTAATGTTCGGCCCGCGGATAATCTCAACCTCGGCGGCATTTTCAGGTGCGGCGGGAGGAGTCACCATATTGTCGTTGATTTCAAATTTTTCGGGCATGATGTATTCGGGCATATCCCCGATAATGCGAGGGTCTGTGAGAACACCCGTTATTCCCGAAACAGCGGCTGTTTCAGGGGAAACAAGGTAAACCTGTGCGTCACGTGTTCCGCTTCTGCCAAGGAAGTTTCTGTTAAACGTACGGAGAGAAATCGCGCCCGAATTCGGAGCTTGACCCATACCGATGCAAGGACCGCAGGCGCTTTCAAGGATGCGTGCGCCGGCGTCTATTATGTCGGACAGCGCCCCGCTTTTCGCCATCATATTGTAAACCTGTTTCGACCCCGGAGTAACCGTCAGGCTCACGTCAGGGTGAACAGTTTTGCCCTTGAGAATATGCGCAACCTTAAGCAAATCCTGAAATGACGAGTTTGTGCAAGAGCCGATACAGACCTGATCAACCTTAATCGGTCCAATTTCGCCCACGGATTTAACGTTGTCGGGGCTGTGCGGGCAAGCCGCCATAGGCTCTAGCTTGCTTAAATTAATCTCGACGACCTTGTCATAAACCGCATCGTCGTCGGCAAAAACAGGCGAATAAGCATCTTCCCTGCCCTGCGCCTTGAGAAACTGCCTTGTAATTTCGTCAGACGGAAAAATTGAAGTCGTCGCACCAAGCTCTGCGCCCATGTTCGTGATAGTCGCCCTCTCGGGAACGCTTAGGGTTTTAACCCCTTCGCCGCCGTATTCGATTACCCTTCCGACTCCGCCCTTGACGGACAGAATTTCCAAAACCTTTAAAATAACGTCCTTCGCCGAAACCCAGTCGGAAAGCTTTCCCGAAAGCTTTACATTGACGATTTCGGGATAAGTAATATAATAAGCTCCGCCGCCCATCGCAACGGCGACGTCAAGCCCGCCCGCACCGCAGGCGAACATTCCAAGCCCGCCGCAGGTTGGCGTATGGCTGTCAGAGCCGATAAGCGTTTTCCCGGGAACTCCGAAGCGCTCGAGATGAACCTGATGGCAGATGCCGTTTCCCGGGCGGGAAAACCAAATTCCGTGCTTTTTAGCGACGCTTCCGATATAGCGGTGGTCGTCTGCGTTTTCAAAGCCGCTTTGAAGCGTATTGTGGTCGATGTAGGCGACAGAGCGCTCGGTTTTAACCTGTCCGACGCCCATTGCCTCAAACTGTAAATAAGCCATTGTGCCGGTTGCGTCCTGTGTCAGAGTCTGGTCGATTTTAATTCCGACCTCCGTACCCTTTACAGGTTTGCCGTCAATTATGTGCGAATTCAGGATTTTCTCTGTAATTGTAAAGCCCATGTGCAAACTTCCCCTCAAATAAAATTAGTGTCAATATATATAATACTACATTTTGCGGCAGTTGTCAAGATTTTATCAATCGTTGTTATTCCTATTTTGCATGGGCCGCCGAATAAAAATATCATTTATTTCTAATAATATCAGAAAAGTGAACAGGAGAATTATAAATTGTCAGGTAATATAAAAACCAGAAATCTCCCAAACGAACACGAAAGCTTAAAGCTTTCGGACTCGGCGGCGGAAAACATTTCGCTTTTCAAAAAACTTTTTGAAAACGACGATACCATGGTTTTCAGAAGGCTTGATATTCCGCTCTCTGAAAAAAGTGTTTTTATTGTGTACAGCGATTCCGTCGTCTGCCTTAAAATGCTTGAAGATGTTATTATAAAGCCGCTTTTACGGCTTGAAAAAAGCTTTTCATCTCTTGAAGAGCTTGTCAAGGCAAGCACGTTTATAAGCGAAATAAGCATTACTGCTGATGTAAGCAAAATCATCGGCTGTATGACTTACGGCGACACGATTATTTTTGCCGACGGAGAAAGCACTGCGGCAATTCTCGAAACAAGAGAACAAAAAAGCCGCCCCTTAAGCGAGCCTGACGGCGAAAAAATTCTGTCAGGGCCGAGAGAAGGCTTTTCCGAAAACCTGCAAACCAATATTTCCCTGATCCGAAAACGCCTCAGGACGAACCGCCTTAAGCTTAAATATCAAAAATTCGGAGAAATAAGCAATACAGATGCCTGTGTCTGCTATATCGACGGGGTTGCTTCCGAAGAAGTTCTTGCCGAGCTTTACAAAAGGCTTGACACAATCAAAATTGACGGCGCTCTGGACGTAAACTATCTTTCCGAAAATATCCGTGACAATCCTCACTCTATTTTGCGCACAACAGGAACGACAGAGCGCCCAGATGTCGCCGTCGGAAAGCTTTTGGATGGGCGGATAATCATTCTTCTTGACGGAACCCCCGTCGCCCTTACTTTGCCGTATATTTTCACTGAAAATTTTCAAAGCGGTGAGGGTCCTTTGTATTGCAAGAGGCCTTAGCATA
>CAZYRV010000066.1:10135-10762 GCA_964649485.1 uncultured Oscillospiraceae bacterium | reverse complement strand
TTGAATATAACCGAGTTTATTCCATGTATTGTAAGCTTTATCCGGCGATGAAAGAATCGTTTGCCGACCTAGCAAGCTTGTAGACCAGCCAGAAAGCCGTTTTACGGCTATAAACAAATAAAAGGAGATACAAATGAAACTATTTATCGACACCGCAAATGTTGCGGACATCAAACGTGCGAATGATCTTGGAGTTATTTGCGGAGTAACCACAAACCCTTCCCTCATCGCAAAAGAAGGCAGAAAATTCGAGGATGTTGTCAAGGAAATTACTGAAATTGTTGACGGGCCTATCTCGGCGGAGGTCATTTCCCTTCAAGCCGACAAAATGGTTGAGGAAGCGATTCCTCTGTCAAAAATTCACAAAAATATCGTTATCAAGCTTCCTATGTGCGAGGAGGGCTTAAAAGCCTGCAAGCGCCTCACTGAAATGGGCATCAAGACAAACGTCACCCTTATTTTCTCGGCGGCACAGGCACTTCTTGCGGCAAGAGCGGGCGCAACCTATGTAAGTCCGTTTTTGGGCAGACTTGACGACGTCGGACAAGAGGGTATGCTTTTGATTGAGGAAATTGTTGATATTTTCCAAGCGCAGGGCATCGAAACGGAAATTATCGCCGCTTCAAT
>CAZYRV010000066.1:9388-10045 GCA_964649485.1 uncultured Oscillospiraceae bacterium | reverse complement strand
ACGTAACTGCCGCTGCCCGTCTTGGCTGTGACATTGCGACAATTCCGATGAGCGTTATTCTCCAGATGATGAAGCACCCGCTTACCGACATCGGTATCGACCGTTTTCTCAAGGATTGGGAAGGCTTTTCGGCAAAGTAATTTAGGTTAATAACAGAAACGCATTCAACCTTATTGAATGCGTTTTTTTGTTACATTTTGGTTAAATAATCAGTACAGCTTAATTACAAGCTTTACAGTTTTAATACAATTTGCGTTTTTTAATTGACTTATTTAAAAAACTGTATATAATTAGTATATGTACTACATAATTTTACCGTGACGGAGGTTTCTTATGAAACGCAAAATCGCTCTTTTTATGGCTTGCCTGCTTGCTTTTACCGCTTGTACAAAGCAGACCGAATCCGGCACTTCCGACGAAAATTCCGCAATCGAAAGCCAAACTGTTGCTGAAAGCTCAAATGTTATCCCTGAAAAACCAACTGTTTCAGCTGACAATACCACATCGGCAACAGCTCCCGCCCAAACCGATGCCGGCATGATTCCCCTTTCCGATGCAACCATCGCCCAGCTGGAAAGCGCAAATATTATTGCTGAAAAGGGAGATTTGAAATATTACGACGGCTTTGTTTTGTCCTCATCAACAAAATTTTACTAC
>CAZYRV010000066.1:3425-9284 GCA_964649485.1 uncultured Oscillospiraceae bacterium | reverse complement strand
ATACTAAAATAGCCGAATCAAGCCAATACAAATATATGAGCTTCAGTAATCCCACAATGGAACTAAACGGTTATTCCGACGACCATTCCAAAATTAAGGTTTTGGATATGAAGTTTTATTACACAATCTCCAACATGGACACCTCACTGAACGCTTTTGTAGCAAAAACAGGCGATGATTATAAAATCATAATCGACCCCGCCTATATGCACGGTATTCCCATGTTTGCCTATAACAGCGACGATCTTACCTTTGATATAAACGGCACAAAAATTCAAGCCGATACAATGGCTGTCACCGCTTACGGCAAATATGTCAAAACTGATTATGAACCTGAGGAATCGAAATATGTTTATGCAAAAGTAAGCTTTGATTATATAGACCCCGCATTTGCGATAAACAGCACAACCGAAAGCACCGCAAGCATTGACGAAATAAAGCTTATCACAGAGGACACTGAGAAGGTTTTAAACGAGCCGTATTCCATTATCGAAAAGCAAAACAGCGACCCCGAAATGACCAAAACCTACAATGCAGTTATGGACAATATAGACAAATTTTATAACGAAAACACCGTCGGAATCACTCTCCTCGACCTTGATTTTGACGGCACTCCGGAGCTTATTGTGTCTGATATAGATATAAGTGACAATTCACAGGATTCCACAATTGATGCAAAAATTTACAGCATAAAAAATGGAAAGCTCAAATATATTGACACTCTTTACAATAAAGCGAGAAATATTTATGACAACGGAAATATCCTCGGCTTAAAAACGCTTGAGGACGGCTCGAAAGCGTGGTTTACAATTTCTCGCAAAAACCGTGCTGACGGCACGGAATATGCTTATTCAACCGAATATTTATTTACGCTTAAAAACATTAAGCTTGACTTCACCGAGGTTTTCAGCTATGGCTATGATTCGCTTAAAGAAACTAATGGGGTTTATTCTGGTAAAGTAAGCAAAATTTACTTTATGGGCAAGGAAATTGTTCCCGAAATTGAGTATAAGCAGGACGATTATATCAGCAGCGAGCCTGTGCCTGTTTACACCTACGACGGCATGACAAGCTGGTTTGGACTCTGGGAGCTTGGCGGCTGGCTTAAAGCAAAATATTGTAATGACATGGAAAACAGCACCTATGACTTGAACAGTTATTGGCTTTCAAACCTTGATAAGGCAATGGTTGAATACCCGTTTGAGCTTAAATTTGTTGATATGACGGACAGAATGATGAGCTATAATATTGCTTATCTTGTTGATGCGTTTTATTTAGGCGAATACGATTCAACTTTGCAAAAATATGAATACCGTTTTTTAGGCGACTATGCCAAGCCCGTAATCTATCTCTATCCCGAGGAAAAAACTGATATCCATGTAGAAGTAAACCTAAACGGCGAGCTTACCTGCACCTATCCCGACTATAACGGCGGCTGGAATGTCACCGCCTATCCCGACGGAAAGCTTATAAACCATTCCGACAGCAGAGAATATCCCTACCTTTTCTGGGAGGGAAAAGCGCCCGCAGATTGGGATTTTTCAAGCGGCTTTGTAATAAAGGGTGAGGATACTCTTAAATTTTTACAGGAAAAGCTTGCATACATGGGTCTTACCGACAGTGAAGCAAACGATTTTATCGTCTACTGGCTTCCTCAAATGTGCAGCAACAGCTATAATCTTATCACATTTCAGACTGAAAAATACGAGGAAAACGCAGAGCTTAACATCTCCCCCGCCCCCGATTCAATGCTTAGAATATTCATGGTTTTCACGCCGCTTGAAAAGCCTGTTTTTATCCCCGAGCAAAAGCTCGAACAGTTCGAACGCAAGGGCTTTGCGGTTGTTGAATGGGGCGGAAGTGAATTTATTAATCTTGAAAAGGAAGTGTCGAATTGAAACGTTTAATTGCAATTTCAACAGCCTGCCTGCTTGCTTTTACCGCTTGCGGCGGGAAGACAGACTCATCTCTGCCGTCAGAAATTACAACAGAAGCAAGCGTAACACCTGTGTCTGACTCTAAAAAGCCGGCTGAAACAAACGAAATAATCCCGCTGAATCACGCAACGGCAAAACAACTTCAAAACACAAAGCTTATTTTCTACGTCGGCAACAAAACCTATTATTCCGGCAATATTTTAACCGAATTTTCATCAATAGCTGATAATAACAAAATAATAAATCACAATTTTGAAGGTGACTATTACTTAAGAAGCTCAAGCGGAATAATCACAGCCAACGAAAGCGAAAAAGAGAAAGTCAAGAAGTATTTTAAAGACATTCCTTTTGATAACCTGTATTATTACCAAAACAAGCTGGGGCTTGATTTTACAGAACCTGTATTAACACTGAACGGTTTTTCTGAAAATCCAGCATTAATTAAAACCGAGGATATCACTCTTGGCTTTGAAACAATTGAAGAAATCACAGCAAACGCTTTTGTTTCAAGAACCGGAACAGACACCTGCAACATAATAATCGACCCCGCCTATATGCAAGGGCTTCCGATGATGACTGATAAGCTTGAGGACATGGAATTCAACATAAACGGCAGAGAAATAATGGCGGATACGCTTGAATTTGAAGCAGATTATAAAAGAGATGGTTTGTCATCTTATTTTGACAAATACTACAAATATATTTATGCTGAAATATGCTTTACTATATCTTGCAGATATAGTCCAATAAATGGCTATTCGTCAACAGGAAGCGCTTACATTAAAAAACTTTTAACAGAGGATACAAACAGCGTTTTAGATGGAAATTTCAATTGCTTTTCCGAAGATAACACTGACGGCTTGGCAGTTTATAATGCTGTTATGAACAACATTTCAGAGATTATGAGCGAAAATACGGTTGGAATTTCACTTTTAGATTTAGATTTTGACGGAACACCAGAGCTTATTGTTTCTGATTTTGTTGAAAGGCGAACAGACAACAGCAATATAATCGATGCAAAATTTACAGTCTTAAAAGCGGGAAAGCTGAATATATCGACACTCTTTACAATGCCGACAAATCTTATTCAAATCAAAATATTATAGGCTTAAAAGCGCTTGCAAACGGCTCTCAGGCTTGGTATACAGTTTCGCGAATAAACTGTAATGATGGAAAAGAATATTTCGTTCCAACTCAATATCTTTTCACACTTGAAAATAACAAGCTTGAATTTACCGAGGTTTTCAGCCTTGGTTATGACCAAATTTATAAAGATGATAACGAGGTGTATTCTGGCGAGGTCGCAAAAATTTACTTTATGGGTGAGGAGATTTTTCCGGAAATAAGTGTTGACAATAACCAATCTGAAAATCCGGCAACGATTTATTCATACAACGGCACAGAAGCTTTGGGCGGGCTTTGGGTGCTTGGTTATAAGCTTATGGAAAAATATGCCGAAGATATGACAAACAGCACCTACACGCTTTCGAGCGACTGGCTTGTAAGCAAGGACGAAACAAACAGAGCCTATGGCTTCAGATTTATTCCCATGACGGAAACCATGCTTAAAAACAACATTTCACGCATGATTAAATCATTTTATTCAGGCGAAAACGAATCGGCTTTGGAACAATATAATTATGTTTTTTTCCCGAAATAACAGGTTGATTAATTGCATAAAAAGAAAAGCGCCGAAAAACGGTGCTTTTCTTTTGGTTTTTAAGCTTTGAACTGAAATGACGCACAGTCCGCAGGCTTTTCGCTTGCGCAGGTTGCCGTGCTATTGCTCACCTGTATTTTTGAAAGCGAGCAATATTGCTGATTCTGGCAATGATATGCACAGTCCTTGACTGTACAGCCGATTGATTTGTTCGGTGTTTTGTGTTCCATATTTTTACTCCTTTTGCTTGTTTGAAGCGTACTCCACTGCTTCAAAATTATTATTCCCCAAAAAAATAAAAATATTATTTTACAAAATCGGCAACCGCTTTGCAAACCGCCTCTACCTCTTTCTCCGCCGTAAGCGCCGACATAGTAAACCGCAAAGCAGATTTTTGAAGCTCGGCAGGTATCCCCATTGCAACAAGCACGTGCGACGGACTAAGCGAACCCGAAGCGCAGGCGGAACCCGCCGAAACGCAAATCCCCTTTGCGTCAAGCCGCAAAAGCAAGGCTTCAGAATTTTGTCCCGCAAACGAAACGTTCACGTTTGAGCAAACACGGGCTTCCCTGCTTCCGTTGAGCTTGCCGCCAAGGCTTTCAAAGGCTGAAATAAGCCTGTCCTGATATTTAAAAAGCCGCAGATTTTTTTCGTCCATACCCGAAACGGCAAGGCTTGCCGCCTTTGCAAAGCCGACTGCCGCCGCAACATTTTCCGTCCCCGCACGCCTTCCGCTTTCCTGTTCGCCGCCGAAAATAAGCCTTTCGGGCTTGATTCCCTTCCTTATATAAAGCGCTCCGATTCCTTTAGGGCCGTGGATTTTATGCGCCGAAATGCTCATCATATCGACGTTTTGCGCATTAACATCAAGCTTTACACTGCCCAGAGCCTGTACGGCATCAGTATGAAACGGCACTCCTTGCTCACGGCAGATTTTGCCGATTTCAGCAATCGGCTGGATTGTGCCAACCTCATTATTCACCGCCATAACGCTTACAAGCGCAGTATCGCCTTTGATTGCCGCCGCAACGTCATCTGCGCTTACAAAACCGCTTGAATTTACAGGCAGATAAGTCACATCAAAGCCAAGCTTTTCAAGCCTTTTCGCTGTGTTTAATATTGCGGGGTGCTCGAATGCGGTTGTGATAATATGCTTTTTTTCGCTTTGAGCCATGCCGAAAACCGCCCAGTTATCGCTTTCGCTTCCGCCCGACGTAAAATAAATTTCCTGCGGCGATGCACCGATTGCCTGCGCAATTTCAACACGAGCGTTCGTCAAGGCAATCCTTGCCTGCGCACCCAACGAATACATCGACGACGGGTTTCCAAAGCTGTCGTTGAAAAACGGTAGCATTGCTTTCAAAACCTCGGGCAAAACCTGCGTTGTTGCGGCATTATCCATGTAGATTATTTTTTCCGACATTATCTTTCCTTTTAATCGTGATTTTTTATAAATAATATGTCATGAAAACAAAGTTTTCATGACATAATCGCCCATCAAAAGGCGGTTGTCAGCGGCGAAGCCGATGACGAGCCGTTGGGCATAAAAGTATAATAAGCGTCTGCGCTTATTATATCACAGTTTTTAGCCATAGTCAACAAGGAAAAAGGTTGAAACAATCGGCAAAATATGTTATAGTTAAAGAAAAAGGAGTTTTTATGAAAGCAAAGGTTATCATAACAGCGTTCGAGAATACCTCGTCAGAAAAGCTTCTCAAGCGTTTAAGCAATAATTTTGACAAGCTTTTCTTACTTAATAACAAGGAAAAAAGCGTTGCACAGCTTAAGCAAGCCATCTCCAAAAGAGAATACGCCCATGTTATAGGCATAGGTCAGCGCCCGCTTATAAAAAACAAGCTTCACATTGAAACAACCGCAAAAATTCAAGATGAAGCTGTTTCTACAAGCCTTGACGCATTTCTCCTTCACGAAATTGCTCAAATCTGCGGGCTTAACGCGAAAATTTCGCACAATGCGGGGACTTCATTTTGCAATAATCTATATTTTCATGGACTTATCGAAACAAATGGGCAAATGCTTTTTCTGCACATTCCTTTTATTGATAATATCAACAGTTTTGCTGAATTCTCAAGCAGGCTCAACATTACAATCGAGGAATTTGTCAATACTCCTTATAGACAAGCTTAACAATTCCGCTTAACACCGACGGAAGCGCCGCAAGCCCCATTGCGATAAACAAAGCCTTTGCCGAAAGCGCCGTGCACTGAAAAATCGCCGCTGCAACAGGCAGATAAATGCCCG
>CAZYRV010000066.1:0-3415 GCA_964649485.1 uncultured Oscillospiraceae bacterium | reverse complement strand
GATTACCGTAAGAGAAATAATTACCGCCAAGATAAGCTTTGGGTTGCCCATATAAAAAGCATTGAATATGCCCCTGCGCTCGTCCTTGCATTCGAAAACAAAAACAAGCTGGGAAACGGAAAGAGTGCAAAGTGCGGCTGTGCGCCCTGCTTCTAAGCCGTTTTCGCTGTTCACAAGCACGAATGAAAGCAAGGTTATAAGCCCGATTATTACCCCCCTTGATAAAATCCTGAACAGCATTCCCTCCGCAAAAATGCTTGTGGCAGGCGCACGAGGAGGAAGGTTCATAACATTGTCGGACGGCGGCTCTAGGCTTAATGTAACGGCTGGGAGTCCGTCCGTCACAAGATTTACAAGCAAAATTTGAATCGGCACAAGCACGACAGGCATACCAAAAACCATTGCTACAAGCATTGTGACGACCTCTCCGATATTGCACGACAGCATATATCTTACAAAACGGCGAATATTTGTATAAATTGTTCGCCCTTGCTCGACAGCTGAAACGAGGGTTGCGAAATTGTCGTCAAGAAGCACAACCTGTGCCGCTTCCTTGGTGACATCAGTGCCTGTAATCCCCATGGACACGCCAATCGAAGCTTCTTTTACAGCAGGCGCATCATTCACACCGTCGCCCGTCATGGCGACAATGTTCCCCGCCGCCTTGTAAGCTCGGACAAGCCTAAGCTTATCTGCCGGCGAAACCCTTGCGAAAACAGCGGCGGTTTTGGTTGCGGCGGCAAGCTCTGATTCGCTCATTGCGGCAATTTCAGCCCCCGTAAAAGCAGTTGATTTTTCGGTCATTATCCCCGCTTTTTTTGCAATATGAACCGCCGTGTTCAAGTGGTCGCCCGTTATCATCACAACTTTTATCCCCGCCTTGCGGCACTTTTTAACAGCGGGAATAATCTCGGGTCTAAGCGGGTCTTCCATTCCCATCAGCCCCAAAAATACCCATTCCCCGCCGCATTTACACGCAAAACCAAGAACACGAAGCCCCTTTGCGCCCATTTGCGAACAGGCGGATAATGCTTTTCGCCTTTGAAGCTGTGAAAACGGTTTAATCATGCCATTTACCATCACCGCCCCACAACGCTCAATCACAGTATCAGCCGCCCCTTTAAGAAAGCTTTCAGTCGTTCCCGCATCAGAGCTTACTTTTACTTCCATAAAGCGGGTTGCGCTGTCAAACGGAATTTCACTCACACGGCGATAACCGCTTTCGGTTATCCCCAGATTTTTTGCGCAAACTAAAAGCGCCCCCTCCGTCGGGTCGCCGACAAAACCGTTTTGCGAAAGTCGGGCATTATTGCATAAAACACCGCAGAGCAAAAGCTTGCGAACAGTTGGATTTAAGGCTTTTTGCTCTGGCATAAACAAAGAAAAATCAGCATAAAGCTCGCACACCGTCATTTTATTCTGCGTGAGAGTGCCTGTTTTGTCACTGCAGATTACGTTGGCACAGCCAAGCGTTTCAACGGCGTGAAGCTTGTTCATAAGCGCCTTTTGCTTGTAAATCCGCCGAACAGCAAGCGCAAGCGCAATCGTAACCGTTGCGGGCAGCCCCTCAGGAATCGCCGCAACCGCAAGCGAAATGCCGATAAAAAGCATATCGATAAGCTCGTTTCCACGAAGCACACCGATTAATGCGACAAGTGCGCAGATAACCGTGCAGGAAATCGCAATAAGCTTTCCAAGCTCTGCAAGCCGCTTTTGAAGCGGGGTTTTCTCAGGCTCTATCTCCGTAAGCATTCCCGAAACAAGCCCCATTTGCGTGCTTTTTCCAGTTGCAATCGCCTCCGCAACGGCGCTTCCCTTTGTGACAACCGTGCCCATATAAACGACGCCGGTTTGATTAAGCGCATTATTATCAGCTCCGCAGGCAGATTTTGCGACGGGAACAGATTCGCCTGTAAGCATGGATTCGTCGCATTCAAAGGCTGATGAGGAAAGGATTTTACCGTCACAGGGAATTTTATCTCCCGCCTCAAGCAAAAAAATATCGCCCCTCACAAGCTTTGCCGCCTCAATTTCACGAGCCTTGCCGCCACGGATAACCCTTGCGGTCGGAACGGCAATTTTACGCAGAGCTTCGATGGTTTTTTCCGTGCGATACTCTTGTATAAAGCCAAGCAAAGCGTTGAGTAAAACAATTACAAGTATTGTAACAGCATCATAAATTTCACCCATAACCACGGAAATAACCGTGCAGACAAGCAAAATCATAATCATAACATCACGGAATTGACCAAAAAAAATTGCGGCGGGATTCGCCCCCTTCTTGTGCGCAAGAACGTTTTCGCCGTCCGCTTTCAGACGAATTTCAGCCTCCTTTTCGGTTAATCCTGTAAGTGTTGCTTTTTCATCTGTCCTGCTTAAAAGCGCTGTCGCCATATTTTCTCCTCCTTAAACAGGTTGTTTTTACATAATATTCAAGGTATGTCCATAATAGAAATATAATCATATAAATTTTCAGTAAAATCTATTGACAAGCCCTCAAAAATATTATATAATAATGGAAACAAGGGAGTAGCCGGCGCAGGAAGCGCAGTCTGACCAACAATACGGGGCTTTGCTCATGGTTTGGCTTTAAATGGCAAGACTTGCATTTCTGTCATGGAAAGCAAGTCTTTTTTATTTCCTGAATTTGGAGGTTCACTATGAATTGGTACACAAAATCCGCCGCCGAAACGGCAAAAGAGCTTGGAACCGATATTTCCAAAGGATTGACGACACAGCAGTCACAAGAGCACATCCAGAAATTCGGCGAAAACAAACTGAACGAAAAGCCGCCGAAAACCTTTTTCCAACGCTTTATGGAGCAGATGAAGGACATAATGATTATCATCTTGCTTATTGCGGCGGCAATTTCCCTCGGACTTAGCATCTATCACGTTGCAAACGGTCAGGAGGGCGACTGGGTCGAGCCTATCGTAATCATACTGATTGTTCTCGTAAACGGCATTCTCGGCGTTATACAAGAAAGCAAAGCAGAAGCAGCACTCGAAGCGCTTAAAAAAATGACCTCGCCTATGGCAAAAGTTCGCCGTGATGGAAACGTGCAGAGCGTTCCCTCGGCACAGCTTGCTGTCGGCGACGTGGTTATACTTGAAGCGGGCGACTGGATTCCCGCCGACTGCCGCTTGATTGAAAGTGCTTCTCTTAAAAGTGACGAAGCGGCGCTTACAGGCGAATCCCTGCCGAGCGAAAAGGAAGCGGAATATATCGCCCAAAGTGACGATGCGCCCCTTGGCGACAGACACAACATGATTTATTCGGGCTGTTCGGTTTCTTACGGACGTGCCGAAGCAATCGTCGTCGCAACGGGCATGAAAACCGAAATGGGTAAAATTGCGGCAATGCTTGAGGGCGAAGCGGACGGCCTGTATACTTACGGGGATTTGCGGCAAAAATC
>CAZYRV010000065.1:10380-11015 GCA_964649485.1 uncultured Oscillospiraceae bacterium | reverse complement strand
TATGCTATAATAATTGTTGAAAAGTACACGATTGCGTAAAAGAAATATTTTACGCAATCAGTACACCGAAAATCACAAAACCTTTCAGAAAGCGAGCCGTTTATATGGATTATAACAATCTTCCTCCGTGCGTGCGTGACTTTATGTTTTATCTCGAAGTCGTCAAGGGCCGCTCACAGCTTACTGTGCTTAATTATTACACGGATATTAAGGTTTTTCTGAGATTTATAAAAATCAAAAAAAATCCGGACCTTGCAGACGTTGAATTTTCGGAAATTGATATTTCCGATGTAACTGACGAGCTTATAAAATCAGTGACACTTACTGATGTTCAGGAATTTCTTATTTTTACAACCAGAACCCTTAAAAATGATCAAAAAGCTCGTGCACGCAAGGCTGTTGTGCTTCGGCAATTTTACAAATATCTCACAAATCATAAAAGCTTTTTCCCCGCAAGCCCTCTTGCTAATTTAGAGCTTCCTGCCCCGAAAAAGGCGCTCCCAAAGCATCTAACGCTTGAACAAGCCATCGAGCTGCTTCATTCTGTTGAAATAGATACTAAGCATTCGCCTTTTTCCGAGCGTGATTATTGCATTTTGGTATTTTTTCTCAATTGCGGAATGAGATTGAGCGAG
>CAZYRV010000065.1:9930-10370 GCA_964649485.1 uncultured Oscillospiraceae bacterium | reverse complement strand
TAAGAGATGAAAATGGTAAACTTTATCTTAGGGTGCTTGGAAAAGGCGCAAAAGAACGTCTTGTCTATCTCAATAGCGCTTGTGAAACCGCTTATCAATCGTATCTAAAAGCCTTAAACACTATATACGAAGGCTCTGAAAAGCCGTTTGTTTCTTATCTGAAAACCGATGCGCTTTTTATAAGTCAACGCTATAAGCGCATTTCAAACCGGCGTGTCCAGCAGATAATTGAAGAAATGCTTGATAAAGCCGGACTTGGCGGCATGGGGCTTTCCGTGCACAAGCTCCGCCATACAGCCGCAACTCTTATGTATCAAAACGGCGTTGACGTGCGGCTTTTAAAGGATATTCTCGGACACGAAAATCTCAATACAACACAGATTTATACCCATGTCGCAAGCCGTCAGATGCAGGAAGCAATGGATAAAAATCCGCTTAAC
>CAZYRV010000065.1:2719-9920 GCA_964649485.1 uncultured Oscillospiraceae bacterium | reverse complement strand
CAAAAAGCAAAAGCCTTATGACAATAAGGATTAGCGGTTAATTTCTCAGGTGCTCTTTTTGAGCACCTTTTTATTTTGGTTAATATCATTTATTTGTTAAAATATTAACAATATGGGCTTGCTGTGTCATTTTTTGTCGTAAAGCATAAAATATACTGACGGCTTGAATTTATTATTATTGCTCAATATCAAGCGTTTCATCAAACGAAAACACGAATAGGTCGGTTTATGAATAATTATTGCGGCTTTGTAAAAGTAAAGATATGCAGACAGCTTTGTTGGGGACGTACATATTCGGGTGATTTTGCGATTGCTCTTACAGATTGTTCAAACGGAATGAATGTGTGCCGCTGTCCGTGTTCACGCTGTTTTCCGCATTTTCACATTCGCCACAGAGGAAAATATTGTATCACTGTAAGGCAGACCCACTTCACTTTTAAGATGCAAAGAAAACTCGTTTTTTTATGCCCGAATATGAACTATTGCTTTTGCTTTTGTTTTTGCGGCGGAATTATCCCTGTTGCCGATTTTTCCGTTCGGATAAATGACAAAAACTATGCTAAAATAAATTTTCAAGGAGTTGAACTGCAAATTGGCTTTTAATCAGACAAAAACTACAAACGCATCTGGTATAGCAAGCTTTACCGAAGTCCCCGTCGGGACGGGTTATACACTGCAAACAATATCGGGTGTCCCTGATGGCTATGACGGCTTTTCTACATCAAGCTTTGATGTAACAACAGGTATGCCAGTCACAGCAATCGCACTTCAGCCTCAAATAGATAACGATTTGTCGCTTGGCATAACGGTTCTTAACGAAATCGGCGGGACGCCTGTACAAGGCGCAAAATTCGAGGTTTATGCCGATTCCGGTCACACTATGCTTTTGGGCGAATTTGAATCCGACGTTTCGGGAGAGTTTCTCGTTCCTCATCTTGTCGGTGCGACAAGCCCCGGCAGAGCGTATTATGTTCTGCAAACCGAAGCACCGTCGGGTTTTTCCGCAGCAAGCGAGCAAACCGTGCTTGTGATTACGGCGACAGCGCCTTCCCCTCTTATTATTGTAAATCCGCCTTTGGTTGATTTTGAGGTAAAGGTAAGTGATACAAATTATTCGAATATAATCTTTGCAAATGTTGATGTTGAAATTGATAAAGCATAAATTATTTTTCGGATAAAAGCTCTGAATGCAGTAAAGTCCATCTTCAACGGGTGGGCTTTACTGTATTTATTTCACTGAAACTCATTAAAAAACAGGCTTAACAGCGGAAAACCCGCATTAAGCGGGCTTCCACAGTAAAACTATTTATTTTGGGAGAGATTATTGAATTGTTGAATTTCTGTTAAATCATATAACTGCGTATCAGGGCAAGCAATCCGTCATAGCCCTCGATAAACGTTTTGATTGTAGAGCGGAATCCGCCATATTTTACAAATTCCTCAGGCTCCATTCCGTCCTCGTAAAAGGATCTTTTAAACTCGGAAATTTTCATAAGCTCGTCTATGTATTCCTGCTTGACGGGAATATCGATCCGGCAATCGACAGGCACGTCGCAGGCATTAAGCTTTTTATGCCAGCCATAGGGGATTGTCATGGCAAGGTCGCCGCCTACAAGCTCGCTCCAGTGATAATAGTTTCTGTAAGCCGCCGAAAGAAGCCTTGTGGTATAGCCGCGCTCTTTAAAAATACGGTATGCCTCCTTCATGACGGCAATGCCCGCCCATTCAAGGCATTCGGGCGCAACAACCATGTTTTCCTGTTTTGTATACTGCTTCATCCAGTCGTCGGTTCTGCCTATCATTATAGTGCAAATCGGCGACATTTCCTCAACTGAAAGCCCGTCCTTGCGGCGGCGCTCAAGTCCTCTTTCAACCGCCTCCGCAACGGCGACTGCCTGTGCAACAGTAAAGCAAACGGTTGCGTTTATGCTTATTCCCAAAGCAGTCGCTTCTTCCATTGCCTTAATTCCCGCTTCGCTTGCGGGGATTTTAATCTGCATATTTTCGCCAAGAGAATTAAGCTTTTTCGCCTGCTCTGTCATTTTCACAGCATTCCGATAGTATTTAGCGTTGGTCTGAATCGAAAGCCTGCCCTTTTTGCCCTTAAATTTTTTATAAACGTCAAGAAGCTTTTTTGAGCGCTCGTTGCCCATTTTATAAATAAGCGCCCATGCGATTTCTTCCTCGGAAGCGTCCTTCATCTCGGCAATAAGCGTCTTGATTACGCCTTCCCAAATTTCAATTTCCTGCTTGACAACAGCTCCGACAATAATAGGGTTGCTTGTCGCACCGACTCCGCCCCGTTCGATTGCATAATCCATCTCCGCCTCGGCGCAGGAGTCCATCCATATATCGGTGTTCGGGAAGCGCTCTGCCGTTTCCATCAATTTATCCTTGTGTTCCATTTTCTCCTCCTTTATTTTGCCGTGCTGTCCCACGCATCGCAGAACACTCCAACGCCATAGCCTGTAAACGGATGCTCAAAGCTTGCTTTGTACACATCAAGACCGCAGGTTACGATATCGGCGCCCATCTCGGCAAATTCAGCAATCTGTCTGCCGTTTCTGACGGCGGCGACTATTATTTCTGTCTTATAGCCGCTGTTCTTATAAATATTTACTATTTTTTGTATGTAAGAAGCCGCATCATCGCCGCTGTTTTCTTTCCAGCCGACAAAGGGTGAAACAAACTTTGCGCCAAGCTTTGCTGCGGGGATTGCCTGTGAGGGCGAAAAAACAAGGGTTACGTTCGTTCTGACACCTTTTTCCTCAAGCTTTTTTGCCGCAATAAGCCCCTGCTCTGTACAAGGAATTTTTATTGCATAGTTCGGCGAATATGAAGCAACCTCCTCCGCCGCCTTCACAATTTCTTCCCACTTATCAAGATGAGGATTAATCTCGAAAGAAACAGGAAATTTTTCCTCTCCCTCAAGCCCCTTTTCCTTGAGCCACTGCGAAATGTCCTTAACCACTTGCATGAATGGCTTTCCGCTGTTTTTAATGTGACGTGGGTTTGTTGTGACGCCATCGATGCAATAATGCTCGAACGCATACTCGATTTCATCGAGCTTGGCGCTGTCTAAAAAATATTTCATTGCCGTTCCCTTCCCTTTTTGATTCAAAATTATATTATTTGGGTATTACTTTCCGTAGACGCTTTTTTCAATATCCCTGACCTTTTCCTTTGCGTTTTTCAGAAATTCCTGACGCCACGGCTCTAGGTTTTCGGTAAATTCTGTGTTTAAAAATTTGTCAACAATCGCACAGCCCGCAACGCTTCCCGTAATCCAGCCGCCTAAGGTGACAATATTTGCGTCATTTATCGCCCTGCTTTTTTCAGCGGCATAGGTATTTTCACAAACAGCGGCATAAACTCCCTCGAATTTATTTGCAACAACCGCCATTCCCATACCGGTTCCGCAAATAAGCACAGCCTTTTCATATTCTCCGTCCTGAACCTTTTTCGCAACAACAGGCGCAACCTCAAAATAAGGCTTTGGATTTTCAGTATCAAGCGTTCCGCAATCCTCAACCTCAAAGCCATTTTCGGCAAGGTGAGCCTTAATCGCTTCCTTAAGCTCAAAGCCCGACTTGTCCGAGCCAATCACAATTTTTTTCATCACTATCAGCCTTTCATTTCTATTGCGGTTTTCGCTTCTCTGACAATATCGTCAGAGCGCAAGCCGTATTTATTCTGTAAAAACGCAGTCGTACCAACCTCGCCGAAATGGTCTTTAACCCCTACACGGCGGACTGGAACAGGCTTTGCTTCGGCAAGACTTTCCGCAACGGCGCTTCCAAGCCCGTTTAAGATTGAATGGTTTTCGCAGGTTACGATTGCACCTGTTTTTGCGGTGCTTTTAAGCAGAAGCTCAGTATCAAGCGGTTTAATCGTGTGAATATTAATTATTTCCGCGGAAATACCCATTTTGTCAAGCTTTTCTCCTGCCTCAACCGCTTCTGCCGTCATTATACCGCTTGCGGCAATAGTGACGTCCGTTCCCTCTTTCAGGACAATGCCTTTTCCAAGAGTAAAATCGCAATCAGGCTTAAAAACCTTTGCCGCATTTCTCCGCAAAAGCCTCATATAAACTGGTCCGTCATGGTACAAAACCTGTTCGAAAGCGGCACGGAACTGGTTGCTGTCGGTTGGCTCGAAAATGGTCATGCCGGGAATGTTCCGCATGATTGCGACGTCCTCCATACTCATATGCGTTCCGCCGTTATATTCGGCGGTGACTCCCGGGTCGCTTCCCACGATTTTAACATTAAGCCCTGCATAGGCGACGGAAATCGTAATCTGGTCACAGACACGTCGTGTTGAAAATGGGGTGAAGGTGTGAGTAAACGGAATCTTACCCATTGCCGAAAGTCCTGCCGCAGCACCAATCATGTTTGCTTCCTGAACGCCCATGTCAAACGTGCGCTCGGGATATTTTGCGGCAAAACCAAGAAGCCCCGCCGCTCTCATCAGATCGGCATCAAGCACCACAAGCCGCTCGTCTTTTTGTGCGTATTCGTCCAAAAGCTCGGCATAGGTTTCACGAAGCCATCTCTCCTCAAAAATCATAAAGCAGCCTCCTTTTCGAGAATCGCAATTGCTTCGTCACATTGCTGTTTGCTTATGGGCATATTGTGGCAGGTAAGCTCGTTTTCGCAAAAGCTTGCTCCCTTGCCCTTTATTGTGTTTAAAATAATCATCGAGGGCATACCCTTGATTTTTTTCGCCATGTCGATCGCATAACAAATCGCCTCTATGTCATGTCCGTCAATCGACTGAACGTGCCAGCCAAATGCTTCCCACTTTTTATCAAGAGGATAAAGCCCGTTTATGTCCTCCGTCATGCCGTCAATCTGCATTTTGTTATAATCGGTGAATGCAATCAGGTTATCAAGCCGTCGGCTTCCCGCAGCAAGAGCCGCTTCCCAAATCTGCCCCTCCTGGCTTTCGCCGTCGCCGATTATTGTATAGATATAAAAGTCTTTTTTATCAAGCTTTCCGCCAAGCGCCATACCGATTGCTGCCGAAAAGCCCTGTCCAAGCGAGCCTGTCGTCATGTCAATACCAACTGTTCTACGCATATCACAGTGGCTTGGGAGGTTTGTGTTGTCGGCGTTTAAGGTTTTGAGGTTTTCAACAGGAAAATATCCCTTGAGGGCAAGCGCCGAATAAAGTGCGGGGCCGCCATGCCCTTTGGAAAGAACAAACCTGTCCCTGTCCTCCCACCTCGGATTTTTCGGGTCAATCCTCATAGCCTTAGAATAAAGCACCGCAATTACATCGCAGATTGAAAGCGCTCCGCCAATGTGGCCGACACCGAAATTTGAGATTGACTTTATGGTAAGCTGTCTTATCTTGTTTGCATAGAGCTTAATGCCGTCAATTTCAGTTTTAGTCGTCATCTTTTCCCTTCTTTCGTATCTATAAAATCGATTTTAAAAGCCTCATAAGCGTTTCGCTGTTCATCGTCGCAGGCGTAAGCTGGATTATTCCCGCACTTAAACCAACATCGGCGATATGCGGTAAATCCGCCTCTGTCACACCGATTTCCGAAAGCCTCGTCGGAAGCCCGATTTCACGCATAAGTTGCTCGATATGATCGGCAAGTGCCGTTATATCCGCAAAGCCAAGCTTGTCACAAAGGCTCTGCATTTTTTCCGCCGCCTTTTCACCGCTTACACGGATAAAAGCAGGAAGCGTAAGCGCACAGGCTTTGCCGTGACTCGCCCCGAACTCTGACGTAAGCGGAAAGCTTACCGCGTGGATTCCCGTCGTCCTTGTCTGGCTGAACGAAATCCCCGCAACAAGGCTTGCCAAAAGCATATTTGCCCTTGCTTCCTTATTATTCGGCTCAAAAACTGCGGTTTTGACATTATCAAGCACAAGCTTAAGCGCACCGACGCTTAGAAAATCGCAGATAGGCTGGGAATTAATATTCCAGTATGCCTCGATTGCATGGCAGAAAGCGTCCATTCCCGTCGCCGCCGTAACAGGTGCGGGAAGCGTATAAGTAAGGCTTTTGTCAAGGATTGCCGTATCAGCCCAAAACTCGTCCGTCACAAACGGCATTTTTATGCCTGTTTTCTTATTGGTGTAAACACCTACGTTTGTGACTTCGCTTCCTGTTCCCGCTGTTGTTGGTATAAGCACAAGCTCTGTCGTTCTTGCGGAGAGCTTTTTTGCTCCGCCGCTGTAATAGTCGTAAATGCTTCCGTCCTCTTTTGCCAGACAAGCGGTTATTTTAGCAATATCCATCGCACTTCCGCCGCCAAGCCCGATTACGCAATCAACCTCGTGCCGTCTTGCGATATCCGCAGCAAGGTCAACGCTTTCACAGCTCGGATTAGGCTCTACGCCTGTGAAATATACCACTTTTTTGCCCGAAAGCGCTTTTTCAACCCTCATTGCAGTATGATTTTCATGTAAAAACGGGTCGCAAACAACCAATATCCTGCTTCCTTTTATGTAGGGCGTAAGCTTGTCAATCGCATCGTTCTCCATGATTATTTTAACCGGCATAAAAAAGCTGAATTCTGTTTTCATGTTCTCTCCTTTCAACCATTAGTCTGTTTCTCTTGTTCTATCTGTAATTTTACCTTTCGGCGCTGTTCGTAAAGTATGCCAAAGGCCGCCGCAAGCACAACTGCAATTCCACCAAGCTGTAAGCCCGTAAGCTCTTGCCCGAAAAGTACAAACGAAAGTATGGACGCAACTATCGGCATAAAAAGCAAAAATGTTTTCACAATCCAAACAGGGAATCTCTTGAGATTTGCGTAATATTGTATGTATACAACTGTCTGTCCAAGGCTTGCAAGAACAAGCGCAAGTATAAGCGACGGGTCATGCGGTATTTTAGAAAGCTGTGAGAAGGTTCCGCTTATAAGTGATGCCATGAAAAAAAGCACCATTGTTATGAAGTTGTTGTAAAAGGCAATGACATTGTTCTCAACGCTTACCCTTTTATCCTTCTGAACGCTTTTGATTATAAATGCGTTTATCGATACGAACAAAGCGCTTAGAATAAAGAAGATATTGCCCGAATCCGCGATTTGAAAATTTGCGGGGTCAATTCCCATGACGATAAAAACGCCCGAAAGCATAATTAATGTGTAAGCCCATTCCCGCCATGTGAATTTTTGTTTATATATTATGACGGAAATGAGATTGACGAACAGTATGTCGCATTTTAAAAGTGCCGTTC
>CAZYRV010000065.1:289-2667 GCA_964649485.1 uncultured Oscillospiraceae bacterium | reverse complement strand
GCAAAAAGCCGAGTATTCCGATTGCGATAAGCTTTGCAAGCACAGGCTTTGTGTTAAGCAAAAGCCTGAGCTGACCTTTTTTAAGCATTATTGCTCCAAGCAGAATCATGGTGATGAATCTTACCACAACCCCGACAGGAAAAACCGAAAGCCTTGATACAGCCTGCTGGGTCGCAACATAGTACGAGCCCCACGTAACCGCCAAAAGCAAAAGCGGAAGCACCCATTTATATTTAGCTAGATTTTTCACTTATCAGAAAAGCCCCACTATTTTCAGATATTTTTCCGGACTTTCCGCAAGGTCGATAAAGCCTTGTTTAAGCCCCTCGAAATCCTTTCTGATATTGATTATGGGGCGGACATCAACCCGTCTTGTATAAATCATGTCGATACATTCCTGAAACTCGTTATAGCTGCAACGGCTTCCGAAAATGTTAAGCTCTTTGCGGAGAACCCTCGGCTGATTAAAATCGATAATTCCCTTTGCCCAGCCGACAAGTGCGATTCTTCCCGAGTTTGAAGCAACCTCCATCGCATCGTTTATCGCACGCTGAGAACCGGAGCATTCGAGAACAACGGGCGCAAGGTCGCCATTTGTGATTTCATAAACCTTTTTGATTGCGTCCTCATTTAAAGAGTTAATCGTATGCTTTACGCCAAGTGACCTCGCAAGCTCAAGCCTTGAATCAACAATGTCGATTACAATCGGCTTTGCACCATAAGCAAGCGCACAAAGCGCCGCCAAAAGACCGATTGTTCCCGCACCGAAAATTACGGCAAATTCGCCGCCTCGCAGGTGCGTCCTGTGAACACCGTGAAGCGAGATGCTAAGCGGTTCGACAGCTGCCGCTTCCTCCCATGGAATGTCGTCGGGGAGCTTGTGAAGGTACTTAATCGGGTGAGAAATTCTCTCCGCCATTGCGCCCTCCATGCGTACGCCGAGAACGTTCAGATTTTCACAGTTATTGAAAATCCCCAGACGGCAGGCATAGCACTCGCCGCAGTAAAAATACGGCTCGACCGAAACTCTGTCGCCGGCCTTCAAGCCCTTGGTATTTTCGCCGATTTCCTTGATGATTCCCGCAACCTCATGCCCCATTACACGGGGAAACTCCATCGTCGGGTTCAGTCCTTTGAAAGCGGTTACGTCAGAACCGCAGATTCCCATTGCCTTGATTTCAATGATTGCCTCGCCCGCCTTAATGACGGGTTCGCTTATTTCCGCTACGTTTATTTCTCCGGGCTTTGGAATTACGATTGCTTTCATAGTTTGTCCTTTCCGGGTAGAACGTCTACCACCACTTGATTTGTTTTGTGATATATTCTCTGATTTCAACAAATTCCTTAGAGGCAATATCCCTCGGTCTTGGTAAATCAATCGGTAAAATTTCTTTTATCGTGGTTGGTTTCTGCGACATAATCATACATTTATTCGAAAGGTATACCGCTTCTTCAATATTGTGCGTAATAAAAAGCACCGTGCTTCCCGTCGCCTTCCAAAGCTTGATTACCTCGTCCTCAAGATAATACCGCAGCTTTAAATCCATCTGCCCATACGGCTCGTCCATCAGAAGCAGGTCGGGGTGAAGCGCAAAGCTTCTGCCGATTACTATACGCTGCTCTGTTGAGGCGCTTAACTCGTGGGGAAAGGATTTGCGGAACTTTTCAAGTCCTAAAAGCCCTAGAATTTCTTCTGTTCTTTCCTTGATGAGCTCTTTGCTGAATTTTTTTGTTTCAAGCCCAAAGCGTATGTTTTCCTCAACCGTAAGCCACGGAAACGCCGACGGCTCTTGAAATACGAACGACAGGTTGTGAACCATAGGGTCAGCCGGCTCGCCGTCTATAAGTATTTGTCCGCTTGTCGGCTCTAAAAGCTTTACAAGCAGGTTTAAAAACGTTGTTTTGCCACAGCCCGTAGGCCCGACAATACAAACGAAATCTCCCTTTTTAATGTCAAAGGACACGTCGTCAAGCACAAGCAAGTCGCCGAACTTTTTAGTGAGGTTTTTGACCTTAACCTTAATTTCTTCGCTCATTAGCTCTCTCCTTTCTTCTGTTCTAGAGTGCAAGGTCTGTATTTTCGGCAATTTCGTGCCTGAGTTTTAAAAATGCTTCGTCTGTATAATTTCTCGGTCTGGGCAGGTCTGGAATATATTCCGCCTTTACGCCTGTTGGCTTGCCGCCGAAAAGAATGATTCTGTCGCCTAAGTATATTGCTTCTTCAATGTTGTTTGTAACAAATACAATGGTTCGTTTTTTCTTGCTCCAGATTTTAAGGATTTCGTCCTCCATTGAGTATCTTGTTTGTGCGTCAAGCGCTCCAAAAGGCTCGTCCATAAGCATTATATCAGATTCGCTTGCATAGGCGCGGGCAATTC
>CAZYRV010000065.1:0-279 GCA_964649485.1 uncultured Oscillospiraceae bacterium | reverse complement strand
GCCCGAAAGCTGTTTTGGTAAGGACTTTTCAAATCCTGTAAGTCCGACTAGGTCTATATAGGCTTGCGCATTTTTTCTTCTTGTTTCTTTGTCTACACCTTTAAGCTTTTGATGCATCTCTACATTTCCCATTACTGTTTTCCACGGGAAAAGTGCATATCTCTGAAACACCACGCCGAGGTCGCCCATTTTGGGCCTGCCTCCGTCAAAATTTATTTCGCCTTCTGTGGGCTTTTCAAGTCCTGCGAGGATATTTAAAAGCACCGTCTTGCCGCATTG
>CAZYRV010000064.1:9800-11045 GCA_964649485.1 uncultured Oscillospiraceae bacterium | reverse complement strand
GACGGACTTGGCTTGCTTGAAATGTTCATGACGGCGGTTTCGCTTGCTGTTGCGGCAATTCCTGAGGGACTTCCCGCAATCGTAACAATCGTTCTTGCAATCGGCGTCCAGCGCATGGTTTCAAAAAATGCTATTATCAGGCGGCTTCCCGCTGTTGAAACACTTGGAAGCACGTCCGTAATCTGCTCTGATAAAACAGGTACTCTCACGCAAAACCGCATGACGCTTGTCAAGGTTTTTGCTGACGGCGAAATCATTTCGCTTGACGGCGACATTCCCGACAAAGCAAAGCGCCTGCTTGAGCTTGGAACGCTTTGCACCGACGGCAAGGTTGAAATCGAGGACGATGCTGAAAAGCATATCGGCGACCCGACCGAAACCTCTATCGTCGCTGCCGCCCGCCGTTTTGGCATATACAAGGACGACATTGAAAAGGCTTTCCCACGTCTTGCGGAAGTCCCGTTTGACTCTGACAGAAAGCTTATGACGACAATTCACCGCATTGACGGAAAAATTATTGCCGTCGTCAAGGGCGCACCCGATATTCTTATGAGCCGTTGTATTGAGGGCGATATTTCCGCCGCTGAAAAGGCAAACACAACCCTCGGAAGCGAAGCGCTGCGTGTTCTTGCGGTCGGATTTAAAGAGCTTGCGGACGTTCCTAAAAAGCCCAAAGCAGACGAAATTGAAAACGGTCTTACCTTTGTCGGTCTTGTCGGAATGATTGACCCGCCGAGAACTGAGGTTTTCGACTCAATTAATGAATGCTATCGTGCGGGAATACAAACCATTATGATTACAGGCGACCATGTCGCAACCGCAACCGCCATCGCAAAGCAGCTTAATATTCTCGAAACGGAAGATCAAGCCGTTTCCGGCGCACAGCTTGCCGCAATGAGCGACGACGAGCTTTTCAAAAACATCAGAAAATACCGTGTTTATGCAAGAGTTACTCCTACCGATAAAATCAGGATTGTTAAAACATGGCAAAAAGCGGGCGAAATCGTCGCAATGACGGGCGACGGCGTAAATGACGCACCTGCTCTGAAAGCTGCCGATATTGGCTGTGCAATGGGAATTACAGGCACTGACGTTGCAAAGGGTGCGGCTGATATGACGCTTACCGACGACAACTTCGCAACAATAGTAACCGCCGTAAAGGAAGGCCGCGGGATTTACGACAACATCAGAAAAGCCGTTCATTTTCTGCTTTCCTGCAACCTCGGCGAAATTGTCACTGTTTTC
>CAZYRV010000064.1:8439-9790 GCA_964649485.1 uncultured Oscillospiraceae bacterium | reverse complement strand
GTGGCGATGCTTTTGTGGAAGGCAACCCCGCTTCTCCCGATTCAGCTTTTGTGGATTAACCTCGTCACCGACAGCCTGCCGGCGCTTGCGCTCGGCGTAGAGCCTGTTGATAAGGACGTCATGAGCCGCAAGCCACGTAAGAAAAACGAAAGCATTTTCTCCCACGGTGTTGGCTTACGCGCAATTTTGCAAGGCACAATGATTGGTATTATTACCCTTGTCGCATTCTTTATCGGCTGGAAAATGAGCGGAATCGCAAGCCCCGAAAACAACGCTCTTGCCGAAACAATGGCATTTGCCGTTCTTGCAATATCCCAGCTTATCCACGCATTTAATATTCGGTCTGACCACTCGCTTTTCCGTGTTAGCTTTTTCAGCAACAAGCAGATGATTAAAGCTTTCCTTGCTTCCCTTGCGCTTACCTTGCTTGTGCTTCTTGTTCCGTTTATGCAGGGAATTTTCAAGGTTTCCTACATGAACCTCCAAGAATGGCTCGTAGTAATCGGTTTGTCGCTTATACCGCTTGTTGTCGTTGAGATTTCAAAGCTTTTCACGGACAGAAAAAAAGCATAATCAACTAATAAATTTAATCAGGCGGCGCTTTTGCGCCGCCATGTTATTTTCTATAAGAGCATTTAATTAAAACTATCCTTATTAAACCCAGTTATAATAAAATTATAACACATTCCAAAAGAAAAAAGCCGTCGAAAACCGACGGCTTTTCATAAAATTAACTTACTTAAGCTCTGCGAAATACTTAATGGTTCTTACCATCTGGCTTGTGTAAGAATTCTCGTTATCGTACCAAGAAACAACCTGTACCTGATAGGTATCGTCGTCAATCTTAGAAACCATCGTCTGAGTTGAGTCAAAAAGCGAACCGTAAGTGATTCCAATAACGTCAGAGGAAACAATTTCATCTTCATTGTAGCCGAAGGAAGCGCAGGAAGCAGCCTTCATTGCGGCATTGATTCCTTCTTTTGTTACGTCCTTGCCCTTAACAACAGCAGTAAGAATAGTCGTCGAGCCTGTGGGAACAGGAACACGCTGTGCCGAGCCGATAAGCTTACCGTTAAGCTCGGGAATTACAAGTCCGATTGCCTTAGCGGCACCTGTTGAGTTAGGAACGATATTAACCGCTGCTGCACGTGCACGGCGGAGGTCGCCCTTTCTGTGAGGTCCGTCAAGAACCATCTGGTCGCCTGTATAAGCGTGAATGGTTGACATAATTCCGCTTTGGATAGTTGCATAATCATTAAGCGCCTTAGCCATGGGGGCAAGGCAGTTTGTTGTGCAGGAAGCTGCGGAAATGATTGTATCGCTTGCCTTGAGCTCTTTTTCGTTTACGCTG
>CAZYRV010000064.1:7109-8429 GCA_964649485.1 uncultured Oscillospiraceae bacterium | reverse complement strand
CAATTGTAGGGAGGTCGTTTCCTGCGGGAGCAGAAATTACAACCTTCTTTGCGCCTGCGTCAATGTGAGCCTGGCTCTTTGCCTTGCTTACATAAAAACCTGTGCACTCAAGAACAACATCAACACCAAGCTCGCCCCAAGGAAGCTCTTTAGCGTCAGCCTTTGCATAAATCTTTATCTTCTTGCCGTCAACAGTGATTGAATCCTCATCGGAAGTTACTGTGTGGCCGTCATATCTGCCCTGTGCAGAGTCATACTTTAAAAGATGAGCAAGCATTTTAGGGTTTGTAAGGTCGTTGATTGCAACAACTTCATAGCCCTCTGCGCCGAACATCTGTCTGAACGCAAGACGTCCGATACGTCCGAAACCGTTAATCGCTACTTTTACTGCCATTTAAATTTTCCTCCTAAATTTTGTAATACACTAATAAAACAAGTTAAATTAGCATCAGGCGACTCAAATAAAGTACACCGTTCCTTATATATTATACATAATTATTCGAAGTTAATCAATAGGTTTGTTAAAAATTCGTCAAGAAAATTGTGCAAAAATATTAAGTTTTTTTGTCTATAATGACGAAAACACGAATAACCATAGGCAAGCCGCTTAAAAAAACGATATTCACTGCCAAAGATTAAACGAATTGACAAATCGCAAAACTGCTTTCTAATCGGCACGTATTACAGCAACGCAAAGTCGCAAAAAATGTAATTAAGCTGTTGTAATATTGTAACCGAAATGTTGTTGACTGGAAAAATTATTGTGTTATAATTGTTTATAAGTAGAGATTCTTGGAGGTTTGCTATGAAAAAATGTTTTGCGGCAGCAATAACTGTGATGGCTTTGCTTTCGGGCTGTAACGGTGATATTACCGCCGATTATCCGATTGTGTTTCCTTCCACAGAAGAGGCGCTTGTAAAAGACCAGATTGTCTATGATTTTGACATTGACGACGAGGGAAACATTTACATAGTTACGGTTGAATGGGGCTACGGTTCTGATTATAGAGCCAACATTTCTTATGACAACAGGTTTTATCTTACTAAATATAAAAAAATACCGTCGCCTTTTGGCGAAAACGACAAAGATTATGATAAAGGCTTCACCGTTGCGCTGAATTCGTTTTCGGAAGGTGGAATGTCGAATTATGATCTTTGCGGCGGGCTAAAGGCGGCTGAGGATTATTATTACATAGATGCCTACGGCGGCGAACGCTCTGCGCTTTACTTATACGATTTTTCCAAAAACGAAAACAATCTCGTTCTTAATTTTGACAATTCTACGGCGGTAGAAAAATCGTTTTTCACAGACGATTTGCT
>CAZYRV010000064.1:0-7099 GCA_964649485.1 uncultured Oscillospiraceae bacterium | reverse complement strand
TACGCAACCTCAATTGACTATGCGGCGGCAATTGAAAACAGCGAAAATTATAGGGATTATACACGGTTAGTCGTTGTTGATTTAAGCAATATGTTGCCGCAAACGCTTATGCAGCGAGGCTGTATAGATTTTTCCGTTTATCCGGACGGGCGGCTTATTGTATACGGAAAGGACGACGGCGGCTTTTATTTAAGCGTGTTTGAAGCTGGCGGCGGTAAGGAAATACTCAAGGAATATCAAGACTTCGGCTATATTTCAAACCTAACCGCATTTGGCGAAAATGGCTTTTTATACTCTACGGCAGACGGCTCGAAAACGGTTGCGCACATTCCTGAAATTGAAGATGAAATTGTTGTTTTCAACCATGAAAACCGCAAGCCAGAGCGCTTTTTAATTAAGGACGGCAAGCTTTATTTTGTGGACAGGGCGATTAATTTTGGGGGAGTTTATGCCGTGGATATTTCATCAATGGTGTAGGTGAAAATTTTCGGGATATTCATAAGAACGGCAATTAATTCACTGGAGACTATTATGAAAAAATGTTTTGCGGCGGCAATAACTGCGATGGCTTTGCTTTCGGGCTGTGGCGGCAATAACACCGTTGATACAAGCGAAAGCTTTGCCAAAGCAACCAAATTTTCAACGCAAACAACAATCGTTACAGAACTGAAAGCTGATGTTCACACTGTTGACGACGAAAACCTAAAGGAAAAGCTTATACAGTATAACAAAAGCGATTACACAACCGCAATCGAATATTTCGACCATGAAATTTATCTTGAAAACCCCGACGGTTACACCCAAAAGGACATTAATTTTCTAAAAAGCCTTGATTTAGAATTCATTTACGTCTACGTAAACAAACTCTGCGATTTAAGCTTTTTAGGCGAATTAAACACGGTTTGCGAGCTTAGTATTCAATCTGCCATGATGGATTTAATGCCCTTGGAAGCGCCAGCTTATATTGAAAGCTATGATTTTTTGAAAGCGATGACGGGACTTGAAACATTATGGCTTTACAGCGGTTACAGCGATTTTGACTTAAGCACGCTGAACAATTCAAGCAAGCTTGTCAAGCTTGATATTATCGGCTATAACATAAGCGGCGAAACAAGGCTTAAAAATCTGAATTCGCTTTCGCTTATGTCAAGCACCTTCAGCGCCGAAACAATCGCCGAAAGCTTTCCAAGCCTGACCGAGCTTGAATTTTATTTTATCGATGAGGAATTGGATTTTACGCCGTTTTCAAGGCTTGAAAGCATGAAAATTCTTGAACTTAAGCACACAGGCGCAAAGGGAATCGACTCGTTTTCGGCGCTGATAAATCTCGAAACCTTTGCCTTTATGCCGCTTCCGCAACACAACATTTTGCTTGAGGACATAAGCTTTCTTAAGCCGCTTGACAATTTAAAGCAATTTGACACATACAAAAATGTGCTTTCCGACGAGCAGAAAGCACAGCTTTTAAATGGCATTCACAGTGTAAAATCACCGAATATGATGTTGCAATTTAACCGTTTTCCGGCTTCACAACAGGCACATACCTGCAATCAAGCGCACGGATTTTTTCGGAAATTTCGTGCGTTATTTCGTCCTGACGGGAAAGCGCCGTTCCGTAAGGAATCGCAAGCTCCATATGGACAATGTACTCGCCGCCGTTTTTCGTAAGGCGGAAATCGTGGTAAGAAAGCTTTTCGCTGTAATCAGCAATAATTTTATCAACGTTTGCCCGTGCCTTTGCCGTTTCGGCGCAGGAGGTTGAAATCGGGTCGGTGTGCAGGACAATTGCAATTCCAAGCTTGTCAAGAACCTCGTCCTCGATTTTGTCGATAACCTCATGAATATCCACAATATTAACCGTGTCCGAAACCTCAACATGAGCTGTTCCCACAAGATGCCCCGGGCCGTAATCGTGAAGAACCAAGTCATGGACGCCGAAAATTCCGTCCTTTTCAAGGATAATCGCCCTCACCTGCTCGAAAACCTCACTATCAGGAGGCGAGCCGATAAGCGTTTTGATTGCGTCCTTTGCGATTCCAAAGCCAGTCCAGATTATAAGAAGCGAAACTGCGCCGCCAATCCAGCCGTCAATGTTCCACTTTAATAAATAAGCCGCCGCACTCGAAACAATAACGGCGGAGGTTGAAAGCACGTCGTTCATGCTGTCCTTTGCAGTGGCGACAAGAAGGTTTGAGTTAATTTTTTGGCCGAAATATTTATTGTAGGCATAAATCCAAAGCTTGATTATAAGCGAAGCCGCAAGCGTTATTATAAGCGGCCAGCTAAACTCAATCGGCTTTGGATTAATTATTTTTTCATAGGACGCAGTGACAAGCTCCCAGCCGACCATCATTATAACCATCGACATAATAAGCGTGAGAATATATTCCATTCTGCCGTGCCCGAATGGGTGTTCCTTGTCGGGGCGGCGCTTTGCGGCGACGGCGCTTGCAACGACAATTCCCGACGAGCCTATGTCGGAAAAGCTGTTTACCGCATCGGAAATAATGGCGATGCTGTTCATAAAAACACCGATGATAAGCTTGACGGTAAAAAGAATTATATTGTTGATTATTCCCATCACGCCGACAAGGGTTAAATAAGACGAACGAACAGTAATATCAGAGGGTTTTTCATAATTTTTTATGAATTTTCGGGCGATAAATTCAAGCATAAGTAACTCCTTCCATCAAAGGCAGACCGAGCATTCCCCCGCCGTCATCACAGGGGCAACCTTCAATATGTAATCAACTCCATTTTCAGCACCGATTTCGCAAAGCGAGCCATCAACGCTTTCATAAGCAAGCAGCGGGGTGTTGTTTTCCTGACTTAAATGCCCCAAAATAATTCGGGTTGTGCCGCTTTTAACAAGGCTTTGCAAAAATCCGCCGGATTTAACGTTTGAAAGATGACCGTTTACGGATTGAATGCGTTTTTTGAGATAAGCGGGATAGTACGGGTTTTTCCTAAGTAAATCCTTGTCATAGTTTGCCTCTAAAAGAACCGCATCGCTTCCCTCAATCGAAAGCCTCACCTCTGCGGTTATTTCGCCCAAATCGGTGCAGACTGAAAATTTTTTTCCGCCTGTTTTTATGGCAAAGCCAAGGCTTTCAACACTGTCGTGCGGGGTGTGAAAGCTTTTAACCTCAAAGCCGCACACCTCGTTTTCATCGGCAATAATAAGCTCTGCATTTTCATGAACCATATTATTACAAATCAAATAATCAAGCACGCCCTCACTTGCAAAAATCGGAAGTCCCGTTTGCTTTGAAAGCTGATAAATCCCTTTGATATGGTCTATATGCTCGTGGGTTATAAAAACCCCTCTTACGCTGTCAATAGAAAGCCCGTTTGCGCAAAGTCCGTTGCGCAGCGCCTTGAAGCTGCACCCGACATCAACAAGAATACCGTTTTTGCCGTCGCCGACGTATGTACAATTTCCCTTGCTTGAGCTGCATATTGAAACTATTTTTGCCATTAATCCTCCGATGATCAGTGCCTATTTTATTGTCATAGTATAATAAAGCCTGCCCGAAGGTAAGCTTTGAATTTGTTATAATGCTTCCTGAACCTTGCTGTTTGTATAAACCTTTTTGCTTATATCCGCTCCGAGATGTCTGAGCTTTTTTTCCATATCCTCATAGCCACGCTCGATATGGTAAATGTCCTCGATTTCCGTAACTCCCTTTGCGGCAAGTCCCGCAATTATAAGCGCCGCACCGGCTCGTAAATCAGTTGCCTTTACAGGCGCACCCGTCAGACACGGAACGCCTTGAATAACAGCAACCTTATCGTTTACCGAAACGTCGGCGCCCATTCTGCGAAGCTCTTCAACATAACGAAAACGGTTATCAAACATACTTTCGGTGATAATGCTTGTTCCGTCCGCCGTGGTAAGCAATGCGCCGATTTGCGGCTGCATATCGGTGGGAAAGCCGGGGTGCGGCATGGTTTTAAGGTCTGTTTTTTCAAACCTGCCCTTGCCTATTACTCTTATGCTGTCGTCAAAAACGTGTATCTCAACGCCCATTTTTTCCATTTTAGCGATAATCGGCTCGAGATGCTTAGGGATAATATTTTTAATCAGAACATTGCCCTGTGTCGCCGCCGCCGCCGCCATAAACGTACCCGCCTCGATTTGGTCGGGGATAATCGCATAAGTGCTTCCCCCCAAGGATTGAACGCCTCTGATTTTGATTACATCTGTGCCCGCACCCATAATATCAGCGCCAAGCGAATTTAAAAAGTTTGCCACGTCAACAATATGAGGTTCTTTTGCGGCATTTTCAATTATAGTAAGCCCGTCCGCCTTGACAGACGCAAAAATTGCGTTTATGGTTGCGCCGACACTCACCTTATCAAAATAAATCTGCGTTCCGACAAGCTCTGTTGCGCTTACGCTTACGATTCCGTGCTCGATAGAGCAATCTGCCCCCAAAGCCTTAAACGATTTTATATGCTGGTCAATCGGTCTGTCGCCGAGATTACAGCCGCCGGGCATAGAAACACGGGCGTGTTTGAACCGCCCGAGAAGTGTGCCTAGGAAATAGCTTGAAGCACGCATTTTGCGTGCAAGCTCATAAGGAACGTCCATATTGCGGACATTGCGAGTATCGATTTTTATAGTAGTTTTGTTGATAAGCTTGATGTCTGCGCCAATTTCCGAAAGAATCTGCAAAGCAATTGTAACATCGCTTATATTCGGTATATTTTCAAGGATACAGGGGCGGTCCGCAAGAATTGTCGCTGGAATAACCGCAACAGCGGCATTTTTTGCGCCGCTTATCGTAACCTCACCCGTAAGCCTGTTTCCACCTTTGATAACAAACTTTTCCAAGTCGCACTTCCCTCCGAAGCAAAAAGCTCCTTTATATTAATAACATAAAATGTAATATTCAAATTCATACGATTTAATTATGGGTATTTTCTATTTTTTTAATCATACAACAATATTATAACACATTTTTATCAAAAGGTAAAGTGTTTTTAAATTTTAATTAAATTGTAGCCGTTATGTTACTTTTTTTGTTATAAAAACATTATTTATCAAACAAACAATAAATGTTTTGCATGAAATAACCAAATCGAAAGCGCCGAACCGAATTCAATATATATCTATATCAACCAGCCGTCACAAACAAAAGAATCTTCCGCCAAAGCGAAAGATTCCTTGATTAATTATAAATTATGCGAACAATGCCGCAAGCTTAACCGCTTTTGTAAGGCTTCCGTAAACCTCAAGCCTGCCTTCTTTGATAAGCTGTTCTGCCTTGACTTTTTTCTCGGCAAGAGCAATCAAATCAGCTGACGAAACAGTAATCGCCAAATCCTTATCAATATAAGAATACGGCTCTATACTGAGTGCGCCCTCCTTAACCTCTATGTAGAAAACGCCTTCGCCCTCGCCGGTGACAGAAACCTCAGCCGCAACGTCACAACCAACCTTTTTAACAGCGGTTTTCTTAACGGTTTTCTTCACGAGCGCAACAATTTTGTGAAAATCAAGCGGCTTTACTTCCGCTGTTTTTTCAGCCTTAGCGGTTGATTTCTTTGCGCTTGAAGCCTTTGCCGCAGTTTTTACCTTAGGCTCTGCCGCAGGCTTTGCCGAAACCTCGGGAAGCTTTTTTTCCTGAACCGCCTCTGCCGTAATTTTTTCAGCTTTATCTGGCGCGGCTTTTTCCAACTTTGCTGTAACAACCTTTGCAGTTTTTTCTGCTTTCGCAGAACTATTTGCCTTTCTCATAATAATATCCTTTCTGAAATTCCGACAACAACGGTAATTGATTATTTGGGAAGCCCTTTATTCTGTATAATTATAACACAGCTTGCCTAAAAAGGCAATAGTTAAAACAATAATTTAAAAATTATTCACAATTTTTGTGCAACTTTTGGAAAAAACACAGAAAAAACTATTCCTCCATCATCACTTCGCACACAAGATTCGAAAATTCGACAGGGTCCTCAACAGAAAGCCCCTCGATAAGCCGAGCCTGATTATAAAGCAAAAGGCTGTATTTCGCAAGCTTGTCCTTGTCGTTTTCGTAAAGTGATTTAAGCTTTTCGAAAACGGGGTGCGACGCATTAAGCTCGAGAATTTTTTCCGCCTTGGGCGCATTTTCGCTGTTCGGCATTGCGCTTAAAACTTTTTCCATTTCAACGCTTAAAGCGCCCTTGCTTGTAAGACAAACGGGGTGAGATTTAAGGCGGCTTGAAAGCCGAACCTCCGAAACCTTATCCTTAAGGCTTTCGCCCATAAACGCAAACATATCCTTGTTTTCCTCTGCGGCGTTTTTGGATTGCTCTTTCTCCTCTTCCGTTTCGAGGTCAAGCTCGCCGTCGGAAACGGATTTAAACTCCTTGCCGTTGTAATCATGAAGCATCTGAACCGCAAATTCATCAACATTATCAAGCAAGTACAGAATTTCAAAGCCTTTTTCACGCACAAGCTCTGCCTGCGGAAGCTTGTCAACCTTATCAATGCTTTCCCCAGAAGCAAAGAAAATATACTGTTGGTCTTCTTTCATACGTGCGGTATATTCCTCAAGCGTGACCTGCTTTTTCTCCGCTGATGAATAGAAAAGAAGCAAATCCTTCAAAAGCTCTTTGTTCGTTCCAAAGCCCTCATAAACGCCGTATTTAAGCTGTAAGCCGAAAGCCTTGAAGAATCTTTCATACTTTTCCCTGTCGTTTTTGAGCATTTTTACAAGCTCGTTTTTGATTGACTTTTCAACGCTTTTCGCAATAATTTTAAGCTGTCTGTCGTGCTGAAGCATTTCCCTTGAGATGTTAAGCGATAAATCCTCGCTGTCAACAAGCCCCTTTACAAAGCTGAAATAATCGGGCAGCAAGTCGCCGCATTTTTCCATAATCATTACGCCGCTTGAATAAAGCTGAAGTCCCTTTTCAAAGCCCTTGGTGTAATAATCATAAGGCGCACGTGCGGGAATATACAAAAGCGAATTATAGGTTGCGTTTCCCTCAACCCTGCTGTGGATATGGGCAATCGGCTCTTCATAATCTAAGAATTTTTCCTTGTAAAAGGCATTATAATCCTCGTCGGTAAGCTCGGATTTATTCTTCTTCCAGATCGGAACCATAC
>CAZYRV010000063.1:10928-11241 GCA_964649485.1 uncultured Oscillospiraceae bacterium | reverse complement strand
ATATTGTCATGAACATTACGTCAAACCTTTTAGGCTTGGGAAACGCCTCTACGCCGCTTGGAATATCGGCTATGAAAGCCCTGCATGATGAGGAAAAGGCGGGAAGCACGGCTACGGCAAACATGATAATGCTTGTCGTAATCAACACCGCAAGCCTCCAGATCATTCCGACGACAGTCGCCGCACTCAGGCTTAAAAACGGCTCGCAAAACGCAATGGAAATCACTCCCGCCGTCTGGATAGTGTCAATTTTATCGCTTTTTGTCGCCGTTTTATCCGCAAAGCTGTTTGCCGCAATTCTTAAAAGGAGAAA
>CAZYRV010000063.1:8290-10918 GCA_964649485.1 uncultured Oscillospiraceae bacterium | reverse complement strand
CGACTACATAATCCCGATATTAATTGCTTTTATATTAATTTTCGGCATTATCAAAAGGGTTGATGTTTTCAGCGCCTTTGTCGAGGGGGCGGAAGAAGGGCTGAGGACGGCGGCAGGCTTGATTCCCGTGCTTGTGTGCCTGCTTGTGTGTATAGCAATGTTCAAGGCGTCAGGCGCTGTTGATGCGCTTACGGGGCTTCTTGCGCCTGTCACGGGCTTTTTCGGCTTTCCAAAGGAATGCACGCCGCTTATCCTGCTTCGTCCTGTTTCGGGAAGCGGCGCTCTTGCCATTTTTGAGGGGATACTTTCCGACGTTGGACCGGACAGCTTTGCGGGACGGGTTGCAAGCGTTATGATGGGCTCGACCGAAACCACGTTCTACACGGTTGCGGTTTATTTTTCGGCAGTCGGCGTTAAAAATACACGATATTCGATTCCCGCCGCCTTGCTTGGAGATATGACGGGCTGGATTGCAAGCGCGGCGGCTGTGCTTATTTTATTCGGAAAACAATAATCATTCACACTGTGTTTAATAAATTTAACAGATAATTCACAACTTTTGGTTTCTTTTGTGCTATAATGAATAAAAATCGCTCCGAAGGCATTCACTTTCACAAGGAGGCACAATGAAAACCGTACTTGTTGTGACGGCAAGCCCTAAATCTGACGGGGTCAGCCGTATGCTTGCAAGAGAATTTTCTTGCGAATATGCAAAGACGAACCCCTTTGATGAGATTGAAAACCTCAACCTCGCCGCCGTGCCTTTTCCAATTTATACCGAGGGTGTTCATTCAATCATAACTCAAAGCGGGAAAGGCTTTACGCTTGACGACAAGCGTATTGTCGCATTCTACAACAGAATTCTACACCAAACCCTGCTTTCGGACAAGCTTGTTTTTGCTTTTCCGAACTGGAATTTCCTATGTCCGCCCTCGCTTGTCCAGTACATTACCGCAATTTCAAGGCAGGACATTGCCTATAAAGTCCTTGACAACAGCAGAAGCGGGCTTTTCGCCGGCAAAAAGGCGCTTATAATCATGACGGGCTATGCGGTATATTCATCTTGTGAAGAGCCGCTTGGGCTTAAATGGCTTACTCAATGCCTTGAAAGCCTTGGCATTAAGGATATTCAAACCGCCTGCGCAATGGGCATAGGCAAGGGCGACGACGACAAAATAATAGACGATTGCAGAGAAAAAATTCATGAAATTGTCAAGGAATTTTAAGCCTGCATCGTCAATATCAAAAACAAAGGCTGTGTAACAAACACAGCCTTGAATTTTTAATACGTTATTTCAGATGTTTTCTTCTATATACTTTACAATGTCGCCGACAGTTTTGATGTTTTCAACCTGCTCGTCGGGGATTTCAATATCAAATTCCTCCTCAAAGCTCATTACAAGGTCAACAACGTCAAGGGAATCAGCACCAAGATCGTCAGTAATGCTTGCGTTGGGTGTAACCTTATCCTCATCAACGTCAAGCTGATCAACGATGATAGACTTTACCTTCTCAAATACCATTATTATTTCCTCCAATAATTTGATGTCGCCATTCCGATAGACGGACGGTCTGAAAATATTATAAGGCATTAAGCCAAAATAATCAAGCCTTTTTCGAGAAATATTTATGAAAATAAAACGCAGATTATTCCTCGGTGAAAACTCCAATTTTCCTAAACTTATTATATCTGTTTGCAAGCAGGGTGTCAATATCTATTTTAATTAATTTTTCCACGCTCTCACGTAAATATTCGGCAATGTTTTCTGCGGTATAGCCTACGTCGTTATGTGCGCCGCCGCTTGGCTCGGAAATAATTTTTTCGCACACTCCGAATTCAAGCAAATCCTCGGCGGTTATCCGCAAAAGTTCACAGGCTTCACGCTCTCTTGCCGCATTTTTCCACAGGATTGAAGCACAGCCTCTCGGCGAAATGACGGAATAAAGTGCGTTTTCAAGCATGGCAAGCTCATCGCAAACCGCCAAGGCAAGCGCTCCGCCGCTTCCCCCTTCGCCCAAAACCACAGTGACGACAGGGGTTCTAAGCGTCATAAACTCGGCAAGATTATGGGCGATTGCTTCTCCCTGTCCTCGCCTTTCCGCTTCTATTCCGCAAAAAGCTCCCGGAGTGTCCACAAAGCAAATAACAGGACGGTGAAATTTTTCCGCCTGCTTTGCAAGCCGCAAAGCCTTGCGATAGCCCTCCGGGTGGGGCATACCAAAATTGCTGTGCTTGTTTTCCTCAATATTTCTGCCCTTGACCTGTGCGATAACCGTCACGGGAGTGTTCCCCAAAAGGGCGATTCCGCCGACAATCGCAGGGTCGTCGCCGAAAAGCCTGTCGCCGTGCATCTCCATAAAAGTGCTGAAAATCATGGGGATATAATCGTTTACGGTCGGGCGCTCTTTATTCCTTATTATATCAAGCCTTTGGCAGGCATTTAATACGTTCATCTCTTAAATACCTCCTTGTGCGAGCCGTGAAGCTTCATTATCCATGAAAGCCGCTTTCTCATCTGCGTTCTGTCAACAATCATATCGGCAAAACCGCATTCAAGCTGAAACTCTGCCGACTGAAAATCGTCGGGAAGCCTTTGCCGAATTGTGTCCTGAATAACCCTCCGCCCC
>CAZYRV010000063.1:0-8260 GCA_964649485.1 uncultured Oscillospiraceae bacterium | reverse complement strand
TGCAAATGATGCCGTGACGCCGCCCGTCGTCGGGTCGGTAAGAACGGTTATATAAAGCAGTCCCGCATCGCTGTGCCGCTTGACTGCGCCGCTTGTTTTCGCCATCTGCATCAGGGAAATAATCCCCTCCTGCATTCTCGCCCCGCCCGAACAGGTAAACATTATCACAGGAAGCCTTTTCTCGGTTGCATATTCGAAAGCACGTGCAACCTTTTCGCCGACGACGCTTCCCATGCTTCCCATCATGAAATTGCTGTCCATAACGCCGATTACACAGCGATAGCCTCGAATCGTCGCCTCTCCCGTGACGATTGCGTCTTTAAGCCCCGTGCTTTCCTTTAAAGAATTAACCTTGCGCTCATAATCGGGGAAATTTATGGGATTAAGCGACTCCATTCCCACATCAAGCTCCGCAAAGCTTTCCTTGTCAATCGTCATATCAAGCCGTTCTTTCCACGTCAGGCGGGAATGATAGCCGCATTTCGGGCAAACCTTGAGATTGCGCTCGAACTCGTCCATATAAGCGACATTACCACAGCGCTGACACTTAAAAAGCAGGTTGTCAGGGATTTTCATATCCTTTGACGGCTTTTGCTGTGTCGGCTGGGGCTGTTCTTGGTTCGCACGGAATTTTACAACCTTAAATAAATCCTCAAGCATAAAATCCCTCCTACTCTTCCCTGTTTAAAAAGCCTGTGTCATAATTACCTGCGGCAAAATCCTTGTTCCGCAAAAGCTTAAGCTGAAAATCAATATTAGTTTCTATTCCCTCGACGATAAATTCCGCCAGCGCAACCTTCATCTTCGAAATCGCCTGCTCTCTTGTCGGCGCATGAACAATCACCTTCGCAATCATGCTGTCATAGTGCGGCGGCACGGCATAGCCCTGATATGCCGCACTGTCAATACGGACGCCAAAGCCGCCCGGCATATGAAGCGACTTGATCTGCCCGGGCGACGGACGAAAGCCCTTGGCAGGGTCTTCGGCATTAATTCTGCACTCGATTGCGTGTCCGGAAAGCTTTATATCGTCCTGCGTAAACGCAAGCGGCTCTCCCGCCGCAACCTTTATCTGCCACGCAACAAGGTCAACCCCCGAAACCTGCTCGGTTATTGGGTGCTCGACCTGTATTCTTGCGTTCATTTCCATGAAATAGAAATTATAATCCTTATCAACCAAAAATTCAATCGTACCCGCATTGGAATAGCCGCATTCCTTTGCCGCACGAACAGCCGCACTTCCCATTTTTTCACGCAATTCGTCCGTCATAATCGGGCTTGGGCTTTCCTCAAGCATTTTTTGGTTGCGGCGCTGAAGCGAGCAGTCCCTTTCGCCGAGATGGACGACATTGCCGTAATTGTCGGCAAGAATCTGAAGCTCGACATGGCGGGGATTAACCACAAATTTCTCAATATAAACAGCGCCGTTTGCGAAACAGGACAAAGCCTCCTGACTTGCCGCAGTGAATGCCGCCGCAAGAGCCTTTTCGTCGTCAACCCGCCTTATTCCACGCCCGCCGCCGCCTGCGCTTGCCTTAACCATAACGGGAAAACCGATTTTGCGGGCAATTTCAAGCGCTTTTTCAACGCTCTCAACCGTTCCGTCAGAGCCGGGAATTACGGGCACGCCCGCCCGTTTCATAGTTTCACGTGCATTTGCCTTGTCGCCCATTGCCTCCATCGCCTCGGGCGACGGGCCGATAAAAACTATGCCGCATTTTGCGCAGTTTCGGGCAAAGTCAGCATTTTCTGAAAGAAAGCCAAAGCCGGGGTGAACCGCCTCTGCGCCCGTAATTTCACAGGCGGCAAGGATTGCCTTAGAGTTTAAATAGCTGTCACGAGCCGCCGCAGGGCCTATACAGACCGCTTCGTCGGCAATCTGGGCATGAAGCGCCGATTTATCCGCCGTTGAATAAACCGCAACCGTCTTGATTCCAAGCTCTCGGCAGGTTCTGATTATTCTGACGGCAATTTCGCCGCGGTTTGCGATTAAAATTTTGTTAAACATTATGATACTCCGTTGTGCCAAAATAATGTGTGATTATTGAGCAGGCTTATCCGCAACCGCAAATGAAATCTCGCACGTAACCGCTTTTTTGCCCTCGACATAAGCCGTTGCCTTGCCAAAGCCGATCGGGCCTTTTTGCTTGATAATCTCGACCTCAAGCGTAAGCGTTTCGCCGGGAAGAACGTTTCTTCTAAAGCGAGCCTTGTCGATACCCGCAAAAAAAGCAAGCTTACCCTTGTTTTCAGGTAGGCAAAGCGTGCAGACAGCGCCCGCCTGCGCAAGCATTTCAATCATAAGCACGCCGGGCTGAACCGGCGCACCCGGAAAATGTCCTCGAAACCAGTCCTCATCGGGCTTTAAATATTTCGTCGCCACAACACGCTTTCCCGGCTCAAGCTCTATGACTTCATCAATAAGCAAAAACGGGTCACGGTGCGGAATTATTTCTTTAATCTGCTCTGAATTTAATACGGGCATAATATCTCCTATTCGTTATGACAAGCGGAAAAGCGGCTGTTCGAATTCAACGGGCGCTCCGTCGTCAACCAAAACTTCCTCGACGACGCCGTCAATTTCCGCAGCAATCTCGTTCATAAGCTTCATGCTTTCGACAATGCAGACGACATCTCCCTTTTTAACCGTGTCGCCGACGCTTACAAAAGCGGGCTTATCGGGTGCGGGGGAAGAATAAAACGTGCCGATAATAGGCGATTTGACAAGCCTTCCCGCAGGTTTTTCCGCTGATTCCGTCTGGGGAACAGCAACGACGGATTGACGGATATCAAGCTGTTGCGGCGGAAAGCTCGGCGGCGGTGGCGGAGGAGGATTTTTCGCCTTAATCTCCACGCTGATTTCGGAAATTTTCACCGTCAGCGATTCATAGTGGTTTTGGTTTACAATTTCAGTCAGCGAATTAATAAACGCCAACGCTTCGTTTCTGTCCATAAGCGCTCCTTAGTCGGTATATTTTTTAAGGCAAAGGCAGGCATTGTGTCCGCCAAAGCCCAGAGAATTGCTTAAAGCGGCTTTAATATCAGCTTTTCTTGCCCCCTCGGCAACATAATCAAGGTCGCAGTCCTCGTCCGCAACCTTATAGCCCAAGGTCTGATGGACAATGCCGTTTTTAAGCGAAAGCGCCGTGACGATTGCCTCAACCGCACCCGCCGCACCAAGCATATGCCCTGTCATGGATTTGGTTGAATTAACCGCAATATTTTTTGCGTGGTCGCCGAAAAGCCGCTTGATCGCCGCTGTTTCCGTGCGGTCGTTTATCGGTGTAGACGTGCCGTGAGCGTTGATATAGCCTATATCAGCAGTCTGCAAGCCCGCTTCCTTTACGGCAAATTCCATTGCCTTTGCCGAGCCAGAGCCGTCCGGGTCGGGCGCTGTTTCGTGATGAGCGTCACAGGTTGCGCCATAGCCGCCGATTTCAGCGTAAATTTTCGCCCCTCTTGCCAAAGCGTGTTCAAGCTCCTCAAGCACGAGCATACCGCTGCCTTCGCCGAGGACAAAGCCGCTTCTTTCCTTATCAAAAGGGATTGAAGCACGGTCAACGTCCGTTGTGCGTGTGATTGCGTGCATATTGTTGAAGCCCGCAAAGGCAAAGCCCGTGGTGCAGGCTTCTGTTCCTCCCGCAATTGCCGCCGTTATATAGCCGTTTTTGATTGCGTGAAAAGCCTCTCCGACTGCGTGAGTGCCGCTTGCGCAAGCGGAAACAGTTGCGTGATTGCCGCCCTTAAAGCCGGTGCGGATTGCGATTACGCCAGCCGCCATGTTCGGAATCATTTTCGGAACGGTGAAAACGTTCACCTTATTGTTTCCCTTATTATAGTATGCCTCGATTTCGCTTTCAAGAGTCAAAATGCCGCCAAGCCCGCTTCCCACGATTACCCCAAGGGTATATGGGTCAACGTCCTTAAAGTCCGTTCCGCTGTCCTTGAGGGCTTCCATTGCCGAAAAAACCGCATACTGTGTAAAGAGGTCATTTCTGCGAAGCTCTTTTTTCTCCATATAGCGAAGCTCGTCAAAATCCTTTACAAGTGCCTTGACATTTTGATCCTCTGTCTGCCCGGGAAACCAGCTTCCAAGCGAAAATCCGTGTCTGCCCGCAAGAAGATTTGCCCACATCTCATCAACGCTGTTGCCGATGGGGGTAAGCGCCCCAACTCCCGTAATGACTACTCTATTCATAAAACCTCCGTTTTGACATTATTTAAACGTAATTCAAAATTACATTGAAAGACCGCCCGAAACAACAATAACCTGCCCCGAGATATAGTCGCCGCCCTCTCCCGCAAGAAATGCCGCCAGATTCGCAATATCATCAGTTTTGCCAAAGCGTTTAAGCGGAATCATAGACAAAATTTGTTCTTTTACATTTTCGGGCAGAACCTGTGTCATTGGCGTGTCAATAAAGCCCGGCGCAATCGCATTTACGGTTATTCCACGAGAACCAAGCTCTTTTGCCGCCGTCTTTGTCATTCCGATTATCGCCGCCTTTGAAGCGGAATAGTTAAACTGACCGGCATTGCCGAAAACGCCCGCAACCGACGACATATTGATTATTTTTCCGCTTTTCTGCTTTATCATAACAGCAGAAACAAGCTTCATCATGTTAAAAACGCTCTTTTGGTTGACGGCAATAACAGCGTCATAAGCCTCCTCGCTCATGCGGGCAAGCAAGCCGTCCTTGGTGATTCCAGCGTTGTTTACAAGCACGTCGATTGAGCCGAAGGTGTCCTTAACCGACTTTACCATTTCCTCACATTGCGAATAATTCGAAACGTCGGCGATAAAGCATTCCGCCTTGACGCCAAGCGCCCTGCAAGCCGCCGCAACAGCGTTCCCGCCGTTTTCAACCTCGACCTGCGAACGGCAGTTTACCGCAATGTCAAAGCCGTCCTTTGCAAGCCTTTTTGCAATTTCTGCGCCGATTCCCTGACTTGAACCCGTGATTAAAGCAGTTTTTCCCATAAAATCCGTCCTTTCGTGCTTTTATGTTAAATTATAGATATTTCAGCATTAATAATTCGTCTTCTGCCAGTCAAATAATTTCTATTTAGGGCAATAGATTAATCATTTTTCTTTTCCGTAAGAAAAAGTGGATATTCTTTCATTGCTTTAAGCGGGATTATGCTTCTTGTTAAAAAATAATACCCGATGTTCAAGCCGGAAATTATAAGCATTGAAAGTGTTTGAGTTGTTAAAATCAAACAAAATCCACCAAGAATCAGATAGATTATCGGCAGCCTTTTTACATAGGCGATTATTGATATAGGAAGATAAATTGTCAGCATAACGACAGCCAAAAAAAGGAGTTAATGTCGTATCTCCTCTGAAATTCGTAACATAAATCAAGAAAACCATAATCAAGATTATCGTGTTGCTTATAATGGCGGCATCAAAGCGTTCCTTGAGCTTTTCTAATTTAAGCCTATATTTAAGCATTTCATCATCTTCAGATAAAATCTTCCAATTAAAATTTGACATAGCCAACCCCGAAGCTGCTATTTTTTCCATCAATACCTGCTAAACACTATTTTAGCCAACTAAATCTCAAAAACCGCCGCCCCATAGGTAAAACCAGCGCCGAAGCCGACAACTCCAACCTTTGTCCCCTCGGCAAGTCTGCCCTGCTGTGCAAGCTCGTCCAGACAAATCGGAATGCTTGCGCTTGAGGTGTTGCCGTGGGTTGGAAGATTTACATAAACCTTGTCCATGGACACGTCCATATTTGACACGGCTTTTTCGATTATGCGCATATTTGCCTGATGAGGAATGATAATATCCAAATCCTTGGGGGTTATTCCCGCCTTTTCGCAAGCCCTCGTAAGCGCCCTCAGCAACGCATCAACAGCAAATTTATAGACCTCTCTGCCGTTCATGTGGATAAAATCAGGCTTAATTTCCTTGATTTTTTCGCCTAGGAAATTATCAATTTCGTCCTGCTTGCGAAACGGTGAAGTGCTTGTGTCATAGCTTATGCGGCAGGAAAGCAAGCCGCCGTCCTCGCCGTTTGCCCCAAGAAATGACGAATAAAGCTTTTCATCATCACGTTTGAGGACAACCGCCGCCGCCCCGTCGCCGAACAAAACACAGGTTGCACGATCGGTATAATCGACCTGATTCGACATCATTTCCGACGAAACAAGCAAAACCGTGTCAACATCGCCCGTGCAGAGATAGCGCCGAGCCATGTCAATTCCGTAAATAAAGCCAGTGCAGGCACTGTTTGAGTCAAGCGTCATACAACCGTCAGCGCCGAGAAAATGCTGAATAAGGCACGACATAGAGGGATAATAAAAATCGGGGGTAACCGTCGTCACAATTATCAAATCAATCTCCGAAGGCTCTACCTTTGCGTTTGCAAGCGCTTTTTTCGCCGCCTCAAGCCCCATGTAAAAGTTTGGCTTATCTATATTTATAGGGCGTGACTTTATGCCCGTCCTCGTGCTTATCCATTCGTCCGAGGTGTCTAAAAACTGCGCAAACATATCGTTTGTAACCACAAAATCAGGAACATAGCTTCCTGTTCCAAGTATTTTAATCCCGCTCATTTTTTCTCCTTTGCTTTTTGAATTTATTAAAATTTATTTACAATCCAGTCTATATTGTAACCTATTTGTTACCTATTTGTCAAGTTTATTTTGCCATAAGCATAAATCACTTTATACTAATGTATGTTATACATAAAAATGCTGTATAATCGATATGATTATACAGCACTATGACTAAAATATTTGTCGGATTATATATCAGAAAAAGCCTTCTCCAGCTTAAACAACGCCTGCTCTAAGATACTCCATGGGCAGGCGACATTAAACCGCTGGAAACCGCCGCCCTCCTTGCCGAACATTGTCCCCTCATCAAGCCAAAGTCCCGCTTTCCCGACCATTATGCGGTTGACTTCATCATGTGAAAGGTTTAATCCGCTGAAATCAACCCAAACCAGATAGCTTCCCTCGGGGCGCATAAGCCGAAGCTTGGGAAGCTTTTCCGCAAGAAATTTTTCCATTTTAAGCACGTTGTTCCAGATGTAGGCGTTCATTTCCTCAAGCCAGCTTTCGCCGTTTGTATAAGCCGCCTTGAGGCTTACAAGACCGAAAATATTGCATTGACCATAGCCGGTTTTGCCGATTTCGGCGCTGATTTTACGGCGGATTTCAGGATTCGGCGCAATATAATATGAATGCTGAAGCCCCGCAAGGTTAAAGCTTTTGCTTGGGGAATTGCATATTATGCAATTTTGGGCATATTTTTCGCCGAGCGATGTAAAAGCAATATGCTTGCTTTCGCCGAAAACAATATCGGAATGAATCTCATCAGCAATGATAAACACGCCGTTTTCAAGACAAATGTCGGCGACTCTGACAAGCTCTTCCCTTGTCCAGACCCTGCCGCCGGGATTATGCGGATTCGACATAATATACAGCCTTGGCTTCTGCGTTTTAACCTGAGCTTCAAAGCCGTCCAAATCCATCTCATAGCGGTTGTTTACAAGCTTAAGCGGACTGTTCACAATCCTGCGGTTATTGTCGAGAATAACCTCCGAAAACGGATAATATACAGGTTTTTGTATAATTATACAATCGTTTTCATAAGTAAGCGCCCGTATCGCCGCCGCAATGTTAAACACCACGCCGGGAGCTGTTTTTATCCATTTTTTCTCAATCTCTGCGTCGTGTCTGCGCTTATACCAGCCGATTATGGCATCATAATAGCTTTCGTCAGGCTCTGAATAGCCGAAAATTCCATGCTCGGTTTTTGCGCTTATTGCGGAAATTATCTCCGGAGCAGCCTTAAAATCCATGTCCGCAACCCAAAGCGGCATGATATTCTCGGGCATTTTGCGCTTTTCAGCAAAATCAAATTTAAGTGAGTTGGTATTTTTGCGATTTATTATTTCGTCGAAATTATATTTGCCCATAAGCCCTCCACTAAACATATAATTATTATATGTTTAGTATTATATCATAAGAAAAACAGTTTGTCAAGCACTAATTAAGCCCTTTCATGGTGAGTGAAATCCGCTTTTTCTGCGCATTAACCTCCAAAACCCTGACCTTGACAATATCGCCGACCTTGACGACCTCAAGCGGGTGCTTGACAAAACGGTCGGCAAGCTGTGAAACGTGAACAAGCCCGTCCTCATGCACTCCGATGTCAACAAATGCGCCGAAATCAATGACATTCCGCACCGTTCCCATAAGCTCCATGCCGGGGGTGAGGCTGTTCATGTCGAGAATGTCCGTG
>CAZYRV010000062.1:9108-11557 GCA_964649485.1 uncultured Oscillospiraceae bacterium | reverse complement strand
GGGCTTTATGATGAGCATCACGAAAAGCACCCCGATTGGATTATTTACGGAAGCGAAACCGTTTCAACCGTTTCAAGCCGTGGAATCTATCATTTTCCCGCAGACGTGCCCATGCTTATACATGAGGATTTACAGTGTTCGTCGCTTGGAAACAGCGTTGTTGCGTGGGGAAAGCATTATGAAAAGGCTTGGATTGCCGACCGTGACAGGGATTTCTGCCTTGGGCAGTTTATATGGACGGGCATTGATTATATAGGCGAACCGACTCCTTACAGCACGAAAAATTCATATTTCGGCGTTGTTGACACGGCGGGGCTTCCTAAAGACGGTTATTATTTTTATCAATCGGTTTGGACGGATTCCGAAACTAATCCTATGGTGCATATTCTGCCTTATTGGGACTGGAACGACGGCGAAATAATCGACGTGATTGCTTATACAAACGCACCCACAGTAGAGCTGTTTTTAAACGGTAAATCTCTTGGAAAACAGGAAATCGACCATGAAAAGGGAAGCGTTCTTCACGGAAAATGGGCTGTTGCGTACGAAAAGGGCGTGCTTTCGGCAAAGGCTTATGATAAAAACGGAAGGGTTATCGCCGAGGATAAGCGTGAAAGCTTTTCCGATTCCGCAAAGCTTTCCATGAAGTCTGATGACGAAAACCTTCTTGCCGACGGCAGAGATTTAATTTTCATTGAAATTTCAGCCTTGGATAAAGATGGGCATATCGTTGAAAACGCTCGTGACAGAGTTAAAATAAACGTTTTTGGACCCGCAAGGCTTGTTGGGCTTGATAACGGCGACAGCACAGATTATGACAGCTTTAAAGGCGACAACAAGCGGCTTTTCAGCGGCAAGCTTGTCGCAATCATTCAGTCAACCTTCGATAACGGCATAGTGACTGTAAGTGCAAAGGCAAAAGGGCTTGAGCCTTGTGAGCTTTCGTTTGAAGCGCTTGAGGTTCCTGTTCCGTTCGGAGTGAGCGTTGTTGATGCGAAAAAACAGCCCGCCGTAAAGAAAAATGAATATACAGACGAAATTTATGTGAGAAAGATAGAGCTTTCCGCTGACAGAAAACAGCTTAATAAAGAGAATCCTGCCACTGTTGTCACAGCTAAAATCTGCCCTGAAAACGCAAGCTTTCCGGCGCTTGATTTCAAGCTTGTCCGTGATAACGGAGTTGTCGCCGACAACGCACAGGCAGAGCGGATTGATGATAAAAGCATAAAAATTACGGCAAAGGGCGACGGGAAATTCCGCCTGCGTGTAATGTGCAATAACGGCAAGCCTCACCCTGAGGTTGTTTCGGACTTAAGCTTTTCGGCGGAGGAAATGGGCTTTGCCCTGCGCAATCCGTATGAATTTGTTTCGGCTTCGCTTTTTGACGGCTCGAATGTCCCTGTAAACGTGATTGATAAAGGCGCTCTCGGCGGCTTTGACGGCAAAACCAGCATAACCTTTGAAGGTATTGATTTCGGCATAGGCACAAGGCGGCTTATCCTGCATATCGGAAATTCAGGCAACGAAGCTGTTCCTGTTGAATTATGGCTTGGCGCTCCTGAAAACGGCAGGCTTATAAGCAAGCTTGACTTCCCCGCAAACGGCAGGTGGGACGGCTTTGAGCCTCATGAATTCGGGCTTTCGGAAAAGCTTTCCGGCGCACAAACGATAAGCTTTGTCATTTCAGACAGGGTTATTTTCGGCGGCTTTGAGTTTATAGAAATCGTCCGTGCTTTTGAAAAAACGCTTGCGACGGAAAATACCACGCTTTACGGCGACGCCTTTAAGGTAAACGGCGACCGTATCGAGCAAATCGGAAATAACGTCACCGTTGGCTTTGGCGAGCTTGATTTTGGTTATTTCGGCGCTGAAAAGCTTACAATTTACGGCAGAACACCGAATGAGAAAAACACAATCCAGCTTCGCTTTACCCCCGAGGGCGGCGAACAGCAGACAAAGGTTTTAGAGTTTTTGCGCTCTGACGAATATACAGAGCAGGTCTTTGATATAGAGGCAATTTGCGGAAGGGCGGAAATAAGCTTTGTGTTCCTCCCCGGAAGCAGCTTTGATTTCGGCTGGTTCAGGTTTGAATAACATTTTTTCCTTTAAATGTACCCGATTTGTATAAATTGTTACCAAAGTGACATAATATTGTAGCCTGTGTGTTATTGCAAAACATAAAAAATGATGTATAATAGAGGAAAGAGGTGATGTTTGTGAAAATGAAGCTTGCTGTTTTAGTTATCGCTGTGCTTGTCTGCTTTGCGGGCTGTGAGAATAAGTCCAATAAATCCGATGTGCCTGATACAAGCGACACTTTTACACTGCCCGCTGTCACAACCGAGGCGAGCGTTTCCGTAACCGAAACACCGGTCACGACAGAAACAGCTTCGGAAACTGAAGCACCATCGAATGATACTACCCTGGGAATTGTTCAGACGGCTCAGGC
>CAZYRV010000062.1:5808-9098 GCA_964649485.1 uncultured Oscillospiraceae bacterium | reverse complement strand
CTTATAGGAATTCCTTTCAGTGAGAATGGTTCTTCCCCCGAAAGCGGCTTTGACAATTCCGGTTTTATTTATTATGTTTTACATGAAAACGGGCTTGTGACGTGGCCCCGTTCCATAACAGAGCAGGTTGCTGTCGGGTCTAAAATCGGCTTTGACAAGCTTAATCCCGGCGATCTGATATATTTTTCCGACGACGACGGCGAGCCATCTTTCGGCGGAATTTATGTTGGCGACGGCAAAATGATTGCTTGTCTTATGCCCGGACAAAACGTCAAAGAGGTTGACGTAACGACAAGCTATTATCAAAAGAATTTTTATACGGGAATAAGCTTTTCGTAGAGAGAAAAATAAAGGGTTATCCAATCAGGATAACCCTTTTTATTTTTCCCAGCCGAAAATCTTCTCGTATCAAGGATATAGAATTTTTGATATGGCTTGCTTGATTAAATGTTCGCCTTAAAGAAATTCGGTGTTTAGCTGCTTTGGCAAATTCGCCCAGTGGTTACTCCTCAAGCAGAAAATCCTTGCGATAATCGACACCGAACGCTTCGGCAAGCTCGACAAGCTGATGATTATGGATTGTGTTAATTCTCGGCATATTGCAGGTCAGCATATAAATCTGAGCCGCTTTTTCAACTGTTTCGACAAGACCGAAAGCCTCGTCAAGGTTTTTTCCCGCACCGTAAATTCCATGCAAAGCCCAGACTACGACACGAAATTCACGCATTTTCTCAGCCGTCGCCTCTCCGATTGTATTATTTCCGCAGAGCATCCACGGAAGAACGCCAACTCCGTCGGGAAAGACGACTATACATTCCGTGCACATCTGCCAAAGCGTGTGGGTAAACTTCCTTTCGTCAAGCTCATGGACGAAATTCATTGCGAGAGTGTGGGTGGGGTGGCTGTGAAGAATAACCCTGTTTTCGGGGTCAGCCTTAAGCCTTGCCATATGGCTCATGAGATGGGCGGGAAGCTCGCTTGTAAATTTTCCGCCGTCCACAAAGCCCCATAAAAGCTCGGCATTTTCTCCGTCGTCAGAAATTCGGATTATCCCAAGATTTATTTCGGGCGCTTTTGCAACGTTTTTGAAGTATTTTCCTGTTCCTGTGACGATGAATATTTTTCCCGCAAGCGCCTGCGCTTGAAATCCAATCGGTAAAATCCTCAGCACATTGTTTAAGTCAAGGTATTCGCCGACTATGCTTTCATCAAGCATAAGGCTTATATTGCCGCCGTTGCGTTCGTCCCAGCCAAGGCGGTACATATTTGAGGTTGTTTCGCACATTTCTTCAATGAAAGTCGCACTTAAAATCGGTTTCATTTTCTCTCCTCCATAATTTCAGCCTCATATTTTTTAATCGGGGTTAAATAGTCCTCGGGCAAGCCCTCAAGCCTGAGATACTCGCTCCAGACGTCGCCGAAGGGCATTGCTTTCATTTCCTCCTGCAAAACCAAAAGCTCTGTCATTTCAGCAGAATCCTGAAGCTCTTTAAGCCTTTTGTTCGGCTGTAAAAGCGCAAACAAAAGCGCCTTCCGGACGTTTCTCGCACCTGTTACCCATGCGCTTATACGGTTTATCGACGCATCAAAAAAGTCGGTTGCAATAAAAACACGGTCTGCGGCATTGTTGCGAACAATTTCCTTTGCGATTTCACGTGTTTCGTCGTCAAAAAGCACAACATGGTCGCTGTCCCAGCGCACAGGTCTTGTGATATGGAGGGCAATTTTTTCGCTGAACAAAAGCATTGACGAAATCTTGTCCGAAACAACCTCCGTCGGGTGATAATGCCCGTTGTCCATAAGCGGAACAATCCCTTTTTGCATAACATAATTCATGCAGAACTCAGCCGAGCCGACGGTATAAGACTCAACCCCTATGCCGAAAACCTTTGATTCAAGGCAGACAAAAACCTTTTCCCTGTCATAGGGAACAGAGAGAATTTCATCAAGCGAATCCTTGAATCTTTGCCGTGGCCCGAGTCTGTCGGCGGGAATATCCTTAAAGCCGTCTGGAATCCATATATTCATGACGCAGGGAGTATTAAGCTCTTTGGCGAAATATTCTGATATTTTCAGGCAGCGCTTTCCATGCTCGACCCAGAATTTTCTTACATTTTCGTCGGGCGACGAAAGCGTAAGCCCGTTTTTAACCATTGGGTGGGAGAAAAATGTGGGGTTAAAATCTATTCCGATTCCTCTTTCCCTCGCATATTCAACCCATTTTTCAAAATGACAAGGCTCTATTTTATCTCTGTCGGCAAATTCTCCGTCCTTAAAAATTGCATAGCTTGCGTGCAGATTAAGCTTGTGTTTTCCCCGGAATAAGTCCGAAAGCCATATCCAGATCCGCCATAAGCTGGGCGGGTGTTTTTGCCTTTGCGGGATAGTTTCCGGTTGCTTGGATTCCGCCTGAAAGCTCGTTTTTCTGGTCAAAGCCCGTTACGTCGTTGCCCTGCCAGCAGTGAAGTGAAAGCGGGATTTTTTTAAGCTGTGAAATCGCTTCGTCCGTGTTAACTCCAAAGCCTGCGTATTTTTCCCGTGCCTGTGCATAGCTCATTTTTCTTTTGCCTCCTCGTTAATCTGAATTTTAAGGTTTCCGATTGAGGTTGCTTCAATCGGCATTGGAACAACCTCTTTTTTCGTATATAATGCCGTAAGCTCGTTTAAAAAGCCGTCCTTTGCGCCGCCGCCGATAATGTAAATTTTATCAAGCCTTTTATCAAGGACGCTTTCAAGCCCCTCAACCGCAATTTTATAGCTTTGCGCAAGCGAGTGATAGGTAGAGCTTATTATGTCAGCGTTTGTTTTAGGCGGGGAAATTCCTCGCAATAAAAACCAGCCGCAAATAGCCGCCGCCATGCTTGGCGGAGCAGTAAAATCATCGGAATTTATATCGAAACAGAGCGAAAATCGCTTTGCCTTGCCAAATCTGACATTTCGTCAAAGCCCATTTTAAGCTCTTTTTTAAGCTGACCGATTATCCAAAGCCCGGTTATGTTTTTGAGAAAGCGGATATAGCCGTTTCCGCCCTCGTTTGTAAAATTTGCCTTAAGCGCTTCTGCAGAATTAAGAGCAATTTTAGATTTAATCCCCAAAAGCGACCATGTGCCGCTTGATAGAATAACCGAGTCGTCCGGAGTGTCAACGCTTTCGAATGCGCTTGCCGTGTCGTGCGATGCGCAAAGCTTAACTTTAAGGTTTCCGCCGACCTCGGCGGCAATTTCGCTTTTAAGCTGTCCGACAAGCTCTCCGGGCTTGTAAAGCCCTGTGAAAAGTCGTGGCGGCAAGCC
>CAZYRV010000062.1:2054-5790 GCA_964649485.1 uncultured Oscillospiraceae bacterium | reverse complement strand
TTCAATAATTCCTTTGTCAAATTCAGCGGTTTTTACGTTTATAAGTCCTGTCGTCGTTGCGTTTGTATACTCTTTTTTCTTGATTCCTGTGAGCTTAAAGCTTAAATACTCCGGAAGCATAAGAAAATCCGTTGCTTTGTCAAGCCGCCCGCTTTCAAGGTCTGAATAAAGCTGGTAAACAGTGTTAAACGGCTGAAACTGAATGCCCGAGATTGAATAAAGCTGTTCAAACGGAATGATTCCGTGTATCCGTTTTATCGCATTTTTTGTTCTTCCGTCACGATAGCAAAAGCAGGGAAGAATTTCCTTTTCGCCGTCCATAAGCACATAATCAACGCCCCAAGTGTCGATTGCCATGCTTTCAATTTCGGGATATTTTTTAAAAGCGGCGGCAATTCCTGTTTTAACCTCGGAAAAAAGCCTGTTTATATCCCAAGTAAGGTTGTCGCCGATTTTATCGGGAAAATTTGCAAAGCGATAAACCTCCTCTGTCATGATTTCACCGTCTTTAAGCCAGCCGACAATATGCCTGCCGCTTGACGCACCAATGTCAACAGCAAGATAATATTTCATAATTCCACCTCCGTAAGCTGTCAAATTGCACGTATATTACGGCTTTTTCATTATTAATCCAAGCCCCTTGAAAAAATGCCCGTTCGCAATCGCAAGCATTCCCTCAAGAACATAGTTGTTCATTCCGCCGCTTATTTTCATTCCCGAAAGGGAAGCGTCCGCCGCCGAATTTAAAAGCATTCTGAATTCGGGGTTTTCATAGTCCTTTTTGACGTCAAAGCCTTTGGCGACCGTTGATTCCACAGCTTTAAACATGATTTTCATAATAAGCGAAAATTCTCTCATCTCCATAACCGTGTTGTCCATCGTAAAGCTTTTCTTTTTGAGGACAGGCTCTGCAACCGCTCTGCCTAAAAGCTTTTCCCAATCAGCCTTTGTCGGCTCTCCCGACGGAGAGAAATACCATTGCGGAACGTCGGCGGGTTTTTCAATAATCACTCCGTCCTTGTCAATAAAGCCCGAAAGCGGCAGGCTTTCACTGCTTCCGCCGACCAGAATTTCATATCTTCCCTTAGGAATAACCCAGCCGTTTTTCCAGACAGAGAAAGCCCTGTCGTCAAGAGCAAAGCGTATTTCCTTTGTTTCGGCGGGGTTAAGCAAAACCTTGATAAAGCCCTTAAGCTCTTTTGCGGGACGGAAAATTCCGTTGTGTGGCGGGGCGATATAAAGCTGTGCAATTTCCTTTGCGGCATAATTTCCCTTGTTCGTAACCTTGGCAAAAACGTTATTGCCCTCGATTCTCAAGTCGGAATATTTAAATTCGGCATAGGAAAGACCGTGTCCGAATGGGAAGCGAACGCTTGTTCCCGACGTGGAATAATACCGATAGCCGACATAAATTCCCTCACGATAGTGGGCGTCCTTTCGTCCGTTTCCATAGTATGACGACGAGTGGCAGTCTTCATATTTTACGGGCCAGCTTTCCGCAAGCTTTCCGCAGGGAACAGCCTTTCCAAACAAAAGCGCCTCCGCCGCCGTGCCGCCCTCCTGACCAGAAAGCCCCATGTAAAGGATTGATTTAACCTTGCTTTCCCACGGCGTTTCGACAGGGCTTCCGCACATAAGCACGACGACAGTGTTCGGGTTTGCCGCCGAAACTGCTTCTATAAGCCTTGTGTGTCCGTCCGGCATTTTCATGTCGTCTCTGTCAAAGCCCTCTGATTCCTTTGACGGAGGAAGTCCCGCAAAAACAACGGCAATATCCGCACTTTCGGCGGCTTGAACAGCTTCGCTCAACATCGTGTCGCTTGTGTTGCCCTTTTCGTCACAGCCGAGATAAAACGGTACATCAGTGCGGGCGTCAGTGACGTTTACAAGCTTGTATGGGTTAATATGGCTGCTTCCTGCGCCTTGATAGCGGATTTCCTTTGCCATATGCCCTATGAAAACAACCTTTTTTCCCGCCGGAATAGGCAAAAGCCCTCCGTCATTTTTCATGAGAACAGCGCTTTCCGCCGCCGCCCTTGCCGCAAGGCGGCTATGCTCGTCCATGTCGGCTTTAATGTCGGTTGAAATTGCTTCTTTTGCCGAGAAAACAAGCCTCAGGATTCTTTCGGCGCTTTTGTCTATATCCGCTTCGTCAAGCTCGCCGCTTGAAACGGCGGCAAGAGCCTCCTTTTCCATATAAGCAGAGCCGCCGGGCATACAAAGCTCACAGCCGTTTTTAAAGCTTTTGATTCTGTCGCTCATTCCGCCCCAGTCTGTTACGACCATGCCGTCAAAGCCCCATTCGTCCCTTAGAATATCCGTCAAAAGCATTCTGCTTTCAGAGCAGTGCTCGCCGTTTATTTTGTTATAGGCGCTCATCACTGCGGCGGGCTTTCCTTCCTTGACCGCAAGCTCAAAGCCTGTCAGATAGATTTCACGCATGGTGCTCTCGTCAACGACACTGTCCGAGGAAAACCTTTTATACTCTTGATTGTTAAAGGCAAAATGCTTGAGAGTGGTTTTCCCCCCGACGGACTGAGCGCCGCGAATAAATCCGGCGGCAAGCTTGCCAGTAAGAAATGGGTCTTCTGAAAAATATTCAAAATTTCTGCCGCAAAGAGGGTTCCTTTTTATGTTCGCCCCCGGGCCGAGCAAGAGTCCGACCTTGTTTTGAAGAGCCTCACGTGCTATTGCTTTACCGATTTCGGCGGCAAGCTCGCTGTCCCAGCTGCAGGCGGTTGAAACGGAGGTGGGAAAGCAGGTTGCGGGAACGGATTCATTTACTCCAAGCATATCCGCTTCAAGCTCTTGTTTTCTAAGCCCGTTCGGCCCGTGAGCCATGAAAAGCGACGGAATTCCATATTTTTCGAAAGCCTTAGTCGTCCAGAAATCCTTACCGCTGCATAGGGCGATTTTATCCTCTGTTGACATTTTCGAAATGATTTCTTTAATTTCCATTTGTCCTCCAATCATTCTATTAAAGTGTGGTTTCCCGCAGCAAGATTTTGTTGTTTTCCCGATGGAAGTGAAATAAAAGCCGTACAGCCACAGGGAATTGTGATTTCGTATATAATCTGCTCTGCCTTTTTTGTCCACTTGCTTGAAACAGTACCGTACAGGCTTTGATAAATAAATTCAGCATGGGTGAGAGTTCCTCCCGGCATCGGAGCAATCGAAAAATTGTTTTCGCCGATAACTTTGATGCCGCAAACCGTTTCGACAAGCCATTCGCAGACAGAGCCGGGGGAATAGTGATTGTTTGAGGCGCTTCCGTCCCAGTTTTCCCAGACGGTCGTCGCCCCTGCCTTAACCTCCGCAAGCCAGCCCGGCGCTTCCTCATTTTCCATCATTTTATAGGCTGTTTCCAAAAAGCCAAGCTTTGTTAATGTCGGAAGAATAAGCGGAGTTGATAAAAAGCCTGTCGCTTTATTATGCTTTCAATAAGCCGATTCAGCACATTGGTTTTCACGGCTCCGTCAAGAAGATTAAACGCAAGCGGTCTGACAAGCTTTGATTGGCGGTCGGTGTCGATTTCGCCGCCCCTGACAAAACGGTTATTATACGCTTTTTTACAGCCTGAATTGTATTCCTCATAAAGCGGAATATCCTCATCACGTCCGACAAGCCTTGCAATTTCCGCCATAATTCCGCAGGTGAAAGAGAGATAGGCTGTTGCTTCCTCGGAATGGGGAGCAAGAAAGTCGTTTAGAACGCTTTGCTTGTAGACATCGGGCGG
>CAZYRV010000062.1:0-2044 GCA_964649485.1 uncultured Oscillospiraceae bacterium | reverse complement strand
CAAGCCATTCGCCGAAAGCTTGCCCGACGTTTGAAATATATTTTTTGTCCTCGCCGAAAACAGGCTTTGCGCAAAAACCTGTTTTGTTTGTACGGCTTATTTGAAATTTAATATGAGCTTTCATCATGGGGTAAAAATTTTCAAGAATTGTCACGTCACGGTATATTTCATAAAGCCGCCACGGAAGAAGCACCGCAACATCAGCCCACCCGCAGCAGCCGTCCATGCGCTTTAAAAAATCAAGACCTGCAAAATATTCGTTATTCCGTACATCGGGCGCATGGCAGGGGATTTTGCCCTTTGCGGTTTGACGGTCGGATAAGTCATAAAGCCATTTGCGGTAAAATGCCGCTGTGTCCATAAGATATGCGCTTGTTTTTGCGAAAATCTGAACGTCGCCTGTCCACGGCGCTCTTTCACGAGTGGGGCAATCTGTCGGCACGTCAAGAAAATTTCCCTTCATGCTCCATTTTGTGTTATCAAAAAAGCGGTTTATAAGCGGGTTCGAGCAGTAAAAGCTTCCTGTTTCCTCCATGTCGGAATATATCGCTATTGCCGAAAAATCCTCCGCCTTAAACTCAACGTCTGTTTCAATGCTTGCAAAGCGAAAGCCGAAAACGGCAAACCTTGTTTTATAATGATTTTCGCCGTCCTTGCAAACATAGGTTATTTCCTGCTTTGGCGTCGCTTTCGGAGTGTCCGCCCTGCACTGAATATTCGCCATGTCAAGCTCGCCGTCTTTAAGCCTTTCGGCAAACTGCATGAAAATTTTCTGTCCGTCCTTGGCGTTAACCGTAAACTCTACATAGCCCGCAATATTTTGCCCGAAATCAAGAATGGTTTTCTTTGCGCTTGATTTTGAAAGCAATGGGGTAAAGCGTTCGTGCTCGGTAACAGGAACGTTATTTGAGGCGGCGGGAATTATATCACAGTCGGCAATTATTGCTTTTCCGCTGAGTGTCGGTTTTCTCCTTGAATCAACAATTTCGCCATCCTTAAGGTCGGCAAAGCTTATCGGACCGTCGTTTGACCATAAAAAATCATTGTTGCTTGAAATAACGGTTTTACTTCCGTCGCCGTAGGTAATTTCAAGCTGGAGAAAAAGCTTTGTTTGCTTGCCGTAAACATAAGTTATTCCCATTGCGCCGACGCTTCCTCTGTACCAACCGTCGGCAAGCATAATACTGATGCTGTTTTCGCCGCCTTTGACAAGGCTTGTCACGTCATAGGTCTGATAATAAAGCCGTTTGTCATAGCTTGTAAAGCCGGGCGCAAGAATAAAGCTTCCCGCACGCCTGCCGTTGATTTCGGCTTCGTAAACACCGCAGGCAGTTATGTAAAGGCGGGCTTTTTTGATATTTCCACGGGCGGAAAAGTTCTTTTCAAAGCAATCCACGGGAAAGCGCTTTTTCTTTTCGGGCTTATAATTTCCGCTTATCCATTTGCTTTCCCAGTCTTTTGCGGAAAGCAAGCCGATTTCAAAAAAAGCGGGCTTGCTCCATTCGCCGACGTTGTCGTTTTCGTCCCAAAGCCTTACTTTCCACGAAACAAAGCTTCTGCTTTCAAGCTTTTTCCCGTCATAGCGGGCGTGCATTGAGCCGCTTGCAATTTTTCCGCTGTCCCAAACAAGGCTGTTGCTGTCGTCAATCGCTTCAATCTGAAATGCGGTTTGTGTTTGCCCGCCTCGGCAATTCCAAAAAAATCTCGGCTCTGTTATGTCAATTCCAATCGGATTTTTCAGATATTCAGTTTTAAGCCTAAATGCCTGCATTGATTTCCTCCTTGATTATGTGCTTTCCGGGATTCAGAGTAAATTTTTTCCCGTTAAAGCAAAGCTCTGCCGTTGTGTTCGGCGGAACGATAATATCAAATTCTATGTGATTTTCTTTATATTCCCATTTAACGCTGAGCCTGCCGATTATCGAATCATAAGCGCCCTCCGCCCATTTAAGAAGTGGGTGCGGCTTTGGGTTGATAATAAAGCGGTTATTCACGGGTTCGGGCATTATTCCGAGAACGCTTTCGAAAAGCCAGCCGACGACCG
>CAZYRV010000061.1:6935-11557 GCA_964649485.1 uncultured Oscillospiraceae bacterium | reverse complement strand
GCATTCATGGGGGTTATTGTACCCGCAGGGCGCTCTGAAATATTGTTCGATTATGTGACGCCCGGCTTCTGGACGGGAGTCTGGGTTTCGGCGGGTGCGGCAATTGTTTGGCTTGTCTACATGGGTTGGTGGGTGTTAATCAAAAAGCATAAGCCAAACCGCTTTGTTCACCTGTATGAAAACACGCAAATGCCCGAGGTAAATGCGGCAAGCTCTTATGCAGAACAGCTTTACGAAAAGATTTACAGCTTTCCCGACAGAACCGACATAAAACAAAGCGAGCCGCATATAAAATGGCCCTCCCTGAACGAGGAAATTGCGGCGAATTATATCAGAAAAGCCGCTCTGCCAAAGGAAATAAAGCGTGACCGCAGGCTTACGGAGGACGACGAGGCTTACAGGGTTTTGAAAGAGCTTGAAAGCAAGAAAAAAGATGAAAACGGGGAGAAAAATGATGGAGCTTTATGAAAAAAGGCTTGAAACAGAGGAAATATTCAAGGGGAAAATAATCACCGTCGAGCGTGACAAAATCATGCTTGAAAACAGCAAAACAGCGTTTCGTGAGGTCGTCCGCCACAGCGGCGGAGTGTGCATTGCCGCCCTCACCGACAAAAACGAGCTTATCATGGTAAGGCAGTTCCGCTATCCTTATGCGGAGGTAGTTCTTGAAGTGCCCGCAGGAAAGATTAACTATGGCGAAGACCCTTTCGAATGCGGCAAGCGTGAGCTTTTGGAGGAAACAGGCTGTGTCGCCGAAAGCTATACTTTTTTAGGCAAGTTTTATCCAAGTCCGGGCTATTGTGCGGAAATAATCCATATTTATCTCGCCGAAAATCTAAGCTTTCAAAGCCAAAAGCTTGACGAGGACGAATTTTTAGAGGTCGAAAAAATACCGCTTGACAAAGCAGTTGAAATGGTGTTGAACAACGAAATCCTCGACGGAAAAACCCAAGCGGCGATTATGAAAACTTATTTGCTTAAGGCAACACCGCACAAAGACCAGAAATTTCAGATAAATTGTGATTCATGATTGCCGGATACTTGATGAGAAACAAAAAAGCGCCGCCAAAAAGGCGGCGCTGTGCATTATATAAAATTATTTCTCCGAACCGTTTTCTGCCTTGCTTAAAAGCAATTTAATGCCCTCAAAGGTTTCGGGGCTTATTATATGCTCGATTCTGCAAGCGTCCTTCTCGGCAATGGTTTCGTCCACATTTAAAAGCTTATTTAAGAAAAGCTTAATTGTCTTGTGCTTGTCATAAACGGCGCTTGCTTTTTCAAGCCCCAGCTCGGTCAAAACAATGTTTCCGCCGCTTTCGACAACGATATAGCCGGCGCTTTTGAGAATGCCGACGGCACGGCTTACGCTCGGCTTTGAATAGCCAAGCTCATTCGCTATGTCAACAGAACGAACATAGCCTTTTCTGTTTTTGAGTATCAGTATGGTTTCCAGATAATCCTCGCCCGATTCGTGTATATTCATAGCTTCCTCCTTGTTTTTACCTTTTGAGATAGATTGTGGTTTGCCCGGGATTAGCAGGCGACGGCGTAATATAGTCAATACGCGGCGAATGAAGCTGGGTACGCACCATATGCAAAAGCACGGTTCCGTTATTGCTTCCATGAATAATCACAAGCTCGCTTATTTCATCTCCCGCAGCTTGTATTTCACGCAGGATAAGGCGGCGAGCCTCCTCCTTTGAGAGTCCGTGAATATCTATTTCTTTTGAAAACCGGGCTTTTCGTCTTGCCAATGAAATCACTCCATAAAATACTATTTTAATTATACACTATTAAGGTATGATTGTCAACTTATCAAAGTTGTCAACAATTGTTTGATTTATTGTGCAACCCGCACAAAAAAGCATTTTTTTATAATATTTTCGAAAAAACAGTTGACATAAGCAAATTAATCTGATATAATATACAAGCAATCACAAATTTCATATATGCGAGAATGCTGGAACTGGCAGACAGGCACGCTTGAGGTGCGTGTGTCAACAGACGTGTGGGTTCAAGTCCCATTTCTCGCACCAACAAAAATCCGTTGATTAAATCAACGGATTTTTCAGTTATTCAAAGCAAAAATCTCCTAACACGATTTACAGCACGGCTCTATAACCTTACCCTCCTCAAACGGTATGCAAAACTCTCTTATACCCGCCGCATAAGGCGCAATATCATACTGCTGGAAATAAACAGTTACCCCCTTTTCGGTAAGGTAAAAGCTTCTCTGGTTAAAGGTTTTGTTTACAAGCTTTTCCCAATCGTCGAAATACGACACCTCTCCGCAGTCAATCTGCCGCTTTATTTCCGCCTTAACCGCACCTATTACATAATCGCAGAAGTTTACACAAGGCGAAAAGAAGTCGGAAAGCTTCATTCTAAGCCCGCTTTGCAGATTCCACGTATCCGAACAGCGAAGCGTTGTTCCGTGGGCGCCGCCGGTAAATTCATACTTGTCATAATAGACGCTCAGAGTACAATTTCCGTTATAGCAAACCTTAAAATCCTGAACGCCCTGATAGGTCGGAAAATCGCCGCTTTCACGGCATTTAAGGTCGTTTACCGCCATACAGTAAAGCTCCTTTTCATAGCGTCTTTTAAGCTCCGCCGCACTGCAACGGTAGAAATTGTTCATTGTCATAGCCGCATTTTTAAATTTTCCGCTTTGAAACCTCGGATAACAAATATCATAGGTCAAAACCGCCTGATTTTGACAATTAAGCTCACCCTTTAACGCAAGCTTGCTTATGTACATTCCCAAAACGCAATTGCTCATAAAATCACCTCAAAAGATAATATGCGGCATTGCAAAACGTTATGAATAGCGGTCATGCTGTTTCAAAAGCGGACAAAATGAAAATTTGCTTGCTCGAACGTGATTATTCATAAAATATTAATAAACTGCGGATATTTTAATGTTATAATTTATAAAACAGATTTAGGAGGTAGTGTTCATGAAAAAATCTTATATTTTCGCCGTCTTGGCGGCTTTGCTTTTAAGCGGCTGTAACAGCTCCGGCAAGGAGGCTGCATACGAAACGGAATCCTTCTCCTTCAGCCTGAACGACAGCTTTAAGCGCAGCCAGTCCGCCGAGAAAAACGACGGCGACCTTTGCTTTATGTTTGAGAATAACGCAAATACAATTTACATATACGAACAATATTACCTCAACATGGATATAAATGCTCATGGTGATGATTTGGCGGAATTTTATGCTGATGAAGACGGGATTGAAGTTGTTTCATCAGGAATTTACGGCGAAAACGGTAATATTTATGTTGTAGAAATGAAAAGTGACGGAAATAATGTAAACAACTATATTCTGCTTGAAGAAAATAAAGTGCTGAACATAACCGCTTCTTTTGAGGAAAAGAATGCTGAAAAGCTTGGCGCTATGCTTGATAAAATGCTCGATTCAGTGAAATATACAGGCGATTTTCATTTCCCGCAAAACAACCAAACCTTTAAAAATGATTATTTTTCGGTTGAATATCCGCCGGAGTGGACAGCTTCCGACATTAACGGCGGCATTAGCCTGAAATATAAATACGCTGATTCTAAGAAAAAAAGCTTTACAAGTGTGATTGCAGAGCCGATTATTGATGCCGAATACAACGACGCAGGAAAGCTTGCCGAAAACAAGCTTAAAACCCTTCTCGGCGGCGGAAACGCTGTTGATTTGGAAATGGCAGATACTGACTTTAACGGCAAAAAAGCTGTCAGGCTATCATATAAAATAAGCCTTGACGACGACGTTTTTGTTAATCAAGAATATTATTTCAAAACAGAAAAGGGCTTGTTCAGGCTTAGGCTTCTGTTCCACGAGGACGCTTTTGACGAGGCTTATGAAGATGCCTTGGGGCTTGATGAAAAGGTGAGCTTTGCTTGACAAAGCCGCCGTAAAATGCTATGCTAGGCTTGTTACATCAACATTTCGGAGGAAAATATGAAATTAATATCGTGGAACGTAAACGGCATTCGTGCCTGTATTACAAAAGGCTTTTGGGAGAGCTTTGATGCGCTTGACGCTGATTTTTTCTGCATTCAGGAAACAAAAATGCAGGCGGGTCAGGCTGATATAGAGCGTGAGGGCTTTCATTTTTATATGAACAGCGCCCTGCGCAAGGGCTATTCGGGTACGGCAATCTATGCGAAAAACGAACCAAAAGGCGTTGTTTACGACATAGGCAGGCATAACGACGAGGGCAGGGCGATTACGCTTGAATATGAAAATTTTTACCTGCTTAATGTCTATGTTCCGAACGCAAAGGAAGGGCTTTTGCGCCTTGATTATCGGCTTGAATGGGAGAAGGATCTGCGTGAATATGTGACAGAGCTTGACAAGTCAAAGCCTGTGATAATTTGCGGGGATTTAAATGTCGCACACAACGAAATCGACCTTAAAAACCCAAAAACGAACCGAGGAAGCGCAGGCTTTTCAGATGAAGAGCGTGCCGCATTTTCGGCGCTTTTGGAAAGCGGCTTTACTGACAGCTTTCGTTTTCTTTATCCCGATTTAGAGGGCGCTTATTCGTGGTGGAGCTATCGGTTTAATGCACGCAAGAACAATGCCGGCTGGAGAATCGACTATTTTCTTGTGTCAAACCGAATATCC
>CAZYRV010000061.1:0-6867 GCA_964649485.1 uncultured Oscillospiraceae bacterium | reverse complement strand
GTTGATAGTTTTATGCAGAATTGCTATTTGCCGATTTTGGCGTCAAAATCCCTACGCAATCGTACCGCCATCTTTGTGAGGTGAAGCCTTAACGCCCTGACGAATTGCCGCCGCACCGCTTTTCATAACGGTGCGGCGAAAAGTTTACCGTATATTCACGCTTTTACAAGATTTTTCAGAGCATTTCTAATCTTGATTCAGTACAAGCCGCCCGTGAAATCGATTTAAATGTAACCAATAAAGTCCGTCTTTCCCTGCACTTGATGAAAAGCCCGTATACCCACAGACATAAAAATAAACAGGCTTGCTTGGTACAACATACGAATTCCCTCGGTGTAAATCCCATTCGCTTTTACGGCGGCTTACAAACAAAAGCAGCCGCTTTTCTACTCCTTATTAAGTCAGAAGTTTTTTTGGTGCTTGAAAAAATGTAAATTCATGGGTTTCTATTCCGTTTTTTTATTTTTCGTAATATTATATAAAACTGCATTTAAAATCAGCCGCGATTTAGGTTATTCATACTATTTGTATATGATTTATATGTTTTATTGAAAAAACACTTGACTTTTGGCTGAAAATTTTTTATAATGCTATAAGAACAAGCTTGTGAAAGGAAGGTTTTTCAGTGTGGAAAATTCAATAGTTCAAATTAAAAACCTTTCAAAGGTGTTTACAACCGCTGATTCAACTGTAAAAGCCCTTGAAAACATAAATCTCGACATAGAGGCGGGCGACATTTTCGGCATAATCGGCGTAAGCGGCGCCGGAAAAAGCACGCTTGTGCGATGTATTAATTTTCTTGAAAGGCCGACGGCGGGCACTGTTATTTTTGACGGACAAGACCTTTCTGCGTTTTCAGAAAAGCAAATTCAATCGGCACGGCGCTCTATGGGAATGATCTTTCAGCAATTCAACCTCCTCATGCAAAGGACGGCTATTAAAAATATAATGTTTCCGCTTGAAATTGCGGGGATTTCAAAGGCTGACGCACGAAAAACGGCGAAAAAGCTTTTAGAGCTTGTCGGGCTTTCCGACAAGGAAAAAGCGTTTCCCGCACAGCTTTCCGGCGGACAAAAACAGCGTGTCGCAATTGCCCGTGCGCTTGCCACAGAGCCGAAAATCCTGCTTTGCGACGAGGCGACAAGCGCCCTTGACCCTGGAACGACAAAAGAGGTTCTTGCGCTTTTAAAGGATATAAACGAGCGCCTTGGAGTAACCGTTATCATTATCACCCACGAAATGCGTGTTATTGAGGAAATCTGCAACAAGGTCGCCGTGATTGACAAAAACACTGTCGTCGAAACAGGGCTTGTCGCCGACGTTTTTACAAAGCCTAAATCCGATGCCGCAAAACGGCTTTTTCTAGGCGAGTATGACAAGGGAAAAACCTTTTCAGAGCGTTGCCTGCGCATAGTTTTTGACGGGAATAATTCATTCGACCCCGTAATCGCAAAAATGGTTATCGAAACGGGCGAGCCCGTAAACATTATGTTTGCTGACACCAAAAGCATTGACGGCAAAGCTTATGGGCAAATTGTAATCCAGCTTCCAGAGCATAAAAACGCACAGGGAAAAATTCATGCATGGCTTTCTGCGCAAGGCTTGACTGTCGAGGAGGTGAACGGAGATGCAGCTATTTAACCTTTTTTTACAGGGAACTCTTGAAAGCCTTTACATGACAGTTTTGGCGACTGTTGTGTCTTATTTAATCGGGCTTCCGCTGGGAATTTTACTTGTTGTGACGGACAAAGCAGGAATAAAGCCTATCAAATGGCTTAACGCAACCCTCGGACTTGTCGTCAACATTCTCCGCTCGATTCCGTTTTTGATATTGATGGTCTGGATAACCCCACTTACACGGGCGATTGTCAACACCTCGGTCGGAACAAATGCGTCAATCGTTCCGCTTGTAATCGCCGCCGCACCTTTTGTCGCAAGGCTTGTCGAAAGCTCGCTTAAGGAAATTGACAAGGGAGTCGTTGAAGCGGCGCAATCTATGGGCGCATCAAAATGGCAGATAATCAAAAAAGTGCTTATCCCCGAGGCAATGCCGTCGCTTTTGATTGGAAGCGCCATTGCCGTCACCACGATTTTAAGCTATTCCGCAATGGCAGGCTTTGTCGGCGGCGGAGGGCTTGGAACAATCGCAGTAAACTATGGCTATAACCGCTATAACGATGAGATTATGACAATTGCGGTTATACTCTTGGTAATAATCGTGCAGATTTTGCAAGAAATCGGTATGTTTATCGCAAAAAAATCAGATAAAAGAAAATAATAAGTTTGTCGCTTAATCGGCAAACTCACGAGAAAGGACATTGACATGAAAAAATTCTTATCATTAATCACAGCGAGCCTGCTTTCCGTTTCGGTTTTAGCCGGCTGCGGCGACACAACCGCATCAAGCAATCTTAACTCAAGCACTGAAACAAAAGCAAGCGAGGACACCGCTTCCGCAACCACAGCAAAAGAAGAAACAACCGACCTCACGACAATTACAATAGGCGCAACCTCCGCACCTCACGCTGAAATTCTCGCACAAATCGTTGACGACCTCAAGGCAGAGGGAATAGAGCTTGTCGTAACGGAGTTTAACGACTATCAACAGCTTAATCCTGCGCTTTCCGCCGGCGACATTGATGCAAACTATTTTCAGCACCAGCCTTTTTTGGATACTTACAATTCCGAAAAAAACGATACGCTTGTTTCCGTCGGAAAAATTCACGCAGGCAAAACAAAGTCGCTTGCCGACCTTGCCGACGGCGCTGAAATCGCAATTCCGAACGACACGACAAACGGCGCAAGGGCGCTTCTTCTCCTTCAGCAAGAGGGCTTGATCAAGCTTAAGGACGGCGCCGGACTTGAAGCCTCCGCTCTTGACATTGCGGAAAATCCTCATAATTATAAAATAACCGAAATTGCCGCCGCACAGCTTCCCCGTTCTGTCGCCGACGTTGACGTTGCGGTAATAAACGGAAATTATGCAATTGAAGCGGGCTTTCAGGTTAAAGATGCGCTTGCCGTAGAAGCTTCTGATTCGCTTGCGGCGGAAACCTTCGGTAACGTTCTCGCAGTACGTGCCGAGGATAAGGACAGCGAGGCGATTCAGAAGGTTCTTAAGGCGCTTAAAAGCGACAAGGTTAAAACTTTTATTGAAGAAACCTATGCCGGCGGCGTAGTTCCGCTGTTCTAAGCAATAAATCAATATGCCCTTCGGTAAAGCCGAAGGGCATATTTTTGCATTTCGCACTAAACTGCAATGATAAAGCTTGTTGAACAGAACAAAACTTGGTTTTATTCGCATTGCGGTTTTTTTACAGCATTTTAATCAATTATAAAAGCATAAAGCTGTCCGCCATAAGGCTTACAGCCTGTTTTGGGCATAACAAAGGGGCCTTTCGGCCCCTTGGTCCACCTTGCCGTGGTATGACTATAAAACCCGCACAAAGCAGGGTGGGTAAAACCGCCTGTGACTTCACGCTCCCTTCTTCCGCAGGGCGGGAGGTCTGCAATCCCTCAACAGAGTCGGAATCCCTTTTATAGAGTGTTGGATTATAAAAACATACTGAAACAAACAAGGCAGAATGATAAGCATAATTTTGCCGTGAACAACCGTTTTGAATTAATAAACGGCTTGAAGCGGCATAAATAATATTCCATGAAAACGAAAAGTTATTACTGTAAAAACTCTCCGTCAGCGCCTTCCTCTCCGAAGGCTTCCTGAAAACGCTTAAGAAAAAGCTCTCCAACGCTTGAATATTCGTTATCATCGTCGATTGTGACAAGCTGATATTGCTCGTCCTCAAGGGCAATTTCCTTAAGGATAACGAACTCTTCTTCCTCGGCATCATCGCCCTCGGAATAAGGAACAAGCGCATAATACACAGCACCCTCATGCTCGACCGAGTCGATAAACTCAAAGGTCACTGTATTTCCGTCCTCGTCCTCAAGCTCTATAAGCTCCGGCTCGTCAAGTCCGTCCATTTTATCTAATTCTTCAGACATAAATAAATCCTTTCATTATAAAACAACGTTACTTTTTAATTCTACAATAAAACAAGCCGAATGTCAATAGCAAAAGTAAGTTATTTTATTATTTCATAATGTTTTTGTTAATTTTTCGGTGAATTGCATAAAGTAAAGCCCGACGATTTGTATAATAATTTAATTAAATTATGCGCAAAAACTATTGACATTGTACAAAAACTATGGTATTATATAGACAAGGAAAATAAACAAAGGTTTTCCTAGGAGAGGGTACAGCAAGCCCTAAGGATTAAGTCAATACGAAAGCTTAAGCCTGATGTCCGCAGGGTGCTGTAAACAATATTTGTCAAAACGAATGCTTTGGCGAGTAAATTCAACCGGAAAGGAAGCGAGTCCAATGGAAGATTCACAGTGTTTGGAGATATGCTTTAATTGCGGCTCGGTAAGCCACATCAGAGTCTGAAATAAAAGCGATTAGGGGCAGGACGCATTAAATATGGTCAGCTGTCCGCATCGGAAACAAGGCGTTTAGCCTTTTCACAGACATGACAACTATTATGCCGAAAACCGGCGCAATTAAGCATATAGCCAATCAGGTTTAATTCAAGACCTCAGCCCTGCTTATTTCCAACAGAAAGGCAGGTGAACCGCAAAGCGTTTAAATAGAGGGCTTTATGGATTGAACAGGTGATTAAAATGAGAGCATTCAAGAGGACACCGAAAAAGTGATATTTTAGGAGTGAGTCCAATGAAGCAACTGAAATGGTATCCTGAAACTTGATTTACAGCAACGCAGGCAACCATAAATTTTACAACCACAATCAACAGCCATCTGCAAAGGTGGCTGTTATTTCGTCAGGCATCACCGTACAAAGACCGGAAATTTCACAAGTTAAGACCACGAAAATTTACCCTCATGCTGTAAAGGAGCTTTTATGGAACAAACTGTTATTCAACAAAACAACCTCAATCACGGCAAAAAAATAAAATCTGCAAATCTTCTCACTGCTTTTATAAGTCTTGCTGTCGTCGTTGTGCTCATGATTTATTACTGTTTACATATAAACGATGCCGGAAGATTCGCTTTGCTTACCCTCATTGCTTTTGTTGTTCCCATGGGAATTTACACATTCGCCGAAAGCCTTTTTCATGTTTCCGCAAAGGCTGGAATGATAATTACGGCGGCAACAGCGTTTGCGATTGCCTGTTTAAACATCATTGAGCTGCAGTTAAGAGGCGCAGAGTATTTTCAATATTTATATCTTTATTTAATCATAAATGTCTTGCCGCTTTTAGCCATAATTCCCATGTCTTGTCTTTTGATATATCTGCATAAAAACCGTGATAAAATGTCGGTTATTTCAACGAATAATCGAGCTGTTCATTTTGCAAGCGAAAGTGGGGATTTTGTTTTTCGTTTTGACGGAAAAATTATAAAAAGGATTGCTTCTACAATCCTCGCCATTGCCGTTGCGATTGCGCTTATTTCGATTTATGTAATGGGTTTTGCCTATTATTGCAATATAAGCCATTTAGCGTTCGACTTGATTGCGGGTTTGATTTTCTATACCCTGCCCTCTATCATACTGACTTATGCGCACAATAAATATTTCGGTTATTCGCTTTTTCGTTCGGGAATTATCGCATTTTCCGTATGTATGTTTTTAACATCTGTAAGTACAATGAACGGCTTAACCGAAATGATTGAAGAGCTGTATATAACACCGATTGGCATTATTATACAAATCATAATTGTTTTGGCGGCAATCGGGGCGACCCTGCTTTATACAAAAATAATGATGAGAGCCAAAGCGAAAACATAGAATTAAACTATATAAAAATGTGCTGTTTGATAAACAGCACCTTTTTTATTTTATCAATCCTTATGAAGCTCTTTATAAAGCCCGATATAAAGCTTTGCCGATGCCGCCCAGCTGAAATCGGCACGCATACACTTTGCCGAAAGCTTGCCCCACTGCGCACGCTTGTCATACAATTCTTTCGCACGGCGAACAGCGGAAAGCATATCCGCCGAATCATAATTTAAAAATGTAAAGCCGACACCATTGTCACCGACGTCAATAACGCTGTCCTTAAGTCCGCCTGTTTTGCGCACAATAGGAACAGTTCCATACCGCAAGGCAATCATTTGCGCAAGCCCGCAAGGCTCGCTTTTGCTTGGCATAAGGAACATATCCGCACCCGCATAAATCCGGCGGGAGAGCGCCGTGTTATATCCCTTGTAAAAGCCCACTCTATCAGGATAAGCATAGTGCATATGCTGGAAAAAGTCCTCATATTCACGTTCGCCCGAGCCGAGGATAACCGCCTTAAAGCCTAATGCCATAATCTCGTGAAAAACCTCACGCACAAGGTAAAAGCCCTTATGCTCGGCAAAGCGTGATATAATCGCAATCACAGGCTCTTTACCGGCGGCAAGTCCCATCTCATCAAGAAGCTTTTCCTTGCAGACAGCCTTGCCCTTTTTGTCGTCGGCTGAATAGTTTGCGGGAAGCTCTGAATCCGTTTCGGGATTATAAAATTCAGTATCGATACCGTTTAAAAAGCCGCAGGTTTTGAACCTTTTCGTCACCAGAATGCGGTCAAGCCCATGCGAAAACCACGGGTTTAAAATTTCCTCCGCATAGGTCGGCGAAACCGTCGTCACCTTGTCCGAAACCTCGATTGCCGCCTTCATAAAGTTAAGGTCGCCGTCATACTCAAGCACAGATGTAAACTTGCGGGGAATCCCGACGATTTCCTCAATAAGCTCAAGCCCAAAGCGCCCCTGATAGCCGATATTGTGAATGGTAAACACGTTTCGGATATTGTCATAGCCCACTTGGTCCTTATAAAGCAAGCTGTAATAAACAGGCACAA
>CAZYRV010000060.1:5682-11667 GCA_964649485.1 uncultured Oscillospiraceae bacterium | reverse complement strand
ACGTGCTTAAAAATGTGAATTTACAGCTTCATAAGGGCGAAATTCTGGGAATCGGCGGCTTAAGCGACTGTGGAATCCACGACATCGGGCGGGTGCTTTTCGGGCTTACAAAGCCGGACAAGGGCTCTGTTTTAAAGGGAGAAAAGCACGTCCGGAATGCCGCATGGGCTGTCGGAGAGGGAATCGGCTATATTTCCAAAAACCGTGACAGAGAGTCGCTTATGGTTTTGTGCAGCATAAAGGATAATATTTGCCTTCCGTCGCTTAAGGATATTGCAACGTGCTTTTACGTTTCCAAGAAAAAGGAAAAAGAGGTTGCGGGGAAATGGTCTGAAACAATGGGTGTCAAAACCGCCTCTATTCAGAATTATGCAAGCTCGCTCAGCGGCGGAAACAAACAGAAGGTTGTTCTTGCAAAATGGCTTGCGAAAGGCTCTGACATAATGATTATGGACTGTCCGACGCGCGGAATCGATATCGGCGCAAAGGCATCGATATACGCTCTGATTGAAAAGCTTAAAAATGAAGGAAAGGCAATTCTGCTTATATCGGAAGAGCTTCCCGAGCTTATCGGAATGAGCGACCGTATTCTTATTCTCAAAAACGGGGCGATAGCCGGAGAGTTTCACCGCAAGGACGGCTTATCCGAAGCAAAGCTTATTCAGAAAATGATATGAGGGAACAAGCATGGAAAATAACGGAGTTGTTTCAGTAGAACAAAGAAAATTTCGGATCAAGGATATATTGCGCAACAATTTTTCGTTTATCGGTTTATTGATTGTCGCAGTGTTATTCTCGGTTTTGACAGAGGGAAATCTTTTCAAAAGCCGAAATCTGATGAATATATTCAATAACTTTTTCAGCATCGGGCTTGGCGCAATGGGCGTTGTGTTTTTAATGTCGCTTGGCGAGCTTGACTTGTCTGTCGGCGCTGTCGTCGGAATTTCGGCGGCTGTGGCGGCTTTTGCGGCGCAGATAAACCTTGCGCTTATCCTCCCTGCGGCGCTTATCACGGGCTTGGTATTCGGATTGTTTAACGGTTTTATTATCGCAAGGCTCAGGATTGAATCGTTTATCGGAACTCTGGCGGTGTCCTTTATACTTAGAGGAATCACAACATGGCTTTTAAACGGTTCGGTCGGAATACCTGTTTCCCAGCGTGTTTTCGATCAGGATTACGTGAAAATAAGCGTGTTTATCGTTGTGATGCTGATACTGTTTGCGCTTTTTGAGTATACGCCTTACGGTAAGCAGTGCCGCTCGATTGGGGCGACGGAGGATGCGGCAAAGCAATCGGGTGTTCGTGTGGCAAAAGTCAAGACATGGGCGTTTGCGATTTCGGGGCTTTTATGCGGGCTTGTAGGTTTTTTCAGCCTTGTCCGCACGGCGACCGCTTCTTCTAAAACGGGAAACGCATTTGAATTTGACGTTCTGCTTGCGGTTCTTTTCGGCGGAATGTCGCTTACGGGAGGCTGGTCGGTGAAGTTTCGCTCTGCCGTAATCGGAAGCATAGCGATGGCGATTATGAAAAACGGTATGTCGCTTATGGGCATTGACGGGCTTACACAACAGCTTATTCAAGGTGTAATTCTTATTGCAATCGTAGTAATTTCCTTTGACAGGAAAAGCGCAGGAGTCATAAAATAGCCTGCAAAATCAGTTCAAACTGCATGACAAAATTGTCTGCATTTGAGATAAAAAGCTTGCCTGCAAAGGCGACAATCCTTGCGGGCGAATTTTACAGCAATTATTAACGGAGGAACAAAATGAAGAAAATTTTAACACTGGCGTTGGCTTTGACAATGTCGCTGGGCATACTTTCGGGTTGCACAGGCAATGACAATTCAAGCACAACAAGCACGACAAAGGCGACATCTGGTTCTCAGTCAGGCACAGAATCAGGAGCGGCCGAGCAGAAGGGAAATCCCGAGCCTTATAAAATCGGTTTTCCTTGGGCGACATCTTCGACAGACCCGACGTTTGTTTCCATTGTAAACAACGTCCGTGCAGCAGTCGAATCCGCAGGCGGCGAGCTTGTCCTTGTAGAAAGCGACCTCACGGCGGATTCGCTTATCAACAACGTTTCTGACCTTATAAGCCGCGGCGTTGACGGAATCATATTCATGCCCGCATCTGACTCTATGCTTCCCACGGTTGACCAGCTTTGCAGCGAAGCGGGAGTTTATTATTCAACAATGTTCAGGACAATCAATGACGCTGAAATCAAAGAGCAGATTTATTCGTCCGAATATTTTGCGGGCGGAGCAAACGAGGACGACGAAAAGGCTTCTTATGACATCACGAAGAAAATGGTTGATATGGGCGTAAAAAACCTCTGCGTAATCAATATCGCAAAGGGCGACACATCTTCTGACCTTCGTGACGCAGGAATCCAAAAGGCGGTTGACGAAACAGGAATCAAGCTTCTCAACACAACCTATGGAATCACAGTCCAGACAGACATGACAAAAACAATCGAAAGCTATATTGCGGCATATCCCGAAATGGACGGCATTCTTCTTGCGGGAACCTACGCTGACGCAGCGCTTCCGACAATTGAAAAGGCGCTTGCAGACCATAATCTTGCGGGCAAAATCAAGGTCGGCAGAATTGACTTTGACTTCACAATGGGCGAATATCTTGAAGCGGGCTCTTTCCACGTTTCATACGGCGGACAGCAGCAAATCGACCCCCTTATGTCAACTGTTATTCTCGTAAATAAGGTAATCGGAACACCGATTGTTGCGGACAAGCCTTTTAATCTTATCACAAACTATCTCGAGCTTACTTCCAAGGAAGAAGCGGACAACTTCCTCACCTATTTCCTCGGCGACAACGCTGTTTATACACCTGAAGAAATCAAGGAAAAAATGATTAAATTCTATAATCCCGAGCTTAATGAGGATTCTTTCAAGGCAATTGTAAATGAATTCAGCGTTGCCGACGTTGCGGCGCGCCATGAAGGCATGGAAGGCTGAGGAAAAGCTTTCGGCGATAAATAAATAAGAGGGATTCTAATGAAAACAATGGTTACAAAAACACTTAAGGCATTTTTGCTTCCTATCATTGTGTATTGCATATTTCTGGTGATAACCTTTGACCGGTTCAGCAACCTGAACAGCGTATACACAATATTTTTACAGTCTATCATTCCGACAATAACTGCTTATGCGGTTGCTTTCGGATATATGTGCGGGATTTTCGACTTTACAGTCGGTTCGCGCATAATTATAAGCGGACTCGTAGGAGGAATTCTTTCGGCGCAGTTCGGAATGTGGGGGCTTATTTTAGGCGCTTTTGCCGCAAGTCTGGTTATGTCGGTTATCACGGGCTTGTGCAACTGGGCGTTTAAGATTCCGTCGCTTGTGCTTACGATGGCGCTTACCATGGTGTTTGAAATCATTGGAAAGAATATCGCCGGCAAGTTCAGCTTTGTAAGCATAGACCTCGGGCTTGCCACCTTGGGTGCTTCGCCCTATATCATTTATGTTTTAATCGGTGCGTCGCTTCTTTTCTACTTCCTGTTTAACCAGACCAAATTCAGCTTTCATATGCGTGGTGTGGGAAGCAATGAAACAGTGGCGAAAAGCGCCGGAATCAAGACGAATTTCGTTAAATTCATGTCCTTTGTTGTGGGAAGCATTTTCATTGCCGTGGCGGCAATACTCACGATTTCACAGTCAGGCTCTATGGGTGCGCAGACAAGCTTAGGAAGCGCAACGCTTATATTCAAGCCGCTTATGGGAATCATTGTCGCCATGGTATTACAGCCGCTTTGCAATATGACCCTTGGAATTTTTATAAGCCAGTTTACGCTGAACACGATTTTCATCGGGCTTATTGCGGCGGGGCTTCCTGATACGTTCCAAAATATCGCACTTGGAGTATTCTTGCTTATTGTTATGGTTATTTCGCTTAATATGGACACGCTGAAAACGCTTAAAAACAGGTTTTCAATCAAAAACACCATTGAGATGAGCAAGGAAGGTTAAAAGGAGAACAACTATGAAATATCCAAAGCTTTCGCCTGAAGAGATGAGAAAGCGGCTTGAGCCGCCAAAGGGCAAGGTTCGCATGGTTTTGGACACGGACACGTACAATGAGGTTGACGACCAGTTTGCGCTGGCATATGCGCTTCTTTCAAAGCAAAAGCTTTCGGTTGAGAGAGTTTATGCCGCACCGTTTTCGGGGCAGTTTTTCGCAAAGCTTCTTAAAACCGACGACGTAACTGTCCCCATGACATTTGATTTGGCGGAGGGGCTTGAGCAAAGCTATCAGGAGATTATTAAAATTTTCGGAATGCTTGGCGAGTCGCCCGAGGGAAAGGTTTTTAAAGGCTCTGACAGGTATTTGTCCAACAAAACAGAGCCTGTTGAAAGCCCTGCCGCACGTGACCTCGTAAAGCTTGCAAACGAAAGTGACGAGCTTTTATACGTCGTCGCAATCGGCGAAATCACAAATATTGCCTCGGCGATTCTGATGGACCCTGAAATCATCAAAAAAATTGTAGTAATCTGGCTTGGCGGACACCCGCTTTATTGGCCGCACGCCGTCGAGTTTAACCTCGGACAGGACCCGCTTGCTTCGCAGATTATTTTCGATTGCGGAGTGCCGCTGGTTTTAGTTCCGTGTATGACTGTTGCTTCAAATTTGACGGTAACAGCGGAAGAGCTTCGTGCGAATCTGTACGGCAAAAGCAAAATCGCAACCTATCTTACCGACATTGTCACAAGCCAGCTTAACCCCAAGGAGGCGGCAAATATGCTTGATTTATTCCGCCTGACCTATCTCAAGGGAGCCGACGACTGTGAGGAAAGCACTGTTGCGGGAGAGGTTTTCGGCAAGATGGCGCCGTCAAGAATTGTGTGGGATATTTCCACAATCGGTTATCTTATAAACCCGATTTGGTGTCCCTCGACAATTGTAGAATCGCCCGTCCTTACCGACGACTTGAAGTGGGAAAAATCCGCCGATAAAAACCGCCACCTTATGCGTATGTGCAATTTTGTTTATCGTGACGGAATTTTCGGCGATATGTTTGAAAAGCTTGCTCATTCACCTATATAAAATTAAGGCATCACCGTCAAGGAAATTTCTGGTCTTTGTGCGGTGAAGCCCTAAGGCAATCTGAATAACAAGCGAAAACGAGCTTGCCCTGAAACGGGGTAAGCTCGTTTGCTGTATTATTTTAAGCGGTTTAAGCAAGGCTCAGTCTTGTTCGGCGGCTTCTTCACAGCCGTTTTTCATACATTCGATCGAACGGCGGAAATCCTCGGCGGAAAGCCGCAAAAGCTCGCTTATATTTGTGTTTATTATCTCACGGGTTTGCGGGTCGCCCGTTTTGAGGGTTTCGACAGCCGCCTTAAGCGCTTCACGCCAATTTGCCGACAAATCCTCGAGAGTTTCCGCCTTTGTCGCAAGAATGACACTGTAAAGCGCCTCGACAAAGCTTCTTCTTGTGTCAAAATCCATTCCGGAAATCCACTCGGCAATCACCTTGCTTGTATGCCTTGACACCTCGTCAATGTCGTCAAGATACACAAAAGCGCCGTTTTCGACCTCCCAAGTGAAAGATATGTGCTGGTTAAGCGTAGGGGCATTAATTTTCACGACATGATAAGCCTCGTGGGTTTCGAGAATAAGCCCGACAACAGCCGTCTGCGGAATGGTTTTATGAATTTTATCTTTAACGCTCTGGAAAGCGTCGCCGTCAAAAAATTCCGGCAAAAAGCCCGGCCCGTCGTGGTTAAACACATTTACAAGCCGTTCTTTTATGGACGGGCTTGCGTGTGCGGCGGCATAAACCGCAAGGTTGCCGCCTTTGGAATGTCCGCCGACGAAAAGCTTTTCTCCCTCTAAAAGGGAAACCGCCTCGAGATAAGAAAGTGCGGAAAGCTGTGACGGAATGTGCATTAAATAGGAAAGGTTCAGGTCCTCTTTCCAGCCGACAAAGGCCGAATCGGTTCCCCGATAAGCAATATAGGC
>CAZYRV010000060.1:1779-5672 GCA_964649485.1 uncultured Oscillospiraceae bacterium | reverse complement strand
GTGCCACGAAAGGCGATGAAAGAAGCGTTTTCGCCAAGCCTGAAGGTGATTGCCGCAAATTGCTTTTCGTTGTCGGGGTCGATGTTCTCGAGGAAATGCGCCGCATAAACGTTCATAAAGCGGCGGCTTCTTGCGGCAAGCTTAAAAAGCCGCAGATTTTTTTCGGGAAAAAATACACCCGAAGCCAAAGCGTTTTCATCAACGCTTTGGCTTATCGCACGCAGGGTTTTTGGGCTTTCGCCCAGGTTTATGCCGCAGATTGAAAGATTAAGATAGGCGAATTGGCATAAAATAAGGCTGTCAACCTCACTGAGCGGCATTTCGGCGAAAGACTTTCCGCCTTTTTCCTCTATATAAGAAATAATATCCTTTTTAAGCATAGCAATCCCCCTTAAGCTCTTGCGTCAATCTTATCATAAAAGGCTTATAATGTCAACGCTTGATTTTCAAAAAGGTTGGCAATGGTATTGACATTGGAAGGATCAGGTGTTATAATAGTATTATAATAATGATTATTATTTCAGAAAGGATGTTTATTATGGGCAAGTATATTCTCAAAACGACAAAAACTGGCACAAAATTTGACTTTGCGGCGGGAAACGGCGAGGTTATCGGCACATCTGAGGTTTATTCCTCTAAGGCAAGCGCATTAAACGGTATTGAAAGCGTCAAGAAAAACGCACCTGTTGCTAATATCGAAGACCAGACAGTTGAGGGCTTTGAAAAGGCGGTAAATCCCAAGTTCGAAATTTATGCCGACAAGGCGGGGGAATATCGCTTTAGGCTCACTGCGAGAAACGGCGAAACAATCCTTGCTTCAGAGGGCTATAAAACTAAGGCAAGCGCAATTAACGGCGTTGAAAGCGTAAAGAAAAACTCTGATTCTGAAATCGACGACCGCACCGAATAAATTTTTCATAAACAAACAGGCACGCAAGAGTTGATTTTGCGTGCCTGTTTTTTACCTTATTGTGTACTTGACAGAGTTGCTTATCTGAATGTATTGCCCCTCGACAAAGGCGGTAAGATAAATTTCATATTCGCCCGAATCATGCCAATAGTTAAAGCTGTATTCGTTTTCGGCGTTTCTGTCCAGAACTTCAATGCCGTTTTTGATTACCGTCCAGCCAAGATTCCGATAGTCATAATCAATTTCGGGGCGAGTCACGGTATAGTTTTCGTCAATGGTGATTGTTACCTCGTATGGGACTTTAATTGTTGCTTTTTGCTTGTCGTTGTATGTCATAAATTCGCATTTTTCGACGTCAATAGTTACGTCTGCGGTGCAGTCTTTGATCGTTGCGTGCGCCGAATGTCCGTGAAAAGCTCCGGCACTCCCGCCTGTAATCGTGCCGCTTACAGAGCAGTTATTATAATAGCCGCCGATTGCCTGCCCTGTCATAATCCCTGTATGACCGCCGCCGATTATTTCGGCATTTTTTATGTTCAGATTTTCTACGCCGCACATAACCTCCCAGCCGATGAAGCCTGTGTCGCCCGCTCCGTCAATTTTGAGGTTGCTTATGGTGAAATCATGACCTTGAATTGCGCCCATAAACGGGTGTTTGTCCGTCCAGCCCATCGGCGACCATTCATAACCCGAAAGGTCAATATCATCGGTTAATTCCAGCCCAAGGAAAAAGCTTTCATCGTTTGCTATGACGTTTATATAATAGTTATAGCTTGCAAGCTCGGCGGGGCTGCCCGCTGTGAAAAAGCCTTGCTTCAGGCACTTTTTGATAAAATCGGCATCGGCAAGAAGCGGTATGTCGCCGCAATTTTTTGTGTCAATCCAACCGTCCTTGTCGGGAAATTCCTTGAGAAGCTTTGCAGCTTTTTCGGTTATTTCCTGCTTTTTTATGAACCTTTTTATATAGCCGCTTTCAGCTCTGTACAGCGTGTGACTCGAGCTTTTATTGTAAATTTCAATAGACTCATTTAAGTCGTAGAAATCAAATTTTTCCTTGTTAATGTATAATGCTGAAACAAAGGCGGTTTGATTCGCCGAATAGCTTTGCTTTTCGCCGTCAATCAAAAGCGTTCCCAAGCCGTCAAAGCTCCATTTTTCAAGAACACCGTCATTAATTTCATAAAAATCGCCCTTAAAATCAGCTGTTAAGTCAATGCTGCTTTGGACAAGGCTTTTTGCCGCCTCATTGTCCGTCCGCATAAGGGTGTAAACGTTTCCTAAGCTGTCGTAAAGCGAAAGCTTTTCATGCTCGAGCCTTGCATAAAATGACATTTCCTCGTTAAGGTAAAGCGTACAGCCGTCAAAAGAATAGGGATTCGCCGAAAGGGCTGTTTCATCGTAAATAAAGCTCGCCTTGCTGTTGGAAAAATCAATTTCAATCCCCATATAAGAATAGTTTTTGTGTTCGTAATCAAATATAAACACATACCAGTCGCCTTCGATGCTTTTTTTAAGCTTTTCGGCGGCGGTTTTGCCTGAATCGGAATCGGTTTTATAAAGCTTTTTACCCATGAAATTCAGGCTTCCGTCGTTGTTAAAGTAAATTTCGCTGTAATCGAGGTTTTCAAAATCTAAATTTGAGCCGTAATATTTAAAGTAAGGGCTTGTAAAAAATTCATCCCCGCCGAAGGCTTCTTCATACTCAAAGCTCATTACAAAGCCGTTTTCGTCAAGCCAATCTCCGCTTAAAACTGAGGAATCAAAGTTTACGGCGGCTTTTCCGCCCGCTTCATCAGCCTTGTTTTCACAGGAGGAAAACCACATTATTATGGATAAGATGGCAGAAAAGCCTTTCAAAATGTTCATTTTTTTCCTCCTATAATAAATTTTAATCAGTATATCATAAATGGAACACTATGTCAATATTTTTCGCTTAACGCTCTGGAAAAAGGAACTTTACGGTTTTTTGAAAAAAATAATACCATTTTGCAATTTTTGCTTGACAGCGGCATATTAATATGATATAATAGCTTAAAGATAGAGGATGCGGCTTTCAAAGAGTAGTTTTCCGTAAAATCCGTGCCAATGCGGGGGAAATGAAAGGTGTTGCCGCCGAAGAGTGCATGATTTGGCGTGTGCATATCTGGTTGTGCGTTGAATAAGCGTATAATTGTCATCGGTTGTCAAATCGGATGGAGAGCTATCGGCAAATACATATTTTTGCCATAATTCCACATTTGAGACAGACCGGTGAATCCGGTTTTTTCTTTTATTCAGAACAAAAAGGAGAAAAATTATGAAAAAGTATAATGTTGGTATAATCGGCGCAACAGGCATGGTCGGACAGCGCTTTGCCCTGCTGCTTGCGAATCACCCGTGGTTTAACGTAAAGGTTCTTGCGGCTTCTCCGCGTTCGGCAGGGAAGAAATACAAAGATGCGGTCGGCTCTCGCTGGCTTATGACAGAGCCTGTTCCCGCAAACCTTGCAGAGCTTGTTGTGCATGATGCGCTTGCCGATGTAAACGAGATTGCAAAAGAGGTTGATTTCGTTTTCTGTGCGGTTGACATGACAAAGGACGACACAAAGGCGCTTGAAAACGCATATGTTATGGCGGAATGCCCAGTTGTTTCCAACAACTCCGCAAACCGTGGAACGCCCGACGTCCCCATGATTATCCCCGAGGTAAACCCCGAGCACGCCGAAATTATCCATGCCCAGCGCAAAAGGCTTGGCACAAAGCGTGGCTTTGTTGCGGTTAAGTCAAACTGCTCGATTCAAAGCTATGTTCCCGCACTCCACCCGCTTCGTGAAAAATTCGGAATCAAAGAGGTTCTGGCTTGTACTTATCAGGCGATTTCGGGCGCAGGCAAAAACTTCGACACATGGCCGGAAATGGTTGACAACCTCATTCCCTATATCGGCGGAGAGGAAGAGAAGAGCGAGCAGGAGCCTCTTCGTATCTGGGGTAAGATTGAAGACGGA
>CAZYRV010000060.1:0-1769 GCA_964649485.1 uncultured Oscillospiraceae bacterium | reverse complement strand
CACCGATAAGCCCGCCATTACAACTCAGTGTTTGCGTGTTCCTGTTTCTGACGGACATACGGCGGCGGTTTTTGTAAGGTTCGAAAACAAGCCTTCAAAAGAAGAAATTATAAAAATCTGGAATGAATATCAGGGCGAGGCGCAAAAGCTTGGGCTTCCGTCCGCACCTAAGCAGTTCCTTAACTATTTTGTTGAGGATAACTATCCGCAGGCAAAGCTTCACCGCAATCTTGAGGGCGGCATGGCTGTGTCAATCGGACGGCTCAGGGAGGACACCCAGTATGACTATAAATTTGTTTGCCTATCCCATAACACTTTGAGAGGTGCTGCCGGCGGCGCGGTTGAAATGGCAGAGCTGCTTGCGGCGAAGGGCTTTTTTGACTGATTGGAGTTATGATGAAAAAGACAATTTTTACAGGCGCGGGCGTTGCGATTGTCACCCCGATGAACAGCGACGGCTCAATTAATTATGACAAATTCGGCGAGCTTATCGACTTTCAGCTAGAAAACGGCACTGATGCGATTGTCGCCTGCGGAACAACGGGCGAATCCTCAACAATGACCCATGAGGAGCACACAGAGGTTATCCGCTATGCTGTCGAGCGTGTAAATAAGCGGGTTCCTGTTATTGCGGGCACGGGAAGCAACGACACCGCATATCAGACCTTGCTTTCGCTTGAGGCACAGCGCCTTGGCGCAGATGCGCTTTTGCTTGTTACCCCCTACTATAACAAAACCTCGCAAAAGGGGCTTATCGCCCACTATCTCCACACCGCCGATGCGGTTCGGCTTCCTATTATTTTATATAACGTGCCGGGCAGAACAGGCGTAAACATCAGCGTTGATACTTATAAAGAGCTTGCAAAGCACCCGAATATTGTCGCCGCAAAGGAAGCAAGCGGAAATATTAACCAGATTTGTGCTCTTGCATCAGCGTGCGACCTTGACATTTATTCGGGCAACGACGACCATATTGTGCCAGTTATGTCCGTGGGCGGCAAGGGAGTTATTTCCGTGCTTTCAAACTGTATGCCTGCAGAAACCCATGATATGGCACAGCTTTGCCTTGAGGGCGATTATAAGGCGGCGGCGAAAATCCAGCTTAGGCTTTTTGATTTTATCGGTGCGCTTTTCTGCGACGTAAACCCTATTCCCGTAAAAGAAGCTCTTAATCTCATGGGAAAAGACGTCGGACCGTGCAGACTTCCGCTTGTTGAAATGGACGAAGCGAAGAAAGAAAGGCTTAAAAAGTCAATGCAGGAATTAGGCTTGATTTAGTACATTACGGAAGGATTTTTGAAATGATAAATGTCGCCATAACCGGCGCTTGCGGCAGAATGGGGCGTGTTATCGCCTCCCTTGCCGAGGAAAATTTGGCTTGCCGGATTTGCGGCGGAGTTGACCCCGTCGGGGAAAGCTATGGCGGATTTCCCGTTGTGAAAAGCGTTTTTGATTTGCCGGAAAAGCCCGATGTAATAATAGATTATTCTCACCCGTCGGCGCTTGACGGCTTGCTTTCCTATGCAAAAGCAAACGGCGTGCCGCTTGTGATTGCGACTACGGGCTATTCACAGGACGAAATAAGCGAAATTCATCGTGCGGCAGAGCAGATTCCGATTTTTTTCACATTTAATATGTCGCTCGGCATAAATTTGCTTGTCGAGCTTGCGAAAAAAGCCGCCCATGTTTTAGGCGACAGCTTTGATATTGAAATAGTAGAAAAGCATCATAACCGCAAAAAAGACGCTCCCTCAGGCACGGCGGTAATG
>CAZYRV010000059.1:11464-11680 GCA_964649485.1 uncultured Oscillospiraceae bacterium | reverse complement strand
GTCGCCGCCCTCTTTTCCATAGTTATACGGCCAAAGACCGGTTTCGCCCGGAAGCTCTATTCCCTTGTCAGGAATCATTGTTGAATACGTAATTAAATTTTCATCTATCGCAGGCCCATAAACCGAAAGCGGCTTTATTGTAGAACCGGGCGCACGAGTTGCCTGTGTTGCACGGTTAAAAATATTGTCGCCCTCTTTATCGCCGACTCCTCCCGC
>CAZYRV010000059.1:10512-11454 GCA_964649485.1 uncultured Oscillospiraceae bacterium | reverse complement strand
AGGCAAGAACATCGCCGTTATAGTCCATGAGGACGAAAGCCGACTGAAGCTGATCTTCCATAGGCGCACTCGGGTCATAATAGCTTTGGATTAGATAAGGATTCTTGTACAGCTCCTCAACCTTTGCCTGAAGCTCCATATCCATATTAAGGTAAATGTTAAAACCGCCGCTGTAAATGCTTGTGCGGGCATTGCTGTAAGAAACGCCCTTAAGTTCGGCATAATCATTTATTACACGGTCGATTGCCGCATCAACATACCAGTTTTGCGACGGCTCGTAATCGGTGAATTTATAAGCCTCATATTCGCCTGTTGATGTGTCCTCTTCTTCTTCCTCCTCAGGCTCGGCACCATAGCGCTCGTCAACATAGCCGAAAGCATCGCCTTCAACCGCATATTTGAAGCGAACCTTTTCGCTCTTTGCTTCGTTATATTCCTCCGCAGTGATTAAACCCTGTTCGTACATACTTAAAAGTGCGTAAAGCTGTTGTTTTTTACAACGTTCTAGATTAGCGTATGGATTTGTTTTTGCAGGATTTCGTATAATACCCGCAAGAATTGCTGATTCCGCAAGAGTAAGCTCTGACGGCGTTTTATCAAAATAATAGCCCGAAGCCGCACCGATACCGTAAATAGTGCCGCCGCCGAACCAGATTTTGTTTAAATAAGCCTCGAGAATATCGTCACGGCTGTACTTCTGCTTAAGCTTCCGGGCACGGAAAATCTCACGAAGCTTGCGTTCTTCCGTGATTTCGTTATCGCCGGTAACATTTCGCACAAGCTGCATAGTAATTGTTGAGCCGCCCTCGCCCGACCGGCTCATGACGACGCCGATTATTCTGTACCAGTCAACGCCCTCGTGCTCGTAAAAACGCTTGTCCTCAACCGCCACAAGCGCATCTCTCATATACTGGGGGATTTCGGAAATATCCGCCCAAATGC
>CAZYRV010000059.1:8108-10502 GCA_964649485.1 uncultured Oscillospiraceae bacterium | reverse complement strand
GTTTTCCTCACCGGTAAGCCGCTTTACCTCAACCTCTTTCCCCTCGGAATCAAAGGCGTAGATAAAGCTTGTAAGCTGGACGTCGGCATCTTTGATATTTACGTCATAGTTTTCGTCGTTAAACTGCATTACGTAGACAGTGACGACTGTTGCGACAATGCAGAGCGCAATCACGATTATAAGCATCATGACAGCAAAGGTTGTTCCGATTATACCAAGGGTTTTGCGCACCGCCGCAAGAGTAAATTTCGGCACGGAAAAATCGGTTTTTTTTGCGGACGGCTCTTTTTCGTCACGAATTTTTATATACTTGAATTTTTTCTTGTTCATACAAGCACCATGTCCTTTTAAGTCGGAAAGCCATAAGGCTTTTCATGAAAACGGAAGCCCGCTTTCGGTATAACTTATATTATAGCACAAAAAATAGTTTTTGTTAAGCCCTTTTAAGAATTTATTTCAATTGTTCGGAATATTCATAGGTTTTGTTGCGAAAAATCGCTATATATTTCTTGTTTTCGTCAATAAAAACAAGCTCGAACCCGCTTTTATCGGTAAAATCTTCAAGAAAGCTTGCGGAATATCTAAGGTCAATCACATAATATTCAGCGGTTTTATCGGTGTAATCAAGCTGATAAAGCTCGTCCCTCGCTGAAATATTCGGCATTAAAAAGGTGGTTGAAATAACAGAAGCGTTTTCGGGAATAAGCTCAAGCGCTTGCCCTATAACACTGCGCATTTTCGCATTCGCCGGAAATGTCGAAACAGTGTTCACAAGCGCCCCCGAGTAAAGCCCGCAAAGCATGATTGCGCTTGCGAAAACAGACGATAAAAGCATTTTGCCGCCGTGCTTTTTCAAGTCCGAATAGTTCATTATTGACAAGTAAAACAAAAATGCGGCGCTTCCGAAAAAATATTGAAAGCTTGTGTCAAACTGATACTTATAATCACTCATGAAATTGATGAGAACAGCAGGCAGAATCAGTATATAGCGGCTTGCCTTCTTGGTCACAAACGGCAGAAAAGCAAGCGGAAGCAAAAGCTTGAGCATTGACTTGATTTTGTCAATTGTAAACATTTCGTGAATAACAAGCATCGGATTAATCAGAATATTTTTCACCACGTCAAAAAGACTGCCGTTTTCATCGAAAATATAGTTCTGATAGCGGTTGTCCATAATGCCAAGCCCATAAGCCGACATAAGCGAGGTAATAATCATGAAATATGCGATTGCAATCAGGAAAAGAGCCGTTCCCTTTTTTACATCACGCTTTGAAAGCAAGAGGTACAAAGCGAAAAAAGCAACGTAAACCGCCGCATCTTCCTTTACAAACATTACTAAAAAGGCAAAAACCAGTGTCAGAACCGTTTTGTTCTTTTCCCAGAAATAAAAAAGCCAAAGCAAAAGCGGGGCAAGGAAAGCGTTTTCGTGAAAGTAATAAAGCGTGCCGCCTATAAAAAGCGGAGAAAGCGCATAAATAATGGAAAAAGCCGCCGTCGCCGCATTCGAAAGCTCATATTTACGGCAAAGCTGATAAAGCGGAATTATCCCCAAAGCAACAATAACCGCCTGCCCGACGGCAAGCGTTATTGGTGAGGGAAACACCCAGTAAAACGGCAGAAGAAGGTAAAAAATCGGCGAAAAATGCACGGCGAAATGGCTTAAAAGCCCGTCACGCTCGCAAGTTGTAAGTGGCTGAAGGGTTTTGCTCATATAGTGATACATTTGAGCAAATATTCCGAAATCAAAGTTTGGGGTTTGATAATTGAGATACTTAAGGACGGTGATAATGCCGATAAAAAGCGCAATAAAAACTGCCGAAGCCGCCGCCGCAATAAGTGCGGTTTTCCGAGAAACATTGAATTTTCCCAGATTCAAAAGCAGATTCACCGCTATAAAAACAACAACGGTTGCGCCGACGGCAAATTCAAAGGTATGCACAACAACAGCCGCCGCAAGACAGTAAAAAATAATTATGCCAAGTAAAATATGCTTTTCAATCCGTGCGGAAAGATTAAGCAAAAGCATTATTACCGCAATCGCAAGAGTCGAAAGCAAAACCATCACAACCGATTTTCCATCGAAAAAATCGGCTGTGTTAAACGGGCTTCCCGACAAAACCAAAAGCAAAGCCGCAGAAGCGAAAAAACCTGCTAAAAGCTTTATAATCACGCTTTCAAGCGTTAATTTCTTAAGCATTTCCGTCAAACGGCTTCACCCCCGAACACATGTGGCTATCATACACGAAAACGGTGAAAAAACCAAGTCCGCGGCGTCAATTTTCCGGCAATTTTACGGGATTCGTGCGGCTCAACTCCTCGCCCCCCTGCGCGAATTGGCCGACGTAGACCTCCGCGCCCGCCGCGGGGGGCGCCGTCTCCACGATCAGATGCGTC
>CAZYRV010000059.1:7384-8098 GCA_964649485.1 uncultured Oscillospiraceae bacterium | reverse complement strand
GGCTTCACCCCCGTTAAATCTTTTCTATCTTCGCAAAGTTTGCCATAACCTTTTTGCGCCCCGAAAACTTGAAGTCAATATCAAGCATTGTGTCATTTCCCATGGGCGTTGCTTCCATGACCGTGCCCTCGCCGAAAGCGCTGTGGCTTACGGTGTCGCCGACGGCAAAATGCTTTTTCACAACCGGCTGTGCGGGCGGGATTCTGGTAATGTTGCCGCCGCTCTGGAGATAGCCGGGCTTTTTCTCCGGCTTTTTAAAGCCCTTTGCTTCGGCGGATTTTTTGGTGTTATCAACTGTGGTTGCGTATTCCTCGGGAATTTCCTTTACAAAGCGGGAAAGACGGTTGCGTTGGGTTTGTCCGAAAATAAGCCGCTGGGAAACGCTTGTGATGTAAAGCTGTTTTTTCGCACGGGTTATTGCCACATAAGCAAGCCTGCGTTCTTCCTCGATTTCGTCGTCGCCGTTTTGAATGCTTCTAAAGCTTGGAAACAGGTTTTCCTCCGCCCCGACAACAAAAACAGTGTCAAACTCAAGCCCCTTTGCAGAGTGCATGGTCATCATGGAAACACGGTCGCTTTCGCCGTCAAAGCCGTCAATATCACTGATAAGCGCAACCTCCTCAAGGAAGTCGGAAAGCGTGAAATCCTCATGCTCTTGCATATAGCTTATCACGTTGGATTTAAGCTCTTCAATATTTTCAAGCCGAGCCGCCC
>CAZYRV010000059.1:6094-7361 GCA_964649485.1 uncultured Oscillospiraceae bacterium | reverse complement strand
AGCATGGCATCACGATAACCTGTTTTTTCCAGAACAGAGTCAATCAAAGCGTCAAGCGGAAGCTCTTCCGCCTCCTCCATAAGCTCTTTAAAAATCATTCCAAGCGATTGGAGAACATTGGTTTTTCTTGAAAGCGAGGGATATTCCTCCGCCATAAGCATAACCTCAACAGCGGGGATAGAAAGCCCTAAAGCAATCCTCTCGATTTCAAGCGTTGTCGTGTCGCCTATTCCTCGCTTTGGTTCGTTTATGATACGCTTTAGACGGACAATGTCGTTCGGGTTGTTAATCACGCTTAAATAAGCAAGAATATCACGGATTTCCTTGCGCTCGTAAAAGCGCACGCCGCCGACAATTTTATAAGGAATGCCGCCCCTGCTCATCGCAAGCTCAAAGCTTCTCGACTGGGCGTTTGTACGGTATAAAAGCGCAAAATCGCTGTAAGGCTTGCCGTCCTTATGCGCCTTATGGATAGTATCAGCGACAAAATATGACTCCTGCTTTTCATCATAAAAGCGGTTAATGCTGATTTTTTCGCCGTCGCCAAAGGCAGACCAAAGGTTTTTATCCTTGCGGTTCGAGTTGTTGGAAATAACGGCATTCGCCGCACTTAAAATGTTCCCTGTCGAACGATAATTCTGCTCTAGGCGGATAACAGCCGCATCCTTAAACTCCTTTTCAAAGCCGAGAATGTTTTCAATCGTCGCCCCACGGAACTTATAAATGCTCTGGTCGTCGTCGCCGACAACGCAAAGGTTGCCCCTTGCCGCCGCAAGCAGAGAAACCAAGCGGTATTGCGCATGGTTCGTGTCCTGATACTCATCAACCATAATATGGGTATATTTGCGCTGATATTTTTCAAGAGATTCGGGAAACTGCTCGAAAATTTGAACAGTAAGTGCGATTATATCGTCAAAATCAAGAGCGTTTGCCGCCTTAAGTCTGCTTTGATATTCCTGATATACGGAAGCAACAGTCTTTTTGAAAAAGTCGCTTATCGTTTCGGCTTCGTTTAAAAATTCAGCAGGATAGCAAAGCCTGTCCTTTGCACGGGAAATTTCCGTCTGAATAGCTCTTGGCGCAAATGCCTTGTCGGAAATATTCTGCGACTTCATAATGTCCTTGATAACACGCTGGGAATCGTCAGAATCGTAAATCGTAAAGCTGCTTGAATAGCCGAGCTTGTCGATTTCGCTCCGTAAAATTCTCACGCAGGCAGAGTGAAAGGTTGAGGCATTCACGTCGCCGCCCTGCCCGCCAAGCATTG
>CAZYRV010000059.1:0-6076 GCA_964649485.1 uncultured Oscillospiraceae bacterium | reverse complement strand
CAAGACGGTCTTTAAGCTCTCCCGCCGCTTTATTTGTAAAGGTTATGACTAAAATATTCCACGGTTTTATGGGATTATTCGCCAAAAGCGAAGTAAGCCTTGCGGCATTTTCATCATTTTTGACGGGATTTGCCGCAAATTGCCGCAAAAACTCCTCATCAGCCGCCGACACATCAATTTTCGGCGGATTGTTAAAGCCGTCGCCGAACATAATCATATTCGCCACACGGTTGCATATAACGGTGGTTTTTCCGCTTCCCGCCCCCGCAATAATCAAAACGCTTCCGTTTACCTTGAAAACAGCTTCCTGCTGTTTGTCGTTGAGTCCGCTAAAATAAGCTTTAAGTGCATTCCTGCACAAATCAGAATTAATCATTTATACTTCCCGTCTATTCAGTGATATTTTCGTTGCTGTTTGTTGCGGTGGTTGATTCGTCAAAATTAATAAAAGGGTTGATTTCATTGCCGATTGCCTGCGGCAAAACGCCGTCCCACTTTGTCGCCTTGAGATATTCGATATACTGGGGATTATTTACAAGCTGTTCACGGATAAGTGCGATTGCCTTTGCCTCAGCCTCTGCGATTTTAAGCTGGCTCTGCGCCTCAGCATCAGCCTTGATGAGCTTTTGGCTTGCCTCCTCGCTTATTCTTGCCGTTTCATTTTTTGCCTTTTGCGATGCCTGCTCGGCAATAACCTTTGCCCGAACAGCTTCTTCAAAGCTATCCTCAAAGCTTAGGTTTTCAAGCGCAAAATTTGTTACGACAATACCGCTTGGCGCAAGAGAGGACTCAAGCGCCTCCTTGATTTTCAGCTGAACATCAACTCTCGCATTTACAAGATTAATTGCGGTGTACTTACCGATTACGTCCTTTGTGATTGAATTAACCTGTGGAACAATCCACTTTGCCTCGACATTTTCAATTCCTGTTTCACGAATAATTTCAGACAGCCTGTTTTTATCGTAATAATAGTTAAGCTTAATTTGCAAATTCTGGACGGTCTGGGTATCGCTTGTATAAGCGTCCGTATTAACCGTATACGCCTGCTCTTTTACGTCAACCATCTGCACCTTTTCAATAAAAGGTATTTTGAAATTCAAGCCTGCGCTTAAATTCGTACCGACAATCTGCCCAAAACGGTATTTAACGCCGATAAAGCCCTCGTTGACAATAGCGAAGGAATTCCCCCCGACAATTAAAACTGCTATTATTATAGCGAGTATAATAACAAATTTCTGAATTTTCTTGAAATTAAACCCGCCCGCCTTTGCGCTTTGCGTAGTAAACTTTATATCTCCCATTTTATCCTCCTATATACTTGTTTGAAACAGCTCGGAATATTTGTCCGAAACCTCGATTTTTGCCTGTGAAACAGGCTCGACAAGCTCTAAATTCTTAAATGCGTGCGAAAGCATAAGCTTGATTCGGTTGACTTGGTTGACCTCGCTTGCGCCGGGGTCAAAATCGACGGCGACAATGTTCGCAAGGGGGTTGCGCCGCTTAAGCTCGCCCATGATTCCCTTGCCCGTGACGTGATTCGGCAGGCAGGCAAACGGCTGCATACAGACGATATTGCTGACACCCGTGTGAATAAGCTCAAGCATTTCCGCCGACAAAAACCAGCCCTCTCCCGCAATATTTCCTGTTGAAATAAGCCCGTCAACAAGCTTTCTCATCTCGGAAATTTTCGTAAACGTACCGAATTTTGTGCCTTGAATAGCGTCAAAATAAGGCTTTTGCATAAACTCTATAAGCTTAATTACCTTATTTTTGAGAAAATGCGCCTTTTTGCTTACGGTAAGCAGCTCTTTTCGGGAATTGTCGCTGTCCATTGTGTACAAAATGAAGTGCGTCAGGTCGGGAACAACCGCTTCTGCGCCCTCCTGCTCGATTAAATCAACGGCAAAATTGTTGGCGACGGGGTGATATTTAACCAGAATTTCGCCGACAAGCCCAACCCTCGGCTTAATTTCATCGGTAATCGGAAGCTCGTCAAAATCCTTTACAATTTGCTTAATGTTGCGCTTGTAATTACCAAAGCTCACCTTTTTTAAATCCTTGCGGAGGAAGTCGTTCCACTTTTCATAAAGGCGGTTTGCGCTTCCCTGTACAACCTCGTAGGGACGCACACGATAAAGACAGCGCATAAGCAAGTCGCCGTAAATAAGCGACATAAGCGCCCTTGCCGCAAGTGAAAGCGACACCGTAAAGCCCGAATTTTTTTCAAGCCCTACAAAGTTCAGCGAAATAAGCGGAACATGGTCAAAGCCTGCATCTTTAAGGGCTTTTTTAATCATTCCGACGTAGTTTGTCGCTCGGCAAGCGCCGCCTGTTTGCGTAATCATAAGCGAAGTGTTGTCAACGTCGTATTTACCCGAATTAAGTGCGTGCAAAAGCTGTCCAATCGTCAAAACAGCGGGATAGCAAGCGTCGTTGTTGACGTATTTAAGCCCTTCCTCGGCAACTGATTTGGAATAATCCTTCAAAATCACCATATTATAGCCGCTGTAACGGAACGCTTGTTCCAAAAGCTCGAAATGAATCGGCGACATCTGCGGGGCAATAATCGTATGGCGCTTTTTCATTTCCTTGGTAAATTCCGGCTGGCGCTTATAGCCGATTTCTCCCTTTTGCGGCTTAAAGCCCGTGCGTTCACGCTCCTCAACAACCGAGATAAGCGAACGCAGGCGGATTCTCGCCGCACCGAGATTGTTTACCTCGTCAATTTTAAGGGAAGTGTACATTTTCCCAAAGCTTTGTATAATTTCCTGAACTTGGTCGGTTGTTATCGCATCAAGTCCACAGCCAAAGCTGTTAAGCTGGACGATTTCGAGGTTGGGGCTTTCGCCGACAAAATGCGCCGCCGCATACAATCGGGAATGATAAGTCCACTGGTCAACAACTCGTATCGGACGGACAATTTCGCCCAGATGCGAAACGCTGTCCTCCGTCAAAACCGCATAGCCATAGCCGGCAATCATTTCGGGGATTCCGTGGTTGATTTCGGGGTCAACATGGTAGGGTCTGCCCGCAAGAACTATTCCCTTTTTATGGTTTTCATTAAGCCAACGGAGGGTTTCTTCACCCTTTTTCTGTATATCAGCCTTAAACTGCCTGTCCTCGTCATAAGCCGCCGAACAAGCCGCCTTGACCTCCTCGGCGCTGAAATTTTCGTCTGGGAACGCCTTTGCAAGCTCCTCGAAAAGCCGTTCCGCCATGCGCTTTTCATCATAAATCGGCAAAAACGGGTTTAAAAATTTAATATGGCTGTCACGCAGGGCGGGGATTGAATTTTTAATAACCTCGCTGTACGTCGCAACGACGGGGCAGTTATAATGGTTGTCAGAGCCTGTTTTTGCGTCCATTTCATAGGGCAGGCTCGGGTAAAAAATGAATTTAACACCGTCGCTTATAAGCGATTCAATATGACCGTGGGCAATTTTTGCGGGATAGCAAACCGATTCTGACGGCATTGTTTCGATGCCTAAATCGTAAATTTCACGTGAAGATTTCGGCGAAAGCCGAACCGAATATCCAAGCTTTGTAAAAAAGGTGAACCAAAACGGATAGTTTTCGTACATTCCCAGAACCCGTGGGATTCCTACTGTTCCACGCTTTGCGGCGCTTTCCTCAAGCGGGTTATAGCTGAAAAGCCGCTTGTATTTATAGTCGTAAAGATTTGGAATATTCTTGCTTGCGGGCGACTTTCCCGCACCACGCTCACAGCGGTTGTTGCTTATATAGCGGCTTCCGTCGGCAAAACGAGTAATCGTAAGCAGGCAGTTGTTCGAGCAAAGCCCGCAGCGTGCCGTCGTTTTCTTAATCTGAAAATCCTCAAGCTTATCCGCCGCCGCAAGCGTCGAACCCTTGCCGTCGTCACGTTCCATTGCGATAAGCGCAGCACCATAAGCCCCCATAAGCCCTGATTTATCGGGGCGGACGACCTCCCGCCCGCACGTAAGCTCAAACGCACGCAAAACCGACTTGTTCATGAACGTGCCGCCTTGGACGATAATTTTTTCGCCCATTTGCTTAGGGTCACGGATTTTGATAACCTTAAACAGCGCATTTTTCACCACGGAATAGGACAGACCGGCGGAAATATCCGCAACGCTTGCACCCTCCTTTTGCGCTTGTTTAACACGGGAATTCATAAAAACGGTACAGCGAGAGCCTAAATCAACGGGATTTTCCGCCGTAAGCCCAAGCTCGGCGAATTCCTGTGAATTCATTCCGAGAGCATTGGCAAAATTTTCAATAAACGAGCCGCAGCCCGACGAGCAAGCCTCGTTGAGCAGAATGCTCTGGATTTCGCCGTTTTTCACACGCATACACTTCATGTCCTGCCCGCCGATGTCGAGAATGAACTCAACCCCGGGGAGAACACGCTCTGCCGCCTTATAATGCGCCATTGTTTCGATTTCGCCGAAATCAACCCCAAGCGCCGCCTTAATCAGGTGTTCGCCATAGCCCGTTGCGGTTGCTTTTGCGATAAACGCACCGTTTGGAAGCTTTGCGTAAATGTCACGGACAATGCCGATGACGGAGTTCAGCGGGTCGCCGCCGTTGCTTCCATAGTGGGAATATACAATTTCTCCCTGCTTGTTCATAAGCACGGCTTTCGTCGTGGTCGAGCCTGCATCAATCCCGAGATAACAGCCGCCCTGCTGCTCCATAAGCCTTGCTTCGGGGATTTTTGCCCTGTCATGGCGGTTTAAAAATGCATGTTTTTCAGCTTCGCTTGCAAAAAGCGGCGCAAGCCGTTCGACCTCCTGCACATGGATTGCGGAGAGGGCTTTGACCTTTTCGAACAATATTTTCGGCTGGATTTCAGCACGGTTTTTAGAGACAGCCGCACCCATTGCCACAAAAAGGTTTGCGTCCTTGGGAACAATCACCTCGTCGTCACGCAGATTAAGCGTTTCGATAAAGCGGCGGCGAAGCTGTGGCAAATAGTGTAAAGGCCCGCCGAGAAACGCAACTTTTCCACGAATCGGCTTTCCGCAGGCAAGCCCGCTTATCGTTTGATTTACCACGGACTGAAAAACCGATGCGGCAATATCGCTTTTTTTCGCACCGTCGTTTAACAGTGGCTGAATGTCGCTTTTTGCAAAAACTCCGCACCTCGACGCAATCGGATAAATCGTCGAATGTCCCGCCGCAAGCTCGTCCATGCCCGTAATATCGGTGTTTAAAAGCGCCGCCATCTGGTCGATAAACGCACCTGTTCCGCCGGCGCACGAGCCGTTCATGCGCTGTTCGAGCCCGCCTTTTATATAGGTAATTTTTGCGTCCTCGCCGCCAAGCTCGATTGCCACGTCTGTTTGCGGGATAAAGCGGGCAATCGCCTCTGCCCCTGACGTAACCTCCTGTACAAAGGGAATATGAAGCCATTTCGCAACGGAAATTCCGCCAGAACCCGTCACGGCGACAGTCACCGTTTCGCCGCCGATTACGCCTTTAACCTCGAAAAGCATTTCCGCCAAGGTCTTTTTTATGTCGGAAAACTGTCGTTGGTATTTTTTATGTAAAATATTATCAAAGTCGTCAAGAATGACAATTTTTATGGTCGTCGAACCCACATCAAGCCCGATATGAAGCATTTTTATTCCTTTCCAAAAGCAAAACAATGTTCGTCTGTATTTTGAACACTTATTTTATTATAGCACATTTTCCGCATTTTTGCAAGGAAATAAATATGACATTAAAATTAATAATTTTTCGGGGGAAACAAAAAAACAGACCCACAATGTGAGTCTGTTTAGAGTTATTTCTTGCGAGTTTCGCCTTTGTACTTGTAAGTTTTGTTTACCGATTTGAAAAAGCGTGGATTATTCAGGAAAACGTACTTTCCATCATTCGAATATATTTTTTGATATTCGTTTGCCGTTAGTAGGCAAATTTTTCCAGCAGGTGATTTTACCTTTACTTCTAGCCAATATTCGCCCGGCATATTTGCCGAAAGAGTGTATCCTAAATGACCATAAAAAGTAATTTTTGTCTTAAGCTTCTTTGCTTCACTTTTATACCTTTCAAGTATTTCTACTTTAACGATACGCACTGAATAAATTTCCCA
>CAZYRV010000058.1:9834-11730 GCA_964649485.1 uncultured Oscillospiraceae bacterium | reverse complement strand
ACCAGGTTCAAAAGCTTGTATAAGATGATGGGCAAGATTTTCCCCTTGATTCGTACCTAAGCGCCTTGTCATTTCAAATTCTATGTATGCAGTTTCGGCGGCACAATTATTTGTATGAATAAGCAATTTATCGTCGGTTTTTGCTGGGTCGCAAATATACGCAATCGCCTTATCTAAAGTTGACTTGATAGGATGGATTTTTGTAATTGCCATATTTTTTCAAGTTGCTCCTTGATTTCATTCATATCATTTTCATACGCATTTCCTGTGCTGTTGATACGCTTGGAAATTTGATTAATGTTTACACCGATTTTATTAATCTCCGCTGTTACATTCTTTAAAACCGAATAATCTTTGACGATAACTTGTCCGTCAATAGCCATCTTTCGGAGGTATGCACCGATATTTTTTGTTTGCATTAAGCTTGCATTTTTAACGATAAACTCTTTCTCATCTTGCGTCACAAAAAATTGTATTCTCTCATCTCTTTTTCGTTTAGCCAATCTCATCAACCTCCATGTTGATTAATAAAGGGGTTTGGGTTCTCCCAAAAAACAATTTTAACGGAAGTTCATTTATGAACAAACTGTTAAAATTCGCAAGTGTACTAACACTTGCAATGCTTGCTTCCTTTGAGAACTGTTAGTAAGTGGCACAAGTGCCATGCTGAAAAAGAAAAAACCCTCTATATATATACCGATGAAAAACAATCAATCGCACCAGTTTTTTGTTTATTTTTAAAATTCATCAATAAGCAATAATAATAGAACTTTGCTATCATATAAAGTGTGCAACATGTCAAATTTTTTTTAGATTTATTCATATTATTTGACAATCATAGCACTTTAGAAGTAAAATAATAGTATCAATTACTGATTTTATATTTTCACGGCAACTTAAAAGTCGAATAAGGTTGAGTGTCTTTTTACAAAGACAGTCAGCCTTTTTTTATTAATAAGTAAATCAGGAGGACAAAATGAAAATCATCAAGCTAGGCAAGCAAGAGGTAATTGTGGACGAAAAAGTATACTCTGCATTTAAAAAAATGCAGAGAAAGAATCGCTATCTCAAAGAGAGTGATAAAGCACATGACGTTATCTACATAGGCAATTTTGGAATGGGCGGAAGCGGAGAAAGAGGAAATTGGGATAATGTTGCCTCGGACACCAATGTTGAAAAAATTGCAGAAGCAAAATTTTTGATTAATCTACTGCAAAGGGCAATGAAAGAATTGAACAGTTCTGAGCGAGAAATAATACAAAAAATATTTTTTGAAAATATAACAATGGCGGAGATTGCAAAAGAACAAAATCTATCTCATTCTTGTATAAGAAAGCGGAGAGATACAATATTGCAGAAAATAAAGATTATCATGGAAAAAAACCTATAACTGCCTTAGTAATTTGTATAAATTGCCGATTTTTTGTTATAACGGTGCGATTGTTATTTTTCATCGGTATATATTATAGGGGACATAATAATCCTCTCCATTTTATTGGTATTTTGAAAATTGAATAAAGCACATATGAATACGTTTAGATATCTGAATAGCTGAGCATAATCTGCGCCACGACTGCCTGTCATATCATGTGATGAAAATGAAGAAATGAGCTTTGCTCATTGAAGTTAAGGCACGAGCGAAAAAAGATTAATGCTGAAAAAGGGTAGTGTCCTTTTTGCGATGAAGCGGATATTAATAATGATACTTCTGTCCAGCCACAGACTCAAGCAATGGGGGCAGCCCGGTGAGAACCACGGGGAGGTGAAATTCCTATGAAACAATTTACTGATTGTTGTTCATTTATGCTTATAAAAATAAAAAATGAAAGTAGGTTGAAAAATGTCAAAATCTCAAAATCAGCCTGAATGTCATGAAAAGGTTATTGTAAGTAAGGT
>CAZYRV010000058.1:6931-9824 GCA_964649485.1 uncultured Oscillospiraceae bacterium | reverse complement strand
AACAACCTATGTCATTTCATCTTCTTTTAACAATAATTCTAAAGAAGATATGACTAAAAAGATTTCCCGATTAATCATGACTAAAGCAAAAAATATTCTCTAATCTAAGATGACAAAGCAGTAGAAATATGATATAATAATCGCAGGCGATTATTATAAGCCTATGCCCAACGGCTCGTCGCCGGCTTCGCCACCGACAACCGCCTTTTGATGGGCAATTACATCATTAATACTGTGTTTTAATGATGTAATATCATACAATTTACTGCTTGTTTGACTTGAGGAAAAGGAGGATATAATGGTCAATCAGGCACAACAAACGCAATTATTTATATTGGACAAGCCGATAACAGAAATCACAGCACTCTATTGTCGACTTTCCCGTGATGATGAGTTGCAAGGAGATAGCAACAGCATTGTCAATCAAAAAAAAATCCTCACAAAATATTGTGAGGAAAATGGCTTTAAAAATCCTAGGTTTTACATTGATGACGGTATCAGCGGAACAACTTTTAATCGTCCAGGATTTCAGGAAATGATTTCCGACATAGAAAATGGCATAGTATCTGTTGTGATAGTCAAGGATATGTCACGGTTAGGCAGGGATTATTTGAAAGTTGGCTATTACACAGAAGTCATGTTCAACGAGTATGATATTCATTTCATCGCAATAAATGATGGCGTGAATAGCAAACTTGGGGACAATGATTTTACACCTTTCCGCAACATTATGAACGAATGGTATGCCAAAGATACCAGTAAAAAAATCCGCTCTGTATTCAGGGCAAAAGGACTTGCCGGAGAACATATTGCAACAAACCCGCCTTATGGGTATAAAAAAGCTGAGGATAATCCAAAGCATTGGATAGTTGATGAAGAAGCTGCGGATGTTGTAAGAAAAATATTTGAATTGTGTTTCAACGGCTTGGGTCCTTCGCAGATTGCAAGATATTTACAAGACAATTGTTATCTGGTTCCTGTGGCATATAAATCTCAAGACTATCCGCTTGACAAGAAATATTCCTGGTCTTGTACCACTATTGCTAGCATATTAGAAAATCAGGCTTATCTGGGATATACGGTAAACTTCAGAACATACCGGAAATCGTATAAAAACAAACGAAAAATGAAAAATTCTCCTGAAAACATGGTTGTTTTTAAAAACACGCATGAACCTATTATTGATGAAGCTCTTTGGGAAGCTGTTCAAAAACTTCGCATGAACAAACGCCGTCCTACCAGGCAAGGCGAACAAAATGCTCTGTCAGGATTGTTGTTTTGTGCCGATTGTGGTCAAAAGCTTTATTTATGCAGAACAAAAAGCTTATCGAAAAGTCAAGAATATTATGTTTGCTCTACATATCGTAAGCACAAAGGCAATTCATGTTCAACGCATTCAATAAGAACCATAGTCCTTGAGCAATTGATCCTTGAATCCATTCAGAAAACCACAAAATATGTTTCTGAATATGAACAGGATTTTGTAAATGCCGTTCTGGACTGTGGAAAACAAGAAGCTGAGCGTAAAACTCAAAAAATCAAGAAGTCAATCATGCAAATGCAAAATCGTTATGCAGAGCTTGATAATATTTTTAAAAAGCTCTATGAAGACAATGTTTCGGGCAAATTATCTGACGAACGGTTTTCTAAACTCTCAGCCGGATATGAAGTGGAACAAGAGCAGCTCAAGGAAGCTATGGTCACACAACAACGTGAATACTATGAGGCTTCAGCCTCAAAGCTGAAAACGGATAAATTCATTGAGATTGTGCATAAATACACGCACATAACTGAATTAAGTCCTGAAATTTTACATGAGTTTATTGATAAGGTTATCATCCACGCACCTGACAAGAGCAATGGCAAAAGAATTCAAAAAATTGACATTGTTTTCAACGGCATTGGCGAAATAAACATATAAAAACGGCATAGCTCAAACGCTACACCGTTTTTATTAGGATATACATCCTTATCGCAACCCCCCTAAGGGGGGCTTTTTTATTTTGGTTTAAAAAAGAAGGGGGGGGGTGAGCTTTTTTGGTTTTTGCAAGACACAAGTCTTGCAACAACCCCAAAAACCATCAAACCCCGCAAGCCTCCCCCAAAAAAGAGGACAGAAAAATTTTTCCGCCCTCTTTTCTCTAGTCTTTGTCCTCCTTAAGCATTACACCAATCGCCCTCCTGATCACCGCAAGCGGATTATTACTCTTTTCGAGGGCTATTTTAAAGAAAACGTCGCCAATCATGTTGAGATTGAATTTCTTGCCGAACTCCTCCGCTACCCGTGAAATTTTCCTCATATCAGGTCTTGCTATTTTGAAAATAATATCGTTTTCATTCTGGATTATTTCGGTTATTGTCAAAGCGGCGGCATTGTTTCTTATAAGTGCGACGTCAACAAGTCCACGCACGCTTTTCGGCGGCTCGCCATAGCGGTCGAGAAGCTCGTCCGTTACGTCCAAGGCGTCGTCGGCTGTTTTAATCATGGCGATTTTGCGATAGCAATCAATTCTCTGTGCCTGATTCGAGATATAATCTTCGGGGATAAACGCATCAAGCTTTATGTCAACAAGGCATTCCGGCTGTGCGGTATTTTCTATGCCCTGCTCTTCCTGAACCGCCTCGTTTAAAAGCTGTAAATACATATCATAGCCGACGTTTGCGAGATGCCCCGACTGACTTGAGCCGAGAATGCTTCCCGCACCACGGATTTCTAGGTCACGCAGGGCTATGCGAAAGCCGCTTCCGAAGCGGGTAAATTCCTTGATAGCGTCAAGCCGCTTGGTTGCGATTTCGGACAAAACCTTGCCACGCTTGAAGGTGAAATATGCAAATGCACGCTTGCTTGTTCTGCCGACACGTCCTCTAAGCTGATGAAGCTGTGCAAGCCCCA
>CAZYRV010000058.1:0-6921 GCA_964649485.1 uncultured Oscillospiraceae bacterium | reverse complement strand
GCAGTTCGGCACATCAACGCCCGTTTCGATAAGCGTTGTGCAGACCAAAACGTCGATTTCACGCTCGAGAAGTGTCCGCCAGACCTCAAGCATTTCCTCCTCCGACATTTTTCCGTGGGCAACACCGATTCTCGCCTCGGGGAGAAGCTCTTGAATTTTCGCCGCACATTGCTTTATGCTTTCGATTCTGTTATGGACATAATAAACCTGCCCGTTTCGCCGAAGCTCCTTTGATATTGCCTGTGCGACAAGCCCCCAGTCATGCTCCTGAACATAGGTTGTGACGGGGTGACGGTCCTGCGGCGGCTCGTCAAGCACGCTCATGTCACGAAGCTTTGACATTGCCATGTTAAGCGTGCGAGGAATGGGTGTCGCCGAAAGGGTAAGCACGTCAACACCGCTGAACTGCTCTTTAAGCTTTTCCTTGTGGGCGACTCCAAAGCGCTGTTCCTCGTCGATTATGACTAAGCCTAAATCCTTGAATTCAACGCCGCTTTGAACAATGCTGTGCGTTCCTATTATAAAATCAATTTCGCCCGCTTTAAGCCTTTTGAGGATTTCCTTTTTCTCTTTTGCCGTCCTGAACCGTGACAAAAGCTCTATATTAAGCGGAAAGCCTTCCATTCGCTTAATCGCCGTCTGAAAATGCTGCCATGCAAGAACCGTCGTGGGAACAAGCAGGGCGCATTGCTTTCCGTCGGCGATACATTTAAACGCAGCACGCAGGGCGACCTCTGTTTTTCCAAAGCCGACATCGCCGCAAAGAAGCCTGTCCATCGGCATTTCCCTCTGCATATCCGCCTTGATTTCGTCTATACAGCGAATCTGAGAATCAGTTTCGATATAGTTAAAGTGGTTTTCAAACTCCTCCTGAAGCGTGTCGTCGGGGGTAAAGGCATGGCCCTTGCTTTTCATGCGCTTTGCATAAAGCTCGATAAGCTCGGAGGCAAGCTCTTTCGCCGCCGCCTTTGCCTTTGCCTTTGTCTTGACCCATTGGTCGGAATTAAGCTTGTTAAGCTTGACATTTCCCGCATCGCCCGTACCGATATAGCGTGAAATGAGGTCAAGCTGTGTTACCGGCACATAGAGAATGTCCGTACCGGCATATTTTATTTTGATATAATCCTTGAGTATTCCTTGAGTATTAAGCTGTATAACACCGTCAAAAACACCTATTCCATAAGCATAATGAACAACAAGATCGCCGATTGAAATATCGGTCAGGCTTCTGATTTCCTCGCCTTTTTTCCGCTTTGGCTTTGCCTTTTTCTGGACGGTAACCTGCGTTCTGGTGAACACGGCGCATTTTGCGTCGGGATAGTCAAAGCCGGCGGAGATTGTTCCCTCTGTGACGAAAATTTTCTTTGCCAAAAGCTTTTTCGGGCTGTCGGAATAGTCCGCCGCAAAGCCGTCGTCACGCAAATCAGAGGCAAGATTTCGAGCGCCCTTTTCTGTTCCCGCATAAACAAGGCAGGAATAGCCTCTTGCGAGGTAGGACGACAAATCCTCCTCCAAAAGCTTGTATTCGCCGCCCCACGGCGAGGTCTGGACGGTGTTCACGCTCATGAGAAGCCCAAGCCGCAGGTTTCCGCCACGTGCAAAGTTTTCGAGATAAGCCGAAAGCTTTTCTGCGACAATATCGGCAAATTCCGTCTTTGAAAGCATAAAGCGGTCAAGCCCACGGCAAAGCATTCCTTGCTCGAAAAGAAGCTGAATATCCTCGGCGTGCTGGGCAAAAACAGCTCTTGCGGTTTCGTTTACGGCACTGTTTTCACAGATAATGACATTTCGTACATAGTTGAAAATTGTTTCCGGTTCGTCATAGGCAAGCGGCAGAAATTTGTCTGTTCCCGCAAGGGAAATGCCTCCGTCAAGCCTTTCAAGGGCGCTTGATAAAAGCTTTTTCGCCTGTTCGGCACGTTTGCCTCTCTGGCTTTTCATAAGGGCGGTTATTTTTTCATAAAGCTCTGCCTTGTCGCCGAAAAGCACCTCAAAGGCGGGTGAAATCGCAATTTCGGTTATGTCCTGCTCACGGCGCTGGGTTTCGGGGTCGAAATAGGCAATTTGCTCGATTGTGTCGCCCCAAAGCTCGATTCTGATTGGCTTTGCGGAGTTAATCGGGAAAATGTCGGCGATAGAACCTCGGATTGAAAATTGCGATGCTCCCTCAATCATATCCGTGCGTGAAAAGCCCGCCGCAATAAGCGCCTTTGCAAGCTCTTCAAGGCTTATGTCCTCGCCCGTATTCAGGCGGATTGTGCGCTGTAACAGCGTTTCTCTCGGCAGGGTGAGCTGTGCGGCGGCTTCCGGCGTTGCGACGACAATTTCGCACGTACCTGTTGCAAGGCGGTAAAGCACGTCAAGCCGCCTGTGCTCGTACTCTCTTGACACAACGTCAACGTCGGTAAGCGTCAAATCCTTGGCAGGGTAAAGCACGGCACACTGCCGCCCCGACATAGTGTTTATGTCATCGCAAAGCCGCATTCCCACGCCCTCTGCATCAACAAGCACCAAAAGCGGCTTTTCGATATTTTCGTCGCATAAGGCGGCAAGAAAATGCGCCTTCTGGATATAGGAAAGCCCCGTCACCATGGCGGGCAGGGGCGGCTTTGAAATTATGTTCGACGCAAGCCGCTGATATTCGGGAACGTTTGCGGCAAGGGCTTTCAGATATTCCATGTTTACCTCAAAAGTGCTATTATGTGTGTTGTAAAAGCTCTGATTGAAATGCTTGCAATAATATTACAAAAGCGATAAAACCAAGCCTTTATCCGATTTTTAAGGCTTTACCGCCATGCTTGAGCGTTTGCAATCAAGTTTTAGTATTATTCTATGCCGAAGCTTAAGAATTATATTTATTCATCGCCTCAAGCATTTTCCCCGATACAATAAGGGGGATTGCGGCGGCGGCATTTTCTATCGCCTTTTCGAGGTTTTCGCCCTCTGCCTTTGTAAATTTTGACAAAACCCAATCCGCCAAATCATAGTCTGGGTGCGGCTTTGCGCCGATTCCGACCTTGATTCGGGGGAAGGTGTCTTTTCCTGACAGATAAATTATATTTTTTATTCCGTTTTGCCCGCCGTGGCTTCCCTTGGCCCTAATCCGAATTTTTCCGACGTCAAGTGATATGTCGTCGAAAATGACAAGTGTTTGTTCGGGCGGAATTTTGTAGAAATCCATTGCTTCTGTGACGGCTTGACCGCTTAGGTTCATGAAGGTTGTGGGCTTCATGACAAGGCAGGGGATTCCGCCGACCTCGGCGACTGCTGTAAGCGACTTGAATTTAAGCTTTTTACAGGAAATTTTAAGCTTTTCGCAAAGCTCGTCAACGACCATAAAGCCGACGTTATGGCGGGTGTTTTCATATTTTTCGCCGGGGTTTCCAAGCCCGCAGATGATGAATTGCGGTGCGCCCAGAGGCTCTTTCCGCTCGGTTTCAAGCTTTTTGAATATATCGAAAATTGACATGGCTGTGCCTTTCTTTGATGAGGTTATACGCAAGTTGACTCCGCAGGCAAGGCGGGCTTTCTGCCCCATACAAGGGTTGACTCCGCCTGAAAGCGCAATCCTTCCCCCGCCGAGGGCGCCGCCCGCGCCCGCAGGGGCGGGCGGTTTTCGCACGGAGTGCGAAAACCCTTTCGGGCTTTGCCCGAAAGGCGGGCGGCGCCCGAACAGCGACAATTGCGGGAAAGCGGCGGCGAGGCACAGCCCCTAAACCACTTTAAGCCGCTTAAAGCGGCATGGGGGTATTCGGTTTATTAAATGCTTGCTGAACAAATCCGTTTGCTTAAGCACACATTATTATATCACTTAACCGTGCTTGTTTCAAGCCTTTTTTGGTGTTATTTATGATATTTTCCGCCGTTTTGAATCGAAAACGCACGATAAATCTGCTCTATAAGCATAAGCCGTGCAAGCTGGTGCGGAAATGTCATATCAGAAATGCTAAGCCGGAAATCGGCGGCTTGCTTAACCGACGGCGACAGCCCGAAAGAGCTTCCTATTATAAAAGCAATATTGCTTTTGCCGACAAGGGCGGCATTTTGCATAAGCTCGGACAGCCCCTCGCTTGAAAGCTTTTTCCCCTCAATGCACAGGGCGATTGTAAAAGCACGTGGAGGAATCTTTTCAGAAATTTTAGCCGCTTCCTTTTCAAGTGCGGCGCTTATTTGCGCATCTGACGGATTCTGCGGCAGGGCGACAGGCTCAAGCTCGCAAAGCTCTGCTGTTCCATAGGCGGAAAGGCGCTTTTGATATTCGAGAAAGCCTTGCTCGAGCCACTTTTCCTTAAGCCGCCCGAGGGCGATTATTTTTACATTCATCGGCGGATTTTACCACGGCGGCGCATCATGTCGTTTTTGCGCCTTTTCCTGCTTTTGCTTATATTAACGCTTATAATAAGCATCACAATAAGCAAAACAAGCACAATAACCGCCGCCTTGAACCAGCCTGTGTCGATTATGCTGAATGCCTTTTCCTTAATGTCGGCGATTACGGAAAGCTCGACGCCGTCCTTTGCAATAAGCTCTAAATCCGCAAGCTTTTCGCCGCCGAGATTAAGCGTAAGCGTGCCAAGCTTTTGCCCCTTTGTGATTGGTGCGTCCATGCTTGTTTCGAGATTTTTAACCTGCTGTATGGCGGTTGCGTTAAGCGATTTCGGCAAAAGATAGTCGAAATTTTCCGCCGCAACCGCTGTGACGACGCTTGCGTCCTCACCCTTGTTTACAGGAACGTCGGCAATGCCCTCGCCCTTTTCGATTACACGTGCATATTCAAGCGAGCTGAAAGCCCAGTTATAAAGCCGAATGTGGTCTTGATAGTGATAGTCAGAGCTTTCGCCCTCATCGTTATAATACGGCGCTTCGAGTGTTACAAGCATATAGCTGTACCCGCCCCGCTCTGCCGTTGTAACAAGAGAGCGTGTTCCCGGTGTGGTTTTTCCGGTTGCTTCGCCGTCCTTTATTTCGTGATAAGCGTCAATGCTTCCCGTCTTTATGCCTTTAACGCCCTCGTAAAAATATTCGCTGTCGCTGTGCATCATGCTGTTGGTGTGATAATAAGCATAGCCGTCGGGGTTGTATTCATTTGCAGGCATTTCGAAATAATCCGCTCCCGCAATTTCCATAAAAGCAGGGTAATTGTCATAGGCATAGCGGGTAATCATATATAGGTCAAACGGCGTCGTATAGTTGTCCTTTTCATAAAGCCCATGCGCATTCGTGAAATTGCTGTTTACAGCGCCCGCCTTTATCGCAGTTTCATTCATCATTCGGGCGAAATTTTCAGTGCTTCCCCCGACATCAATCGCCAGAATATTCGCCGCCTCGCAAGCGGAAACAATCATAAGCGCCTCAAGAAGCTTTCGGTAGGTAAGGTTGTCCTGATATGACTCAATCGCCGCATTTGAAACATTCGATTTATTCGGGTCGCCCTCCCAGAATTCATCAAACGCTTCCTGCGGAACGTCCGCAATCTTATCCAGATTAGGCACGTTTTCAAGGACGACAAGCGCCGTCAGAATCTTTGCCGTTGAGGCGGGAACCATTTTTTCGTGGGGATTTTTTTCGTAAACGACAATATCCGTGTCGAGATTTACCATGTAGACACCCTTGCTGTATGGCTCGAACCCGCATTCATAGCTTGCAAAAGCAGGAACAGACAGGATATTTGACACGAAAACGGAAAATATCATAAAAAGGCTTACTGCCGACCGAAAAATTTTATTGTTTTGCATATAGACAAATCCCCTTTTATAGTATATGATATATTATATGTGAGCATATAATGTTGTTTTGTTGCGTATTTAAGCTTGCTATCTTAAGTATAACAGATTTCAGACGTAAAATAAAGCTTTTTTCGAAATTGTAAGAAATTTTTATGACGAGCATCGGTTAGGACTGATAAGGGAGCACAATGATTTGTATAACGGGCGATATTCACGGCGACATAAGCCGTTTTAAGGCGAAAGAGCTTCGGCGGCTCAGAAAAAATGATGCGCTTATAATCTGCGGAGATTTCGGCTTTATCTGGAACGGAAGCCGCAAGGAAAAGAAAATACTTAAAAGGCTTGGGAAAAAACGTTATAACGTGCTTTTTGTCGAGGGCTGTCACGAAAATTTTGACCTGCTTGAAGAATATGAGGTTGAGGAATGGTGCGGCGGCAAAACGCGCAAAATAAGCGGGCGGCTTCGTCAGCTTATGCGGGGGCAGGTTTATGAAATTGCGGGAAAGCGGATTTTCACCTTCGGCGGCGGGCATAGCGACAAGGACGATTGGTATCCCGAGGAGGGGAAAAACTGGTGGAAGCGTGAAGCGCCAAACGAACAAGAGCTTGCGGAGGGAACAGAAAACCTTCTTGCCTGCGGAAACAGGGTTGATTTTATCGTCACCCACGAGCCGCCCGCAATGATAAACGAGTTTATAAACGGGCAGGTTGAGGAAAGAAGCCGAATAAGCACATATTTAGATAAAATCAGGGAAAGCGCCGCTTACGAGCGTTGGTTTTTCGGCAAGCTTCACTTAAATAAGCTTGTTCCGCCGAAATATCACGGACTTTTCACGGCGGTTATTTACGCTGATAAAACTAAAATTAAAAAGAAAAAGGAGAAAAACTGATGGCAGAATTTAAGTATGAAATAACGAAAGAGCTTGGTGTTATTTCCGAGAACGCAAAGGGCTGGCGCAGAGAGCTTAATCTGGTAAGCTGGAACGACCGCGAGCCGAAATTCGACATTCGTGACTGGTCGCCCGACCACACGAAAATGGGCAAGGGCATTTCCCTCACCGAGGAGGAAATGCAAAGCCTTATCGAGCTTTTTAAGGCGAAGGACGAGGAAGATAGCTTTTAAGGCATCACCGCACAAAGACCAGAAGCCTCCTTGACGGCAGGCTTGCTTGTCCTTTTCGCCGATTTTGGCGTC
>CAZYRV010000057.1:11416-12050 GCA_964649485.1 uncultured Oscillospiraceae bacterium | reverse complement strand
GCTTAAAAGCTTTCGCAATGCGGTCCGGATTGAGGTCAGAAACGCAATGAAGCGCCCTGTGAACACAAGAATTAATATGCTGAACCGCCTTATTGCTTCCGGGCGGTTTTTTGTATGCGAGGGCTGTGTTCATTTTATTGAGGCGGTTGAAACGGCGGTTTGGGACGATAAAAACCTGCACAGCGACGTTAGGCTTGACAACGGCACAAGCAATATCGACAGCTTGGACAGCTTTGAATATGCAATAGAACGTTATGAAAAAGAGCTTTTCAGGCTGTGACAGAGTGGATTTTAGCCCGCCGTGGAAAGGAAATTGCGGCTTTGGCAAGGGCTTGCACGGCGGACAATGGATTAAACGTCACACGTTTAGAAAGGGGTTTTATGGGGTTTAAATCTTGGCTTTTCCGTCAGGGAATAAGCCGTGGAAAGCCGATTGTAGAGCTTTCCGAGCCTGTTCGGGATTTTTATGAACAGCGGCTTGCATTCTGGCGGGAGGTTTATGGCGGCGAGCCGCCTTGGAGGTATGTAAAAAAAGGCGGAATAAGCGGCGGAATGAGGAGAACCGCAAGCTTTAACGGCGCAAAAGCAATCTGCGCCGAGCTTGCGAATCTGTGCTTTTCAGAGCAGGCGGATT
>CAZYRV010000057.1:7827-11406 GCA_964649485.1 uncultured Oscillospiraceae bacterium | reverse complement strand
ATTTTTCCGCAGACGGCGAAAGCGGAAGCTTTCTGCATAATGCGCTTGATGAAAGCGGTTTTTGGAGCAGGTTTCCGCTTTTTTTAGAGCAGGTTTTTGCTTTGGGCGGCGGAGTGGTTAAAGCCGCTTGGCGAAACGGAAAAGCCGCACTTGATTTTGTTTCGGCGGATAACTTTTTCCCGACAGAGTTTGAGGACGGAAAAATCAAAGGCGGAGTCTTTCTCTCGGAGATTATCCGTGACAAAAAACGGTATGTTCTGGCGGAAAAACACGGCTTTGAGGGGAAAAGCTATGTCGTTGAAAACAGGCTTTTTTCCTGCGGGGAAAACGGCTTTGACGGCGTTGAGATAAAGCTTTCAGAGCTGTATCCCAGCCTTGCGGAAAAAACGGTTGTAAGCGGGCTTTCAAAGCCGCTTTTCACCTATTTTTGCCCGAATGCGGCGAATAATCTTGACGGCTTAGGGCTTGGAGTGTCGGTTTTCGCAAACGCAATTGATACGCTTAAGGGCATTGACATCGTGTTCGACAGCCTCCAGCGTGAATTTGTTCTGGGCAAAAAGCGGATTATTGTGCCGACAACGGCAATTCGAGGCGAATATGATGCCGACGGGAATAAGCGGCATTATTTTGACACGACGGACGAGGTTTATCAGGCGATGACCGCCGACGACAAGGAAGAGCTTAAAATCTTCGACAACAGCACAGAGCTTAGGGTTGACGAGCATATAAAGGCGATTGAAAAGCTTTTGGATTTGCTTTGCGCACAGGTCGGGCTTTCGGCGGGTTCGCTTTCGTATAACAGCGGCATTGTCCGCACCGCAACAGAGGTTATAAGCCAGAACAGCAAGTCGCACAGAACCCGCTCGGCTCATCAAAAGCTTATTGCGGAGGGGCTTGCGGAGGTCGGTGAAAATATTATTCTGCTTGGGAAGGCGGCGGGTGAGATTGCGCAAAGCGCCGCCGATAAAGTTTATATCCGCTTTGACGACAGCATAATCACCGACATGAACAGCGAAGCCGACAGGGTTGTAAAGCTTTATTCGGCGGGAATTATAAGCCGTGAATATGCGGCGAAAAAACTTGGAATAGTGGAGGAAAGCAATGGAAAATGAAAATGTTCATCATGATGAAATAAAGCCGGATAGTCCGGCGGAAACAATGACTGAGGAGGTTATTTCTTACAGTCAGGAGCAGTTTAACAATATTATTGCCCGTGAAAACGCAAAAACGCTTGAAAAAGCGCTTAAAGAGCTTGGCTTTGACGGCACGGGCAAGGCAAAAGAACAGCTTTCGGCGTTTAAGGCGGAGCTTCTTGAAAGGGAAGCGGCGCTTGCGGCGGCGACAGCGGAAAAGGACGAGCAAAGCAAGGCTCTTTCCGAGCTTAACGCAAGGCTTTTAAGTGAAAAAGCAAAAAATGCGTTGCTTTCGGTTGGGGTTTTGGAAGGGGAAATTGAGGCGGCAATGCCGCTTATCAAAGCTTTCTTGGGTGAGGACGGCGACGTTTTCAAGGCGGCGGAGCTTGCTGTGGAAAAATATCCCCATTTGCGGAGAGCAAAACGTGAAATCCCGACTTTTTCTGTTCCTGTTTCGGGGCAGAAGGACGGTTTTTCGCAAATCAGAGAAGCATTTAGGAAAAAATAATTATTTTAAAGGAGAAAAATTATGGCTTTAAACACAGTTGAATACGCAAAGGTTTTTCAAAAGGAGCTTGACAAACAGCTTATCGAGGGCGCAACCTCGGGCTGGATGGAGGAAAACGCAAAGCAGGTTATCTACAACGGCGGCAACGAAATCAAGCTTCCGAAAATGTCGCTTAACGGGCTTGGCGACTATGACCGTGACAGCGGTTATGTTGACGGGGCGGTTACTTATTCGTTCCAGACCCTTAAAATGGGCAAGGACAGGGGCAGACGTTTTCGCATTGATGCGATTGACGTTGATGAAAGCGGCTTTGGACTTGCGGCGGCAAACGTCGCCTCGGAGTTCCAGCGCACGCAGGTTATCCCCGAAATCGACGCTTACCGCTATTCAAAGCTTGCTTCACTTGCGGGAATCAAGGAGGACTATACCCCTGCGGCGGCGACCGTGCTTAACAAGCTTATCGAGCATATCGGCAAGGTTTGCGATGTGACGGGCGGCGAGGGAAATCTCGTCATCACAATGGCAAGACCTGTTTACGACCTGCTTATGACCTCTACACAGATTCAAAAGCACCTTGATGTTTCCGATTTTGCGCAGGGCGAGCTTAATACGGCGGTTAAGACGATTAACGGTATCCCTGTTATCCCCGTTTCAAGCGCACGCATGAAGTCGGCTTATGTTTACAAAAACGGCAAGAGCACCGAGGCGGCGGGCGGCTTTGCGGCTGATTCTGCCGCTGTGCAGATTAACTGGATTATCGCGCCGAAATCAGCGCCGATTGCTGTTTCGAAAACGGATAATATCAAGATTATCCGCCCCGAGGAAAACCAGTTTGCCGACGCTTGGGATATTGATTATCGCAAGTATCACGACCTTTTCCTCCCCGAACAAAGGGCGGCGGCGGTTGCGGCTTGCTTTAACAGATAGGCGGTGCAAAGTGATTCTGACGGTTGACGAGTATAAGGCGCTTGGCTTTTTAAACGGCGACGACAGCGCCTTGCTTGAACGCTGTCTTTTGCGGGCGGAAGAGATTGTGAAATCTTTGGTTTGCGGCGGGGGAGAGGGCTTCCCCGCCGCAGCTTCCGCCATGAAAAAGGCAGTTGCGTTTCAAGCGGAATATTTTATTATCAATGGCTTTGAAGAGCAGGAACAGGCGGTTTCTGTGAAAATCGGCGATTTTTCCTACACGGACGCAATGAAAAGCGGCGTAAGCCGCATGGCGGTTGCTATTCTGAAAAAAGCGGGACTTATGTACGGCGGCTGTGAGGTGAGGGAATGAGGGCGGCAAAGCCGATTCCTGAAAGCCTGCTTCCGCATTTTGCGGTGCTTAAAACCGCTGTTTCGGAGGACAGCTTCGGGAATAAGGTTTATTCGGCGACTACGCTTTCAAATGTTCGGGTTGAGGTCTGCGGCAAGGTGAGAGAGCTTGACGGCTCTGTCAGAAACGAGGACAGCGCCGTGCTTTTTTATGATTGTACACGCTCTAAGCCGTTTAATACGGAGTTTTCAACCGAACAGAAAATCGGTTTCGGCGGGCGGGAATACCGGATTGCCGAAATCAAGCAGGTGCTTGAAGGCGGCAGGGTTCATCATATAAAGCTAAGCCTTTTGAGATAGGAGGGGTTATGTCATTTCTAGAAAATTTCCTGTCAAAGGTTATCACGGCGGTAAATTCAGGGCTTTCGCTTTTTTCTGACGTAAAGGCGGATTCGCTTTCCGAGGGCGGCGGAATTTATGTTTTTTCGGCGGGTGGCGGCGAACGCACGGATTTTATCGACGGCGACTATCGCACGGAGCTTTTGCTTGTGTTCCGGATCAAGGCGGAGGACGGAAAAACCGCTTTGGGTGCGGCTTCGGAGCTTGTGCGGTTTTTTACGAACCGTCCGTCCTTTTCGGGAAGCGGCTTTGACTTGTTCTTTTCAAAGGCCTCGTCGAAGA
>CAZYRV010000057.1:0-7817 GCA_964649485.1 uncultured Oscillospiraceae bacterium | reverse complement strand
AAACAATCCACTCAGGAGTAAAAAAGCAACCCTCTTTTGTCGAGAAAAGAAACGGCTTTTTTATCTTTGAAACAACCGTCTTTGTGCGGGTTTATGTTTATGGAGGTGCGTTATAATGGGTATTGCGCTTAACGGCGACACGGGCTTTTACATAAACATCGGTACGGAAAAAAGCCCTGTTTGGGAAAGTCTTGGGGCTGCTTTTCACACGATAAGCCAGAAGCTTTCGGAAAAGGTTGAAACCGTGCGGCTTTTGGACGGCACGACAAAAAGCGAGGTCGTCGGATATGAATATACGGTGGAGCTTGAGGGCGAGCATATCGTCGGAGATGCGGCGCAGGATTATCTTTTAAGCAAGAGCGTCCGCTTTGGCACAGGCAAAAGCAGGAGGATTCCAGTCATGGCATATCTCCCCGACGGCGGGCTTTTGACTGGGAACGGAGTCGTGCTTGCCTGTGATATTGTCGGCGGAAAAGCGACAGAGCCGTCGGCTGTAAAGCTTAAAATTGCGGTTGAGGGAACGCCGAGAATTGTTTGATAAATCTGCCTTAAGCCCACCGTGCCGCTTGGAGCGGCGGCATGGCGCTGGCGGCGGCGCTTTGCGGGCTTGCGGCAGAAATTGAGATAGGAGTTGATTATGGAGCTTTATTTAAACGGCAGGGCGGTTGACGGGGTTATCGGCTTTTCGGCAGAGCGAAAAACACGGCGCTCTCGTGTTGATTATAATGCGAACGGCGACATGATAGTCGATCAGGTTGTGAGGAAATACACGCTTGAAATAACAATCGGGCTTGCTGATGAGGACGAGCTTTTGTGGCTTTACGAAACGACGGAAAGCATATTTTTCCCCGTGACGTTTTCGAGCCCCAGAGAAGGGATTATTACCAGAGATTTTCACCTTTCGTCACAGCCGTCGGAGGTGCTTGCCGACACGGACAGCGGCATTTTCTACAAAACACTTAAGCTTGTGCTTGAGGAAAGGTAAGGGGGGATTTTCTTGTGGAGCGTAACGGATTATTATAAAAATCAGGCGAAAGCAAGCGGCAGAACGGTTGAGTGTCGGGTTTATATAGGCAGTACGCTTTTGACGGACAGCGACATAATCGAGTTCACGTTAAACGATGCTGTTCACGAGGATATGATTACAATAGGCACAACGGTTGCAAGCCGTTTTAACCTCAAGCTTTTCAGGGAAACAACCTTTCCGCTTGAAAGCGTTGTTACGCCATATATAAGGTTTAACGGCACGGGAGAATGGTGTCCGCTTGGAGTGTTTTACATCACCCACCGCTATTTAAGGCGGGGCAGACTCAGCATAACCTGCTATGACAGAATGATTCGGCTTGAGGACGAGTATAAAAGCAATATTCTGCTTCCGACGTTTACTCAAACTATTTTCAAGGAGGTTTGCACAAAGGCGGGGATTTCGACGAACTTTGTCTGCAACGACGACCTTATTCGTGAAATCCCTGAGGGCATAACCTTTCGTGAGGCAATTTCGTATATTGCAGGTGTAAACGGCTGCTGTGCAAAGTTTGACAGAAACGGCAGGCTTATCATGAAATCACTTGCTGATGCGGGTGAAAAGCTTTCACGAGATGATTATATTGAGTTTTCGAGGAATGTTGACGCTTCTGCAATACGCTCTGTAAGGTTTAACAGTATAAGCGAGGAGCTTATCGTCGGCGAGGGTGCGCCGCTTACCACCATAGAAACGGACAACCCTTTCGCAACGTGGGTGTCGGCAAAATACGTCTTCAAGACCTTCGGCTATTTCGATTTTTACGGCGGAAGCGTTTCGATGAGGGGGCTTCCTTATTTTGAAGCGGGCGATACCCTGCTTGTGCAGGATATGTACGAGGACGATTATTATAAGATTGTTTTAAGCGAAATCGAGCTTTTCTATGACGGAACGCTTTCCGCAAAGCTTTATTCTCGCCAGCCCTATTATAAGGAAAGCTTTGTAGACACGGAAAGGCTTGCGGAGGAGCTTTCCGCAATCAGGACCGATTTTGCCGCAACCTTTTTCAAGGAGGTTAATACGGCGGAAATATCCCTCGGCACAGACGAGCTTCAGCTTGCCCGCTTTGACGTGGGAAGTGCGGGGAAAACCTTTGTCCAGCTTAATTCCGACATAAGGCTTGTTCCGTCGGCATCATCGTCGCTTTATATTTATTATGAGGTAAACGGCATTCGACTTGAGAAACAGCACTGTTTTGCGCTTTCGGCGGGACGGGACACGAACATTTTCGCCTATCATCTTGAGGCAAATCTTCCACAGGGGAAAAACAAGATTATTATTTATGCGAAGCTTTCGTCGGGAGGTGCGGCTATTGCGGCGCATGGGCTTGAAATAACCGCTGTGGGGCAGGGGGCGGGCGGCTCTGAAGGCTTTGGCAGCTCGAACGCTGCCTACGTCGAAACCTTCAAAACCTTTTCCCTTACGGCTGACTATATCTTTACTGATTTAGACGACGAATTTTCAATTGAGGAGGAATAAAATGCAGGGCAAAGCAAAAATTCAGCTTTTTGATGCTGATACGGGCAGGCAGGTTTATGAGGCTGAGGAAAAAAACCTCGTTACTGATGCGATTAAAAACATTATGTCAGTGCCGCCGGCGTATATGATGATGGGGCTTCCTACAGCGCAATTTTACGGAGGGATTTCACCTGTTGCAACTGCGCTTTACGGCGGGATTATGCTTTACGGGCAGACGCTTACCGAAAGCAAAAGCAATGTTATGCCCGATATGGTGAATCCGCCGCCGCTTGTCGGGCACGCAGGCGGGAATTATTCGGGCACAAACGTGCTTAGAGGCAACTATAACGAAAACGAAAGCGGTCAGATTGAGGGCGGGTGGCGGCACGTCTGGGATTTTGCCACAGACAAGGCAAACGGAACAATACGCTGTCTTGCGCTTACAAGCAAGCACGGCGGCAACAGCGGCTTTGTTAAAAATGATACTGATTTCAATGATTTTTTAGAGCCTTATCTCATGAATCAAATCGTAAGCGGCCGTCTTGGAGCGGCTATTATTGGAAAACTGTTTCCAAGTATGCGAACAGCAGATATGATATTCTTCTGGGCATTTTTGAAGATGGAAAGATTCTTACGCAGAGCGTAGAGAGCACAAATGCAAGCCCTGCCTATCGGATTTTTATCAATCAATATTCAATAGTGAACACGTCAAAGCTTGGGCTTCAAACCGAAGCCAGACCGGAATATCTGGAGCTTGTAAAGTCGGTTGAGGCGGGCTATACAAACGATTCACGGGTGGGCTGTACGGTGAGTAATGACGGGAAAATTGTGTTTGTAAGGTATACAGGCTCTTCAACAAAAACAATCGAATATAAAAGGTTTAGTCCGATTACGCTTGAGCTTGAGGATTCAAAAACAATGAGCATCGAAAATCTGATTGAAAATAACTTGGTTTCAAAGTACATAAGCGAATCAGGCGTTGAATTTGAGGATAAGCTTTATTTTTATTATAATTATAAGGTATATTCGATTGACAAGCGAGGAAATTCAGGCCCGATTCTCGAGCTGACAAAAAACGTTTCAGAGCCGTTTTCGTGGGGATTTTTACAGGACTGCGCTTTTGGTTATGGGCAGATTCTTGACCTTGGCGCGCAAAAGACGTATATTCCTGTTTTATACGGTGGCTTTTATCGTCCAATTAACATAAAAGGGATAAATCCGCCGCTTTTCATCTTCCAATACTCTGACGCAGGCAAGGTGCTGCCCGCAATTTATACAAAATATCACGGCACGATAAACAATCTTTCCGCCCCGATTACGAAAACAAGCAATCAGACGATGAAGATTGTTTATGAGCTTTTGTGGTGAGCGCCTATGAAATGGGATAAGATTTTTTCATATACGGCGGCATTTTTAGGCGGGGCTTTAAGCTATGTTTTCGGGACGCCCGATATGCTTTTTTACGCACTTCTCGCCCTTGTTTGCATAGACTATATAAGCGGGGTTATCGTTGCGGTTATCAAAAAAGAGCTTTCAAGCCGAATCGGCTTCAGGGGGATTTGCAAAAAGGCGCTTATCTTCCTTGTCGTCGCCGTCGGAAACGTTGCGGATACGGCGATTTTCGGCACGGGCTCGGGACTCCGTGGGGCTGTCATCATCTTTTTTATTGCCAATGAGGCTGTGTCTATCCTTGAAAATGCGACGGAGGCGGGGCTTCCCGTTCCCGCAAGACTTTCAAAGGTGCTACGCCAAGTCAAGGACAGCGCCGAGGCAGGCGGCGACGAAAAAGGGGAGGATTAAAATGGCAAAATATCTGGGCGTTGACATTTCTGTGCATAACGCAGGTGTTGATTATAGAAGGCTTGCAAAAGCTTCGTACAAGGGCAAAAAAGTCAAATTTGCCATGCTTAGGCTCGGGTTTGGAACAGAGCTTGACAGCGGTTTTATGAAGCATTATGAGGGCTGTAAGGCGGCGGGGCTTTATGTCGGGGTGTATCTGTATTCGTACGCAAAAACTCCCGCCGAGGCTCAAAAGGAAGCGGATTTCGTGCTTGAACAGGTGCAAAAGCTTGAGATTGATTATCCGATTGTGTTTGATTATGAGGATTCGAGTTTAATCAAGCTTGCCTTGACAAAAACGCAGTATACGCTGATCTGTGAGGCTTTTTTAGAGCGTGTAGCGGAGGCGAACTATTGCCCTATGCTGTACACGAATCCTGATTGGTTCACAAACCGGCTTCACGGCGAAAAGCTTGCCGAACGCTTTGAGCTTTGGCTGGCGCACTGGACGGCAGAGGGAAAACAGCGCCAGCTTGGGCAGGGAATGTGGCAGTTTGCGGCATTAGGCACAGCGGCAGAGGTAAGCAAGGGCTGGGCGACAATGGTCGGAAACCTGGACGGCGCAGGCGGGGCGATTGATGTAAATTATGCGTACAAGGGCTATGCAAAGCTTATCCGAAAACAGGGGAAAAATAAGCCGCAAAACGGCGTGCGCATTACGGCGACAAGGGTTTGCGCCGAGTACGAGGCAGAAAAGCTTGTTAAAGAGCTTGAAAAGCTTGGGCTTGACGTCAAAACCGAGCCTGTATAGCGTTGTTTATAAACAAAAATATTATAAGCGCTCTCATTTTGGGAGCGCTTTTTGCTTTTATAAGAGTGTAATAAATTTATGGTTTAAAAATGAAAGAATTTTTAAAAAAAGACTAGCATTTTGATTAATCTTCTGTTATAATATAAGTTGTGATATAAAATTGGCAATATTGCGCCTGAAATGAATAAATTTCGGACAAGCCATTTTATCGCCAATAAAAATAATTGAGGAGGAACTATACCCTATGAAATTCGTTTACGATTTCAAAGAAGGCAACGGCAAAATGCGTGAGCTTCTCGGAGGAAAGGGTGCGAACCTTGCCGAGATGACAAACCTTGGTATGCCCGTGCCGCAAGGCTTTACGGTTACGACCGAGGCTTGCACAAAGTATTATGAGGACGGCGAGGTTATAAGCGACGACGTCAAGGCGGAAATTGATGAGCATCTCAAGGCTCTTGAAGAGCTTTCGGGCAAGCAGTTCGGCGGACTTGAAAACCCGCTTCTTGTTTCCGTACGTTCGGGTTCGCGCGCTTCTATGCCCGGTATGATGGACACAATCTTAAACCTTGGCTTGAATGACAAGGTTGTTGAGGTTATGGCAGAGAAGACGAACAACCGCCGCTTTGCTTATGACTCTTACCGCCGCTTTATCCAGATGTATTCCGACGTTGTTATGGAAGTCGGCAAGAAATATTTCGAACAGCTTATCGACGATATGAAGGAAAAGAAGGGCGTTACTCAGGACACAGAGCTTGATGCTGACGACCTCAAGACCCTTGCGGAACAGTTCAAGGCTGAATACAAGGCAAAAATCGGCGAGGATTTCCCCTCTGACCCCAAGGAACAGCTTATGGGCGCTGTTAAAGCCGTATTCAGAAGCTGGAACAACCCCCGTGCTATTTACTATCGCCGCATGAACGACATTCCATCCGACTGGGGAACAGCCGTAAACGTACAGATGATGGTATTCGGCAACACAGGCGACACATCAGGAACGGGCGTTGCTTTCACAAGAAACCCCTCCACAGGCGAAAAGAAGCTTTACGGCGAATTCCTCATGAACGCACAGGGCGAGGACGTTGTTGCCGGTGTTCGCACACCTAAGACAATTGACCAGCTTAAGGAAGTTTCCGAGCAGGCTTACAACGATTTTGTAAAAATCTGCCACACTCTTGAAAATCACTATCGTGATATGCAGGATATGGAATTTACTATTGAAGAAGGCAAGCTTTTCATGCTTCAGACAAGAAATGGTAAGAGAACAGCTGCCGCTGCTCTTCAAATTGCCGTTGACCTTGTTAAGGAAGGGCTTATCACGGAAGAAGAGGCTGTTTGCCAAATCGACCCGAAACAGCTTGACGCACTTCTTCACCCGCAGTTTGACGCTAAGGCGCTTAAGGCTGCAACTCCTATCGGCAAGGCGCTTCCCGCTTCTCCCGGAGCTGCTTGCGGACAGGTTGTATTTGACGCTGACACTGCCGCTGAATGGGGCAAGGCAGGCAAGGCAGTAGTTCTTGTTCGTCTTGAAACATCTCCCGAGGACATCGAGGGTATGCACTATTCACAGGGCATTCTCACGGTTCGCGGCGGTATGACCTCTCACGCAGCCGTTGTTGCCCGTGGAATGGGAACCTGCTGTGTATCCGGCTGTGGTGAAATCAAGATGGACGAAGAAAACAAGAAGTTTACTCTTGGCGGCAAGACTTACACCGAGGGCGACTGGATTTCTCTTGACGGCTCGACAGGTAACATTTACGGCGAATCAATCAAGACTGTTCCCGCTGAAATTTCGGGTAATTTCGGTATTCTCATGGGCTGGGCTGATAAGTTCAGAACCCTTAAGGTTCGCACAAACGCCGACACTCCTCACGATGCACAGAAAGCAATCGAATTCGGCGCAGAGGGCATCGGACTTTGCCGTACAGAGCATATGTTCTTTGAGCCTGACAGAATCGCCGCAATCCGTGAAATGATTGTTTCCGACACTGTCGAACAGCGTGAAAAGGCTCTTGCAAAGCCTCTTCCTATGCAGAGAGGCGACTTTGAGGGCATTTACGAAGCAATGCAGGGCAACCCTGTGACAATTCGTTTCCTCGACCCGCCGCTTCATGAATTTGTTCCCACAGATGAGGACGACATTGCCGCACTTGCTAAGGAACAGGGCAAGACTGTTGCTGACGTAAAGAACATTATTTCAAGCCTCCACGAATTCAACCCGATGATGGGTCACCGTGGCTGCCGTCTGGCTGTTACCTATCCTGAGATCGCAAGGATGCAGACCAGAGCTGTTATGGAGGCTGCTATCGAGGTGAAAGAGGAGTGCGGAGACTGGAACCTTGTTCCTGAAATCATGATTCCGCTTGTCGGCGAAATCAAGGAGCTTCAGTATGTCAAGAATATCGTCGTAACAACTGCTGATGAAGTTATCAAGGAAGCCGGCGTAAAGCTTGAATATCATGTTGGTACAATGATTGAGATTCCCCGTGCGGCTCTTACGGCTGACGAAATCGCAAAGGAAGCGGAGTTCTTCTCCTTTGGTACAAACGACCTTACACAGATGACATTCGGCTTCTCACGTGACGACGCAGGCAAGTTCCTCGACGCTTACTATGAGAAGAAGATTTACGAATCTGATCCGTTTGCAAGACTCGACCAGAAGGGCGTTGGCAAGCTTGTCAAGATGGCGGCTGACCTCGGACGTCAGACCAGACCGAACATCAAGCTCGGCATCTGCGGCGAACACGGCGG
>CAZYRV010000056.1:11693-12166 GCA_964649485.1 uncultured Oscillospiraceae bacterium | reverse complement strand
TTTATAAAACATTGATTGTAAAGCTTGTTGTGTATGTAAGGCATTTCACTGTTTACATCGAATTCATCAGGGATTTCAGTGGAAGCATAAGCCGTGCTTTCGTCTGTATTTTCGGACGATTCGCTGGCTTCAGTTTCTGTTGCGGGCAGTTCAACGGGTTCAGTTTCGGCACTTGTCGCCACTGTTTCCACTGTATTTGTAACGCTTGTTTCAGGAATAATGTTTACAGGAGTGGCTTCTGCGGTTAAAACTGGCATATCAGTAGCTAAAGTTTCTGAAGTGACAAGAATTTCACCAATAGGCTCAACTTGAACAGGTGAAGTATCTGGCAAACTCTGTGCAGTTTCTGCGATTGACTGAGCTTGAATAGGTGCAGTTTCAGAAACTTCAGCAATAGGGATTTCTGTTGCTGTGGTAATTTCAACTACATCATTTTCAATAGTCGTTTCGGCAATAGTTGTTATTTCCGTAAC
>CAZYRV010000056.1:9624-11661 GCA_964649485.1 uncultured Oscillospiraceae bacterium | reverse complement strand
TATTTTCAATATCATCAATATCAACAATTTTCCCGTTAACATTGCCGTATTGATAGGCAGAGTAAAACGTTCCGTTTGTGTAAACATCACCGTTTATGCTTAATCCAGTAGCATTTATTGAAATTCCGCCTTGCTTATCCTCGGCAAACATAACGTAGGGGTATTTCTGCTGTGACGAATCAGCAGAGGCGCTAATGGCAGCAAACGGCATAGCTGATAAAGTTATAATTCCCGCCATAAAAGCAGAAACTAGCTTTTTGCTTTTGGTCATAATAGTATTCTTCATGAATAATCTTCTTTAAATAAATTTGTTATTACTTGTAATAACAAACAACATTATACCATATAAGGAATTAAAAAGTAATAATATGATTGTAAACTATTTATGAACAATATGTAATAATATAGAATATATATAGTATAAGTAATAAATATGTCGATTAATGTCAAGAAAAAGCACCCCTGTGAAGGAGTGCTTAATACTAATTCCTGAATGAAATGCTCTAATCGGGATTCAGTATAAAATAAAAACGCCCAAGCCATTAAGCCTGAGCGTGAATATTAAACTGAGAAATAATAGACCTCTGTTTGTCTGACTAAGCCCATGTCACAGAGTTCGTCAAGCCTGCGCTTGATAAAAGCTCTAAGTTGCTCTACACTATCAAACATATTTATAATTCGGCTTTGGACACTTTCGAGAATGTCAGATAGTGAAAATCTACCTTCCTTTTCAAGTATCGCATACGATACAATGTACTGTGGTGTTTCTTTGCGTGAGTTTTGCATACTAGCCCTCCTTTATGTCACTCCATGTATCAGCATTAAGCCTTACACGCCGCTGCTCCATTTCGTCGCCTTCTATCTACGGATCAAAATGCTCAACAAAGCCCATGTTACAAAAGCTTTAAGTTGCTCTACACGCTTAAAATCGGTACAAAATAAGTTTTGAAAGCCGCATAAAGTTGTTTAAAAATTCATTGATTCATAGCTTGTTGCGTATTTCTCTGTTCCTGTGTCAATAAAGGTCGTGACAGTCAAGGATTTAACACCTTTCATTCCTGTCGCAGAGTCGCCGTACTTAAAGATAATGCCGTAATTATCAAAGCAAAAGGAAATTGAAAACGAGTCGCCTTGATAGCTATGCATACAAGAGTCTATAAGGAACGATGTTCCCTCTGATAAAATCACGTTGGACATATGCAATCCCCCGCCCGACCTTACCTTGTTGATATAAACGGTGCAGTTTTTGATGGGGGCTTTTGCCTTAAAAATCAGAGATGTACTCAACCCTTTTTGCCAAACAAAACTCTCCTTGGCGAGCTTTGTAAGCTTAGCCAGTTCGGCTAAGACAGGGGAGCTTGGTGCGGATAAGCTTGAAATATCAACCCACTTTGTATTCCCAAATATACTCTTGTCTATTTGTTTAAGAAGTGCCGTTGCGTTGCCTTTATTCTCCGAACACTGAGCCATAAGCTTCGGGTCGTTCAGCATCATCTGCCAAGCCTTTAATCTTATGTCCATAAGATACTCGGACAGGCCGATTTTAGCGTAGTTGTATTTACAATTAATAAAAGCTCTAGACTTAATATTATCGGTCGCACTCATATTATAAAACCTCTGCTTTCTTATTTCCGAATAAAATCTTTGGGGGCTTACGCCAAGCGCCTGCTTGAATACCGCTTATTCTTGCCCAATAAAATCTTTTATTATTGTTATGCTTTTTTAAAAGGCACACAAAATCAGTAAATCTATATAAAATCGGGTCTGATGTCAAATCAACTATATAGTCAATGCCCTGCTCTCTGACCAAAACAACTGTATGATAATAATATTGCGTGGCGTGTTTCTGATTATCCGCCCAATAAAAAGGAGCAGATAGAGCGTCTATCGAGTCGGCTTGCAGTAAGGTGATTATCGTACCTCTGCCCGAAATGCGCACGAAATCTTCTGAATACTCATCACAATCCTTGCCGTCTGTAAAATGAATGTTTTTTATAGTATCACGTACTATCTGTTTTATATCTGCCATGCGTAACC
>CAZYRV010000056.1:4803-9599 GCA_964649485.1 uncultured Oscillospiraceae bacterium | reverse complement strand
GGGCGGGTGTTGTTCCGCCCTGTGTAATATTTTATCACATAAGAAATAACAAGTCAAGAGGTAATTTCGCTCCACATATCGGCATTAAGGCTTCACCGCACAAAGATGGTGGTGTGATTGCGCAGGGATTTTCAGACGATTTGCGGATAAATCCGCAGAAATACTTCCGTATTTCGAGGAATTTTGACGATAAAATCGGCGAAAAGCACCAGCAAGCGTGCCGTCAAGGAAGTTTCTGGTTTTTGTGCGGTGAAGCCTTAAATGTCAGAAGCGTTTCTTGTAGTTCTAAAAACTTCCCCGCCAACTATTGAATTGTCTTCATAATAAGAAACACGGATTTCATTTCTTGATATATCATAATAAATGGTGGCAAGTAGATTTTCAGCGAACTCCTGACTTGACCATGTATGTGAATAGTTTTGGGCTTTGTATAAGACCTCACTTTCAGGCAGATAAAACCAAAATGCAAAATCATAACTGCGGTATTTAACTTCGAGCATCCTTTGAAACTCTGTCGACTGAGAAATCAAATTTTCTGACTCCACATACTGCATAATCATTGTGTCTAAATCATTAAAATTTTCCGGGTGCTTTTTAACAATAAAAAATCTGCGAACATTATACTCATTATCGGAATGACTATAAAACTGAAGTCTTGCATCACTCATCTCAAAAATATTTGGCTTGTCTAAAACATCATAATAGTTAAAATATAACATTTCACCCACCCATGGAGCTAAGCAGGTCATCAGCGCTAGAAATGCCAAAACAGCAATTAATTTGATTGCTTTTTTATTCATTTAAGATTCCCTTTCCACGATAAAGCGTGTTTTCAAAAATAAAAAGCTTCTTCAGACAATAAAGTTTGAAAACGTGCGCAGACAAAACGAACGGTATTACTCATTTAGAGTTTAGGCAACGGTTAATTTGCTTTCGAACAGCTCTTCCAAAGCCTCTTCGTTATTCCAGTCGTCAACTTCAATCGATATTTGTTCACATGAAAATTCGCATTCGCTCAGATTGGAAAACCACTTAGACTTTTCCCTCTCAAGCGTTATTTCATCAGTCGCTTTTCCGTCGTAAAAAAACTCGCTTTCAGCGCTTTCGTCCGTAGATTTTCTCGCTGAAAAAACATTTAAAACGCTGTATTCGTCGCTCTGATAACTTAATTTATCTACAAATTCGGCTTTCAAATAATTCCCCGAATCAACCCCATAAATAAAAGCGTAGAATTTTTCAGCCTCATAATTTTCATATAAAAACACGCTTTCTTCATAATCTCTTGATATTCCCGACGAACGAAACGAAAAAATGCTCTCATTGTTTCCGGATTGTAAATCATATACATCGTTTTCGACAAAGGAGTTGCCGTTTCCCACATCGTAGGAAATTACCAGCTCGGGAAAGCCGTCAAGCGAAAAATCTATAAGCGAAACGGTTACCAGCGCTCTGACATTTTTACGGTCGATTGACATGACAATATTTGCTGCATTTTCGGCGGCGATTAAGCAACTGTCGTTTACATCAGAGCTAGCATTCTTTGTGATTTTGCTCGTTTCAGTGCTGCTATTCACAGATGAGCCACTCGACGGGGCTGTTTCATTAGAAATATTTGATTTGTCGCAGGCTGAAAATGTTAATGCCAAAACTAATAAGCCTGAAATGATTTTTAATTTTCCCATATTGGTTCCTTTCCCATAATGCGTATATTAAATTCAGAATCTGGATTAATTTTTGGAGAATTACTTTCATCACAGTATCTCTACTGACACAATCTCCGCAGTTGATATAGCTTCTCCCGATTTAGTTTCCGACCAATTTAAGTCAAAGCCGGAAGCTGTTATTTCCGCCTCAGAAAAATTCCCTTCAAGAAGGATGCCGGTTTCTCTTTCAAAGCTGTCCACATCACCTAAAGATAGTAGGAATGTATCAGTGAAAAAGGAAAAATTGTCGCCGCGAAAGCAATAACCGCCCATTTGGTTTGTCACAAGAATCGGCAATTGGTTTTCGATTATTGATTCGGCATAAGGATAGAAAAATATAGTATCCTCGCTCATCCAAAAAGGCGCTTCTCTGCCTGTTCGATACAAAATACCTTTTAAAGCAGCGTCGCCTTTAAGCTTCAAATTCTGCGACAGCGGCTCATAACTGTCCCCTACTCGCTTAAAATATGTCGTCGCTTCGGAAACATAATAATCATTGATTTTATCGCCGGATTTTACTTTGCAAAAATTATCGGCGTTTCGTATTAAATCGTCGCCGTTATACCAGCCGTATTCGCTGAAAAGCTCGGGATTCTGCACGCTGTCAAAGTAGATATCAATAGCTTCCGTGATAATGGCGCTTTCCATTATGTAAAGCGAGCTCTGCGAACTTAAACTTAGGCTGTTTTCATCTGAATTTTTTTCATAATAATAATAAATGTTTTCGGTTGGCGTTTTATACAATTCATTTTCAGTTTGCGAAGTCGTATATTCGGGATTATTTTGGGCGGAAGTTGTTTCAGCCTCGCTTTGCGGCAAAGGCACAGTCGTTTGAACCGCACCTGCCGAAAAGGACGAATTTTCAGCGTCCGTGGTTAATGCGGAAATAACGTCCCCTTCTGATGGGGTGTTTACCGAACACAACGCAAGACCGATACACATTAGTCCAATATATGTAATTTTAAATCTGGTTTTCATAATTTTATCTCCTCATATACTTGAAGCATAACCGATTACTTCTATAAACCAACTTGAGAAGTCTTCGTATGAAATTTTGGTATATTGAACAATGCTATGGTATTATTATACCTAGCTTTACATCTTTTGTCAAGCGCTTTTCTGCATTGAGCCGATAATTCCCTTTAAGGCAGGGCGGGAAGTAAGCGGCGGCGACGTAATTGGAACAGTGGGGCAGAGCGTGAAAATTGAAATTGCCGATGCGCCGCATTTACACTTTGGTCTTAAGGATAGTGGAAAGTGGATTGACCCGAAAAGTGTGATTGAATTAACAGTATAAAAAAGGCGGCGAAAAATCGCCGCTTTATTTTTTCTAGGGCATCACCGCACAAAGACCAGAAATTCCCTATTCACACTTTGAAGTGGGTTTTCCGCTGTTTTAATAAGATTACCTAAGCGTACTGCCATGAAAAAAGCCCTCATAAACCCTTACGTTTTCGAGCGATATTTCCTCAAAGCCCTGAAACCATTCAATGTCGCCGTTTACCTTGCAACTATACATTGAATCTCTTTCCTGATAAAACTTAGGCCCACGAAACGGCTTGTCAAGCGGTACGGCAAGCAGTGCAGCCTTGAGAAAATCGCCGCTGAAGCCCTTGTCCAAAACCCGACCGCAATAATTCATTGAAAAAATCGGCTTGCCCTTGTGCCAAACTGTTTCCTCACCGCAAAAACATTCGCCGCCATAATATGTATCAATATAAGTGTACTCACCTTCTGAAAACTCATAGTCATGCGAAAACGGACGAATACTTTGGCTTTCAGCCCCCTTACCCGCATAGGTTTTTTTCTTTGCGGCAACAAGAAAATCCGCAATCTCAACTTGATTGATACAAAGCAAATCAGGCTTTTTTACACAGCTGTCCTCCTTTACGAGATAATCAACCGTAGTATGGAAAAGCTCGCTTATCTCTATAAGATTGCTTATATCAGGAAAAGCCTGCCCAGCCTCCCATTTCGCAACCGCCTGACGTGAAACATAAAGGTTTTCAGCAAGCTCTTCCTGTGTTATCCCACTGCTTTTGCGCAGCATCTTTAGTTTTTCCGAAAAATTCATACCTTTACCCCCTTGCGTTTTTCTGATTATAACACCAAAAAAACGATATGTAAATAAAGCAATAGTTGATTTTCCGCAACCGTTTGTTGCCGTAAAAACAAAGCCGCAGTATTAATTTACTGCGGCTTTAATAATCATAACAGCTTTGACATAACACCGATTATTTCCTCAAAGCTTTTCCCATTCGCATCAACCGTTATATCGGCATAACGCTCGTAAAGAGGAATGCGCTTGTCGTAAATTTCGTCGATTGTCTGCCCTTTATTTATTGCGACACCACGGGTTTTGATGTTGGTAAGCCGCTTTTTTATCTCGTCAAGAGGAAGCTTTATATACACCGTTTTGCCAAGCGTTTTCAGGTGAAGCATTGCTTTTTCGCTGTAAACAACGCTCCCCCCCGTTGCGATAACGGAAGGCTTTTCGGGGCTTACGGCAAGAATTGCCTTCTCCTCCGCACGAAAAAAATAATCAAGCCCGTCCTCATCGATTATTTCCTGCAAAAGCCTGCCCTCAAGGCTTTGAATCACCAAATCCGTATCGACAAAATGCAAGCCGAGAGTTTTTGCAAGAATTACGCCGATTGTCGATTTTCCGCAGGACGGCATTCCGATAAGAATAACGTTTTCCATATTATATGCTTGCGCTGTAATTCGGCGCTTCCTTAGTAATATATATGTCGTGAGGGTGGCTTTCACGAAGACCCGCACCTGTAATTTTTACAAACTGTGCGTTTTCCTGAAGCTCCGGAATGTTATGCGCACCGCAATAGCCCATGCCCGAACGGATTCCGCCGACGAGCTGGTAAATCGTGTCCGCAAGCACTCCCTTGTAAGGAACACGTCCCTCGACTCCCTCTGGAACAAGCTTTTGGTTCTTATCCTGAAAATATCGGTCGGCAGAGCCTTTTTTCATTGCGGCAAGGCTTCCCATTCCACGATAAACCTTAAAGCGTCTGCCCTGATAAATTTCGCTTTCACCGGGAGATTCGTCACAGCCCGCAAGGATAGAGCCGAGCATAA
>CAZYRV010000056.1:4059-4793 GCA_964649485.1 uncultured Oscillospiraceae bacterium | reverse complement strand
AACCATGTTTGCGCCCGCCGCAAGAGCCTTTACGATGTCGCCCGAATATTTGATGCCGCCGTCGGCAATTACAGGGATTCCGTGCTTTACCGCCGCACACGCACAGTCGTAAACAGCCGTAATCTGCGGAACGCCGATTCCCGCAATAACACGGGTTGTACAAATCGAGCCGGGGCCGATTCCGACCTTGATAGTGTCAGCGCCCGCCGCAATCAAATCCTCTGCCGCCGCCGCCGTGGCAATGTTTCCGGCGATAAGCCCGATATGCGGAAAAGCATTCTTTATTCTGTATACAGCTTCAAGAATATTCTTGCTGTGTCCGTGCGCCGAGTCGAGAACAAACACGTCAACCTGTGCATTCGCAAGCGCTGTCGCCCTCTCCATCATGTCGGCAGAAACACCGATTGCCGCCGCACAGAGAAGCCTGTCGCCCTTGTCACGTGCGGTGTTTGGGTACTGAACGCTTTTTTCAATGTCCTTGATGGTGATTAAGCCCTTGAGATAGCCGTTTTCGTCAACAAGCGGGAGCTTTTCAATCCTATGCTCGCGCAAGATGCTCTGCGCCTGCTTTAAAGTAGTTCCGATCGGCGCTGTGACAAGGTTTTCCTTGGTCATAACCTCGCCGATTTTTATGTTATAGTTTTCGATGAACCGCATATCACGGTTTGTGATTATTCCCACAAGCTTGCCGTTTTCAACAACAGGAACGCCCGAAATTTTATATTTTACCATTA
>CAZYRV010000056.1:0-4049 GCA_964649485.1 uncultured Oscillospiraceae bacterium | reverse complement strand
GTGTGAGAAAAAAAGGATTGACAATTACGCCGTTTTCCGAGCGCTTTACCTTGTCAACCTCATCAGCCTGCATTTCAATCGGCATATTTTTGTGAATAACGCCGATTCCGCCCTCGCGCGCGATTGCTATTGCCATTTTCGCCTCAGTTACGGTATCCATTGCCGCCGTCATAATCGGTGTATTAAGTGATATTTCCTTGGTGAGCATAGTTTTAAGGCTTACCCCGTTTGGCGTAACATCGCTTTTTGCAGGAACAAGCAGTACGTCGTCAAAGGTAAGCCCCTCTTTTACAAATTTTTCATTAAAATTACAGTTGAGCATCTTTTCACCTATCCTTCCACTGGTTTTCGTAATTTCGATTTAAGCTATTATAACACCTATAATAATAGATTTCAAGTCCTGTAAAAAAATTTTATGTTTTATTAAAAAAGTTTAATAAAAAGCTTGACAAGTTTATGTAAATATGATATGATTGAATTACCTCGGAAGAGGGTGTTTTTTTTGTGCGTATTTTAAGCGCATAAAACCTCATGATGAGGGAGGCAAAAGCCCAAAGGGCAATTAAAATTAGGAGGTGCCGAAAATGAGAGTGAAAGTCACATTGGCGTGTACAGAGTGCGGAAGACGCAACTATAACACAATGAAGAACAAGAAGAACAATCCAGACAGACTTGAGATGAAAAAGTACTGTCCGTTTTGCAGAGCGCATTTTCCTCACAAGGAAACAAAGTAGGAGGGTGAATTATGGCGAAGGAGCTTGAGGCAAGCGTGTCCAAAGCTGACGAAAAGAAGAAGAAATCCGCCCCCCAGCCCAAAAAACCGAAAAAATCCCTGAAAAAGTTTTTCAAGGACACAAAATCCGAATTCAGCAAGGTTGTATGGCCTTCCAAAAAAACAGTTATCAATAACACAATTGTTGTTTTGGTCGTCATCATCATAAGCAGTCTTTGCATTTGGGGTCTTGATTCGCTTTTTGATTGGATAAACATTTTGGTTTTCAAGCAGTCTTAAATTAAAGGTTAAGGGGATATTATGTCAGAGGCTAAATGGTATATTATACACACCTATTCCGGCTATGAAAACAAGGTTGCAAGCAACATCGAAACTGTTGTTGACAACCGCGGTCTTCGTCACCTTATCGAGGAGGTCATGGTTCCCGTCGAGGTTGTGACGGAGGAAAAGGACGGAAAAGTGCGACAGGTGGAAACAAAGCTTTTCCCCTGCTATGTCTATGTCAAGATGGTTATGACTGACGAGTCATGGTATATCTGCCGCAATACAAGAGGTGTCACGGGCTTTGTAGGCCCTGGATCTAAGCCTGTTCCCCTCACCGATGAGGAAGTTGCAAGCCTTGGTGTAGAGCGCAAGCCCGCTGAAATTTCTTTTGCAACAGGCGAAATCGTAAAGATTGTCGCAGGGGCGCTTGAGGGCTTTGAAGGCAAGGTTCAGGAAATTGACAAGGCAAACGGAACTGTTCAGGTTACCGTATCGATGTTCGGACGCGAAACACCCGCAACAATCGAAATCGCGAATGTTCAGAAAATTTAATTTTCAAGTTTTAATGGAGGTAAATTAAAATGGCCCAGAAAGTAACTGGCTATATAAAGCTGCAAATTCCGGCAGGAAAGGCAACTCCTGCTCCGCCGGTTGGTCCCGCGCTTGGTCAGCACGGTGTCAATATCATGGCATTTACAAAGGAATTTAACGAGCGCACCAAGGGCGACGCAGGACTTATAATTCCCGTTGTTATCACAGTTTACGCAGACAGAAGCTTTTCCTTTATCACAAAAACTCCGCCTGCAAGCGTTCTTATCAGCGGCTCTGGCGTGCCGAATAAGACAAAGGTTGCAAAGCTCACTAAGGATCAAGTTAAGGCAATTGCCGAAACAAAAATGCCCGACTTAAACGCAGCAAGCATTGAGGCGGCTATATCAATGGTCGCAGGAACTGCTCGTTCTATGGGTGTTGAGATTGCTGAGTAAACATAAACAATAATATTAAGTGGGAGGATTGCAAGACAATCCGTCAAACCACTCGGAGGATTATAAATGAAGCATGGTAAGAGATATGTCGACGGCGCAAAGCTTGTTGACACAACAAAATCATATGAGCCTGCCGATGCGCTTTCGCTTGTTTGCGACACGGCAAAGGCAAAATTTGACGAAACAGTAGAAATTCACATTCGCTTGGGTGTTGACTCCCGTCACGCTGACCAGCAGGTTCGCGGTGCGGTCGTTCTCCCAAACGGAACAGGTAAAAAAGTCAGAACCCTCGTTTTCTGCAAGGGCGACAAAATCAAGGACGCAGAGGCTGCCGGCGCTGATTATATCGGCGACGAAACCACAATCGCAAAGATTACTGGCGGCTGGATGGACTTTGAAGTCGTAATCGCAAGCCCTGATATGATGGGTGTTGTCGGTCGTTTGGGTAAGATTCTCGGTCCTCGTGGTCTTATGCCGAACCCTAAAGCAGGAACAGTTACCCCTGATGTAGGCAGAGCCGTAACAGAAGCAAAAGCAGGTAAAATTGAATATCGTTTGGACAAGTCCAACATAATTCACTGCCCTATCGGCAAGGCTTCTTTCGGTAAGGAAAAGCTTGAGCAGAACCTCAACACGCTTCTTGAAGCTGTTGTTAAGGCAAAGCCTGCCGCTGCAAAGGGAACTTATATTCGCTCGTGCACCATTGCTTCCACAATGGGCCCCGGCGTAAAGGTTTCGACTGCAAAATTCGGAGTATAACCGAATAAATCTATACAAAACACTTGACAATTCATATTTTTTATGATATTGTATATATGCTGTTCTAAAGACAGCAGGCAGCCATTGGCTTTAAAGGGGAACCGCCTGCCGAGGAATGGGAAGTAATGCTTATTACGCCCTTTTCCTTGTGAAAAGGGCTTTCTGATTTGAACAGCACAAATCTTAACGGAGGAGTGAAAAGAAATGCCAAGTGAAAAAATTCTGGTGAAAAAGCAAGGGCTTGTCGATGAAATCGTCGAAAAGCTGAGCGGCGCTCAGGGCGGTGTGCTTGTTGACTACAAGGGTATCAATGTAGAAAACGACACAAAGCTTCGTAAAGAGCTTCGTGAAGCGGGAATCGAATATTTCGTCGTCAAGAACACAATGCTTAAGCGTGCGGCTGAAAAAGCAGGAATCACAGGTCTTGACGAAGCGCTTGAAGGCACAACCGCAATTGCAATTTCCAAGGACGACATCATCACCGCACCTAAGCTTTTGTACAAGCAGGTTGAGGCTTCTAAGGGCGCTTTCACGATAAAGCTCGGCTTTGTCGGAAAAGAAGCAATCTTAGCAGAAGAAGTTGAAAAGTATGCCAAGCTTCCGAGCTACGAAACATTGCTTACACAGCTTGTTTATACTCTCAACGCACCTATTCAAAAGCTTGCAATCGCAATAAGCGAAATCGAAAAGCAGCAGACTGCTTAAACCTAATTAATTAAATTTACGGAGGAAAATAAAATGGCTTCAGAAAAGATTTTAAAGTTTATTGAAGAAGTTAAGGGACTTTCTGTCCTCGAGCTTAACGAGCTTGTAAAGGCTCTTGAAGAAGAATTTGGTGTTTCCGCATCTGCTGTTGCAGTTGCTGCTCCTGCTGCCGGTGCGGCTGCCGCTGAGGAAAAGACAGAGTTTGACGTAATTCTCGCAAGCTTTGGCGAATCCAAGATGGGCGTAATCAAGGCTGTTAAGGACATTCTCGGTCTTGGTCTTAAGGAAGCAAAGGAAGTTGTTGAATCAGCTCCTAAGGCTCTTAAGGAAGCTGTTTCCAAGGCAGAAGCTGAAGAGCTTAAGACAAAGCTTGAAGAAGCCGGCGCTAAAATCGAAATCAAGTAATTTTACACAAATAAAAGCAGTATCTTACGGGATACTGCTTTTTTGTTTTTATGTGAACCTAGTATCGGTGTTTCTCATCATAAATCCTTGAAATCAGCCGGATTTTTTTGCTGTTCACGATTACCTCTTGATTTATTGTTTTTTTTTAATATTGAAGTATAGCTTAACCGTCGTCAACCGAGCTTTGCCAGCGTTCT
>CAZYRV010000055.1:11568-12406 GCA_964649485.1 uncultured Oscillospiraceae bacterium | reverse complement strand
CGCAATTTAAAAACAAGGCTCAGTATTCAAACATGAGCCTAAATGTAGACTATAACATATTCATAAGAAAGCTTATTGAGAAATTTATTGCGCTTGATAATGTAGAAGTACATATAATCCCTCACGTAATTACCACACGAACAGATATTGAAGACAATGATTTATACTTCTCTAAACAATTAGTGGATGAATATCCTCAAACGGTTTTATCAGACATTTTTACTTCAGCCATAGAAGCTAAAAGCTATATCTCCTCTATGGACTTCTTTATTGGAAGTCGTATGCACGCAACTATTGCCGCTGTTTCGTCCGAAGTGCCTACTGTTCCAGTTGGGTATTCAAGAAAATTTACAGGCTTGTATGGAAACTTGGATTATCCATATGTAATTGATTTACAATCTGAAGATGATGTCGATAAAGTTGTTGACCAGTGTGTTGAGCATTTTCATAAAAGAGAAGAAATTAAAGCCGCCGCTGTTTCGGCTAATGCAAAAGCACAAGGTTTGCTTGATATATTTGAAAACGAATTAAAAAAATTATTCACAAATGAGGCGTAGAGAATGCGTGACAAAGAAAACTGCACAGGTTGTGGAGCTTGCGTACAAATATGTCCGGATGGATTTTGCCGAATGGTTAGGGATTCGCATGGATTTGACTATCCAACTTGTGATGGGTGTGCGAAGAAAACAACTTGTCATTTATGCGACAATGTTTGCCCACAAAAACCTCAGCCTAAGGAAATACGTTCGGAGGTCATTGCTTGTAGAGCCCAAAACGATGAGCTTATGCTGAATGGCTCTTCGAGTGGAGCAATATTTCAGATTTTAGCAAATTATGT
>CAZYRV010000055.1:11296-11558 GCA_964649485.1 uncultured Oscillospiraceae bacterium | reverse complement strand
CTTCTTTGCATAACAACAAAGTGGTTCATACACTTGCTATGACAAGAGAGGAATTAACACCTATTCTTGGTAGTAAATATGTGCAAAGCGATATTGGTTCTTGTTTTAAACAAGCGCGTGAATTTGTCCGAAAAGGCACTTTGGTGCTTTTTTCAGGCACTCCTTGTCAAATAGCGGGTTTAAAATCCTTTTTAGGAGAGAAACTGTCTCAGAAAGAAAACTTAATTTGTGTAGACTTGATTTGCCACGGTGTTACAAGTCC
>CAZYRV010000055.1:10291-11234 GCA_964649485.1 uncultured Oscillospiraceae bacterium | reverse complement strand
AAATTGTAAAAGTACGGAATATAGTTTCCGTTTCCGTTTCCGTTTCCGTTTCCGTTTCCGTTTCCGTAAGGCATCGAAAGACTATTTTTATCAGCAATTTTTAAAATTCTATACCTTACGTCCAAATTGTTTTCACTGCGACTTTAGGGGCTTTGAAAGAAGTTGGGCTGATATTTCTATGGGTGATTTTCCGACTCCTGAGAAATTGGTTCCTGATATTTTTAGTCCTTATGGTACATCGATTGTACTTTTGCATAATGAAAAGAGCAATGATTTTTTTGAAAATATCAAGCAAGAATTAGTGTATAAATATATATCTGATGATATGAAACCTGCAATTCTTAAGATAAATTCAGCTATTGTTAATTCACATGATAAACCTAAGAAATATAATGCTTTTTGGCAAGCTTACGAAAGCAATGGATATTATTCTTCTAGAAAAATCGCTTTTACAGGATTTGAAAGACTAAAGACATTAATACCGCAATTTGTGAAAAAACCGATTAAATTTTTATTAAATTGATAAAGTTTAGCTAATAAGATTTTTACTGTAATGAGTATTCTTTGTTTGCTATATTCCGGGAATGTATAGTAAAAAATTGGTGTACCATTTTACAGTTCTTCATTTAGTTTATTACGGAAAGGGTTGAAAGAGTCACGTTTTGAGAACAAAAAAATTGATTTTAAATTCTATTGCCGGTATATCAAATGCATTGGCAACCATTTTAGCTGGGTTTATTCTACCTCGTTTAATCCTTGTTGCCTATGGTTCGGAGTACAATGGGCTTGTAGCATCAATTATGCAGTTTGTTACAGTAGCGCAGCTTTTTCAAGGGGGGGTAAGTTCTTTAGCACAGTATGCATTATTTGAACCCCTGTCCAAAAAAGACTATTACAGGGTAAGCGTGATACAAAAAACTGTTAGCAAGTTTATAAATAAAGT
>CAZYRV010000055.1:9834-10281 GCA_964649485.1 uncultured Oscillospiraceae bacterium | reverse complement strand
GCGATTCTTTACTTATTAGTTGTTTCTGTTGTATACCCTTTTGTGGTTATAGGCGAATTCGACTGGACTTATTCGTTTTCTTTTGTTCTTATTCTTGGCTTTGGTATGTGTATACAGTACTTTTTAGGCCTTTCCAGCCTTATAGTATTAAACGCCGATCAAAAATCAAATGTAATCTACTTTACTCAAGCAATACTCACCCTTATCGGAAGTGTTTTAGCAGCGATACTTATACTAAACGGATACGATCTTAGACTGGCCAAAGGGGTTGCGGCGTTAGTATTAGTTATACAGGTTCCATTTTTACGCCTTTGTGTCAGGAAACTATATAATTTAGAAAAGCGTGTGCCGATAGATATTGAAATACTTAAACAAAAATGGTCTGCACTCGGAAAAAGCCTAAGTGAATTTGTTTCAAAAAGTTCAGGTATTATTATTATTACCCTA
>CAZYRV010000055.1:7006-9698 GCA_964649485.1 uncultured Oscillospiraceae bacterium | reverse complement strand
AATGTTGTAAATACAGAGAATAAAGAAACCATTTTACAGAAGATAAAATCCGTTGAACAAATCATTTTTATCATATATACCGTTTTATTTGGCACAGCGGTATCTATGATTACGCCTTTTATTAGCTTATACACAAGCGGGATAAAAGATGCAAATTATTATCAACCGATATTTGCTATAATCATTGTTATCGCTTATTTATTCACATGTTTACAGCGTATAACAATGATTATGACATTCACAAAAGGTCATTTCAAAAAGACGATGCCTATTGATATAACAAGCACCGTGTTAACCGTAAGCTTGTCTGTTGGCTTAACAATACCATTAGGTATCATCGGTGCCGCTATAGGTTTACTGTGTGGGGAAGTATACAGGGCATTTGCATATGCCAATTATTCATCAAACAATTTATTACAAAGAGATAAATTTTATTTTGTCAAGAGAGTTTTATTTTTATTGATGGGTATATTCCTTGTGTTTGCATTTTCGTATGTTTTACCAAAAGCTATAACATGGAGCATATGGATTCTTGACTGTTTCCTATGTGCAGTTGTATCAACCGTTTTGGCTTTGATTATTGAGTTTATATTTTACAAAAGGGATTTAAACCATTCGGTTCAAATTATAACTCAAATGTTTCTAAAAAAATAGTATAAGGGAGATAAAGCCATAATGACCATCCTCATTACCGGTGGTGCCGGATTTATCGGCGGAAATTTCGTCCACTACACCATCAATCACCACCCTGACTGGCGCATCGTCGTGCTGGACAAGCTAACCTATGCCGGTAACCTCGAAACGCTTGAACCCGTGTCAAATCACCCCAATTTCAAATTCATCAAAGCGGACATTTGCGACCGTGAAAGAATTCATCAAATTTTCGAGGAAGAAAAGCCGGACGCGGTTATCAATTTTGCCGCTGAATCTCATGTGGACCGTTCCATTCTGGATCCGGGATTATTTCTTCAAACAAATATTGTTGGTACAGGGGTTTTGATGGACGCCTGCCGAACTTTTGGGAATGTTCGTTTTCATCAGGTATCTACCGATGAGGTGTATGGTGATTTACCGTTGGACAAGCCTGAGCTATTGTTTACCGAAACCACGCCTATACATACTTCAAGCCCGTATTCGTCGAGTAAGGCGGCTGCTGATTTACTGGTTTTGTCATATTTCCTATAATTTGCCTGTTACAATCAGTCGGTGCTCAAATAATTATGGACCTTATCACTTTCCAGAAAAATTGATACCGCTCATGATTGCCAACGCGTTAAACGATAAGCCTCTGCCTGTTTACGGCGAAGGTCTGAATGTCCGTGACTGGCTGTATGTGGAGGATCATTGCAAGGCGATTACGTTAATTTTGGAGAAAGGGCGAATCGGGGAAGTTTACAATATCGGCGGGCATAATGAAATGCGGAATATAGACATAGTGAAATTGATTTTGAAGCATCTAAACAAGCCGGAAAGCCTTATCACCTATGTTAAAGATCGTGCAGGTCATGACTTGCGCTATGCGATTGACCCTACCAAGATTCATGATGAACTGGGGTGGCTCCCCGAAACAAAGTTTGCGGACGGTATTCAAAAGACCATAAAATGGTACCTTGATAATAAGATTTGGTGGGAACGTATTATCAGTGGTGAATATCAAAATTATTATAAGGAAATGTATGGGGAGGTACAATTGGTATGAAAGGGATTATTTTAGCAGGAGGAAGCGGAACAAGGCTTTATCCACTTACAACAATTACTTCAAAGCAATTACTTCCTATATATGATAAGCCAATGGTATATTATCCACTTTCAATATTAATGCTTGCAGGAATAAGGGATATTTTAATAATATCTACGCCGACTGACCTGCCTAATTTTGAAAGATTGCTTGGAGATGGTGAAAGATTTGGGATAAATCTTTCTTATGCAGTTCAGCCAAATCCTGGTGGTCTTGCTCAAGCTTTTACAATTGGAGAAGACTTTATAGGAAATGATTGTTGTGCGATGGTGCTTGGCGATAATATTTTTTATGGAGCTGGGCTAAGCAGCCATTTGAAAAACGCAGTAAAAAATGCCGAAAACAATGGCAGAGCAAGTATTTTTGGCTATTTTGTCGATGATCCAGAACGGTTTGGTATAGTTGAATTTGATAACAATGGGAAAGTAATAAGTTTAGAAGAGAAGCCCAATTTTCCTAAATCTAATTATGCAGTAACGGGGTTATATTTTTATGATAACCGCTGTATAGAATTTGTTAAAAATCAAAAACCTTCTTCTCGTGGCGAACTGGAAATAACAGATTTAAACAACACTTACTTAAAAGACGATTCATTAAATGTTATTTTATTAGGCCGCGGTTATGCTTGGCTTGACACAGGCACTATTGATTCTTTATTGGAAGCCGGTAACTTCGTACAAATGGTCGAAAAGCGTCAGGGGATAAAGATAAGCGCAATAGAGGAGATTGCTTACAACAATGGCTGGATTAATTCGACCGTGCTTGAAAAATCGGCAAATCAGTATGGGAAGTCATCTTATGGCACCTACTTACACAAGGTGCTTGCGGGAGGGATGCGATATTGAGAAAAAAATTCTTAGTAACTGGAGCCTTAGGACAGCTTGGTTCAGTTGTTGTTCAACTGCTTGGGAAAGATAGTTGTTGGTCTGTTGACAAAAACGAAGTTGATTTAAG
>CAZYRV010000055.1:0-6996 GCA_964649485.1 uncultured Oscillospiraceae bacterium | reverse complement strand
CGATTCCTCAAAAATATGCCGGTGTAGACTGTATAATTCATTGTGCAGCTTTTACAGCCGTAGATAAGGCTGAGGAAAGCCCAAAATTAGCTCAGGCGATAAATGAAGGTGGCACACGCAAGATGGCGGAATTTGCCGCTGAGCAAAGTGCACAGTTTGTTTATATTAGTACAGATTATGTGTATGACGGTACAAAAGATGGTGTATATGAGGTTTATGATACTGTAAATCCACAGTCTGTGTATGGGACGACAAAACTGGCTGGCGAGCGCATTGTACAAGAATTAATACCGGAAACGCATTTCATTATAAGGACTTCTTGGGTTTTCGGTAATTCACCGCTTCAAACTGGAAATTTTGTTAAAACTATGATTGGATTGTCAGAAAACCGCAAGGAAATTAATGTGGTAAACGATCAAATTGGAAGTCCTACTTATGCGCTTGACTTAGCAAAACTAATTGTTGCTATGATTCAAACTGATGAGTACGGAATTTACCATGCTACGAACGAGGGCTTTTGCTCTTGGTATGATTTTGCGTGCGAGATTCTTAAAGACAAACAAATTAAAATCAACCCGGTTTCATCAGAACAATATCCAACGTTGGCTGTTCGCCCTAAGAATTCTAGGTTGTCTAAACAAAAACTTACAGAACATGGATTTACACGATTGGCTTCATGGCAGGATGCTTTAGAAAGGTATAAAAATACATTATGAAAATTACGGAAACGACTCTTGCTGGCGTTTATATAATAGAGCCTAAGGTCTTTGGAGATAATCGAGGTTGGTTTTTCGAAAGCTTTTCCCAACAAAAGTTGAACAATGTTATACAAGAAACTTTTGTGCAAGACAACCACAGCTTTTCTGCTCAAAAGGGTACATTGAGGGGCTTACATTTTCAGCTGGATCCTCATTCACAAAGTAAAATAGTAAGGTGTACCAAAGGAATAATCTTAGATGTTGCTGTAGATTTAAGAAAAAGTTCTCAAAACTACAAAAAGTGGATTTCTGTTGAGCTATCCGAAAGCAATTACAAACAATTATATATACCTACTGGTTTTGCTCATGGTTTTGTAACACTTACTGATAACGTTGAAATTCAATATAAAGCGTCTGATTATTATTCACCAGATTGCGATAGGTCCATCAAATGGAATGACCCTGCAATCGGTGTTGATTGGGGAATTGATAATCCTATTTTATCTGAAAAAGATATAAACGCTCCTTTTCTTATTGATAGTGATTGTAACTTTGGGTAGTGTTTTTAAGTTATTGGTTCCCTGATTAAATATTGAATCGGACCAATCACATTTACTCCAAAAAATCCTTTTGCAAAAGAATTCGACAAACATACCGACTGCAAACCGCCTTAAATAATTCAACATTTAATCGGTATTTCAATAATAATACAGCCAAACTACTGGAAGAATATTACAATAAGCTTGTTTAAAGCAACTGTGCTATGTTACAATAAAACCTCGCCTGACGGAATTCAATCTCGTAAACAAACGGCTTTCTTAACAGGCGCTGCTGTCGCAAGCTAACCACAATATGCGAAAAGGAGCAGAAACAGATTCCCAAGCTGTAAGTTGCTGTTGACAAATCATCTATTTTATGGTATTATTCAGTCAACAGATAATATAACGCTTATAAATTAATAACTTCTTGATACGATTATACTTTTTAGTCTACTTCAGAATCATCGTAAATTCCTGAAAATCGCCCCATCTTTGTGCGGCAAAGCCTGAATAATTTTCGGAGGCAAAACCTTGAATTTGTATGATGTTGTTCCTGAAAATTTATTTTCAATTCTTGCTTCGAAGAATAAAAACCTTTATGTAAAATCGCTGTTCGTGCTTTTAGAGGCTTTTAAAAAACAGCTTCAAATATCCAAGCTTACAATAACGACAATGATATCCTCAACCCTTGAGGATGAAATTTTATCAGCTGATTTTTCAGACGAAAACCTTTTAGACAGTGAGATTTCATTTTCAGGCAAGGCGCATTTTCTTGTAAGAAAGCTTAAATCAACCGGCTGGATTATGGTAGAAACCGAGGCGGATTTTGAAGAATACATAACAATTCCAGCTTATAGCATAAGGATTATCCGGCTGCTTTTCGAGCTTACAAATGTTGAAAACAGCGAAAATTTTGCTTATGTTTATTCGACCTATTCGTCCTTGCAAACCGCCGACCAAAACGGCAGCACCCGAGAGCGTATAACAGCCCTTTACGATAGCGCCGACCGTACTGAAAAGCTTGTCGAAAGCATAAAATCAGTTTTTCACGAAATCACCTATTTTAATCAGCAGCAAATCAATATGATAAGCGTAAACAGCGTGCTGGACGCTCATTATACTCATTATCGCGAGACGGTTGTGGAGAAAATATTGCGGCCGCTTAAAATTAAGGATTCTGTGCCTAAATATAAGCTGCCGATTACGTTGATTTTGAAAAAATGGCTTATTGACGACGGCGAAATAAATTCCATGGCTGAATATCTAAAGCAATCGGGCAGGTTTGCTTCATTCGAGGACGCAAAAGCGGATATTTTTTCTCGGATTTATTATATTATTGAAACCTATGACGGATTAGAACGTGATTATATAAGCGTTATTGATTCAAAAAATACTCAATATACCCGTGCGACGACTCAAAAAATCGATTATCTGATAAACTCCGACCAGACCGTAAAAGGTAACCTTATTTCAATTTTAAAAGCTGTTTCAGGCTATGATGATGAAAAAATATCAGAGCTTTTTTCCGATGCCTTTGAGCTTTATCAATGCGAATTTCTCGGTGAGGAAAGCTTGTTCGAACGCAGGAGAACTACTGTCAGAACAACGGGCGAGCCTGTGCTCATTTCTGAAAAAGACGTAGATTTTGAAATCAGGGCAAAGGCATTGGCGATGCAGATGCTTAATAATAAATTCAGCAAAAAGAATGTAATTTCATTCGTCGAAAGCTTGCTTGATGGTAAGGACGAAATCTCCACGGCCGAGTTTGATATTCCCGACGACGACGCCTATATTTTGACGCTTCTGTCGGCTGTTCAGGCGACGGACAGAGGCTCGCCGTACAGCCTTGAATACACGGATTTGACGGTTAAGTCAGGCAAATACGACGTTCCTTTTATGACGTACAGAAGAAGGATTTTGAAATGAACTTTGAAGCGTTTTCCGAAATGTCCGATAAAGAAATCGACGAATTTTCTAGGATTTGCAACTATTTGCTTTCCCACACCTTCGTTATGCGTGAGGATAATAAAAAGCTTATTTCAAGGGATTACAGGTACATCGAGCGCAATTTTGAGCTGTTTTACGATTATTTGTCCCTAAGCGGCTGGCGGATTTATAAGGATTCGCAATACGGCGTGATTTACGTGCGCAATGTGCAGGGCTTTAGCAGGCTTGCGCTTAATAAACTGGCGACGGTTATGCTTATTACTATGCGGATTATCTATGAAGAACGCAGGGTTCTGGCAAGCAATACAAGCGAGGTCTGCATAACTGTTTCAGAGCTTTTCGGAAAGATTGTAAACGAGTTTTCGGTTTATCCGAAAAAGCCTTCGCAAAGAGAAATTAAAGATGCTTTTCGCATTTTTGAATCGCATAATATTTTGTATAAGCTTGACGACAGCTATGATAATCTCGAATGCCGTTTTGTGGTTTTGCCGTCAATTTTAATCGCCGTTTCGAATGAAAAATGCAAGCTGATTTGCGACACGCTCAAGAGTGAGGAGGCAGTGCAGAATGAAGAAAATGACGAGGCTTTTGCTGATTAACTGGCATTATTTTGAGCATCAGCTTATTGATTTTGAGGACATTAATTTCCTCACGGGAAAAAATTCTTCCGGAAAATCAACGATTATAGATGCGCTTCAGGTCGTCCTTATGGGCGAAACCAGAAGCTCTGCTTTTAACCGTGCGGCAAGCAAAAAATCCGAGCGAACGCTTAAAAGCTATCTTATTGGCTCTAAGGGCGAGGACATAGCCGACGGGAAGCAAAGTCTGCGTGGCGGCAAGGATTTTACAAGCTATATTGTTGCGGAATTTTACGACGACGTGAAGGATAATTATTTTTGCTTGGGGGCAGTTTTCGATAGCTTTTCTGACGGCGGCGATGAAAAACGTCGGTTTTTTTATTTGAAAGCAAAGCTTCCCGAAAATCATTTTATTGTTGATAACCGTGCGATAAATATTAAACAAATGACGCTTTTTTTCAAGGAAAAATACCCGAATAAATTTGAAACCAAGGACACAAACGACGGCTATCAACAGCTTTTGCTCGCTAAAATTTCTGTGTATGAAAAAAAGTGGTTCTCAATGCTGAAAAAGGCGATTTCCTTCGAGCCGATAAACGATATTGAAAAATTTATAACCGACAGCGTCTGCGATATTTCCGACGACATTCGCATTACAGACATGAAGGAGAATATTCTTTACTATAAACAGCAGGAGGATATTGCCGAAAAATTCGAGGATAAGCTTAAATCGCTTGAGGAAATTTGCGGCTTGTACACAGAGCTTGAAAGGCTTAAAAATCTGCTTAAAAAACAGAGCTTTCTGATTGATTTCGGGCGCATGAACGACTTGTCGGAAAGGCTCGAAACGGCACGCAGGGAAGCGGAAAAATATGATTCGGACATAGCGGAATTTTCAAGAGATTATCAAATTCTTGACGAAAAATTAACCGTGTTTGACAGAGAAAAAGAAGCCCTCATCGCCGAGAAACAGCGGTTTCTTTCCGAATCGGGAATGGAAAGTCTCAAAGCAGAGCAGTCAAACTGCGAACGTGAAATAAATAACGCAAATAGCTTGCTTGGCAGGTTTATCACAAGCACGAAAACAAGTGCGATTCGCTGGGAGGGGCTTGTCAGAACCGCTGTTTCGGGCGGGAATCTTGCCGTTGAAAACGATGAAGCAAGCCGTCTTTCGGGCAAGCTTTCGAGGCTTGAAAAGCTTTGTGAAGCCGATTTTGAAAAGCTTTCCGTTAAATATTTTTCTGATGTACGAAACGATTTTTTCGCCGTTAAAAGCGTGTTTGCTCCGATTCAAAAGGAGTTGGATAATAAACGCACGGTTCTTGAGCAGAAAGCAAGCGGGCTTAAGGCGGAAATCGCAAAGCTTAAAAGCGGAATCAAGGCTTATCCGGCGAAGGATTTACAGTTTAAAAAGCTTATTTCAGACGAGCTTAAAAGGCTTTATGGAGTCGAGGTTTCGGTTGAATTTTTTGCTGATTTAATCGACGTAAGCGACGAGGAATGGCATAATGCCGTCGAGGGCTATTTAAACACTCAACGCATGGATTTAATTATCGAGCCGAGATATTTCAACGCCGCTTATCAGATTTATAAAAAAGCCCACCTCGAGCATAATGTTCACGGTTGTCGGATTATCGACACTGAAAGCGTTCTTGCCGCACAAAGGTACGTTGTGCCAAACAGTCTTGCCGATGTGGTGAGCAGTGAAAATAAATATGCCGCCGCCTATGCCAAGCACCTGCTCGGCGGCGTTTCGAGATGTTTTGACGACGATAAAATCAGGGATAACAGAACCTCAATCACCAAGGATTGTATGCTTTATAAAAACTTTGCGGTAAGCGGAATTAACCGTGAAATTTACGGAACGCCGTACATTGGTGTTAATTCGATTAAAAAGCAGCTTGAAAATAAAACACGTGAGCTTGCGCAAACCGAAGCGGAATTAGCTCAAAAAGCTGCGGCGAAAAATGCGGTTTCGCCGCTGATTGAAAGCGAATGGTTTTTAAGCGAGGGCTATATTTCGTCTGCTGTTGAAAGCGCTTTTTCGCATTATGAAAACAAGCTTTTTCAGAATAAAAAGCTTGCTGAAATTCAAGATAAGCTTGATAAAATCGACTTTTTCTGGGTTGATGAAATGGACAGAAAAATCGCCGCAAAAAATGCGGAAATAAGCGTTACAATTTCAAAAAAGGAAGAAACCTCAAGGTTTATCGACGAATTCAAAAGGGAAAAGGACGAGCGTGTAAGCAGGCTTATTCCTTGGCTTGAGCAGCAAATTGCCGAATCAGACAAGCAAATCAGCGCTTGCTATGAGGGTGAATATATTGACGGCACGGGCTTGCAAAGCTATAATCAAGAGCTTGCGGCAAGGGGAACAGCCGCTGCGGTTGCCGCCGCCTTTGAGTCGCCGAGGCGTGCGACTGAAACGCTGCTTAATCAGCAATTTGAAAAGGTCGTCAAGGCGAGGGGAGAGTATAACAGGGTTCAGCAGGTTTCGTTTGATTTTAATTGCAAGGATAATAACGACGATTATGATAACGAATATGCGAAAATTAAGGATTATGAGCTTCCGAAGTACAAAGAGCGGATTGAAAAGGCACGAAACGATGCTATGGAGCAGTTTAAAAGCGATTTTATGTACAAGCTTAAAAACAATATAGAAACCGCTGTGAATAGAATTGCAGAGCTTAATCAGGCGCTTAAAAAGGCCCGCTTCGGCAACGACAGCTATCGTTTTGAGGTCCGCCCAAACCCCGCTTATCACGAATATTATGAAATGATTATGTCGGATTTACTTATAAGCGGCGATAATGATTTGTTCAGCTATGAATTTTTAAGCAAGTATCAAAGCACGATTGACAACCTTTTTGCGCAGATAATAAGCTTTTCCGGTGATGAAAAGGCCGCACAGTTGATCGAACTTTTCAGCAAATATAAAACCTATCTCACCTTTGATATGCTTTCAACCGACGCAAACGGCAAGACCGAGCGGCTTTCGTCCACCATTTTCACGAAATCGGGCGGCGAAACCCAAACTCCCTTTTACGTCGCCGTGCTTGCTTCGTTTGCACAGATTTACCATATTTACGACAATGACGACTCGTCAAACACTCTGCGGTTGGTTATTTTTGACGAAGCATTCAACAAAATGGACAGCGAGCGAATTGTTGAAAGCATTAAGCTTTTAAAACGCTTCAAGCTTCAAGCGATAATCTGTTCGCCGCCTGAAAAAGC
>CAZYRV010000054.1:0-12698 GCA_964649485.1 uncultured Oscillospiraceae bacterium | reverse complement strand
GTTTCCAAGATGGGAAAGGCTGTCCGCACGCATTTGGTCGGGGTTGAAAATAATTATATTCGGTCGTTTTGCCATGTCGTCCTCACAATTCCCGTGGGTGGCGCTGTTTAAGCTCGTCCGCCGCCCATGCTCTTCCCGTTTTTTCAAGCCGTTCGCAATAGCCCGAAAGCCAGCCCTTTGTATGAAACGGCCCGCCCTCGTGAATCACTCGCCACATTGGGTCGTCATAGTACAAATCGTTCATTTTAAGCATATTTTCAGCAAGCCATTTTTCAAGATACCAAGCCCCGTGCCAGCAGATTTCGGGTTTTTCCTCCGCAAGATTTTTCGTTTCGTGCGGGTCGTTTTTAATGTCAAACAGCTCCTCTGCTTCTTTAAGGTGATAGCCGTCATGGTAGGTTCGGATATACATATAATCGCCGAAACGAACCGCTCTCTGACAAACATGGGCGCACTGACTTACGACAAGATATTCACGGCCGCCGTCAGCGCCGTTTTCAAGCGTTTCGGCAAAGCTTTCACCGTCGTAAAGCGGCTCTGGGCCTTTTCCGCAAACAGCGGGAAGCCAAGGCTTTTTAAAGCCGCCGTGAAGCTCTGCAAGGGTCGGCATTAAATCAACATTATAGTGGAAGCCTCGGCTGACTTTGCCCGCCGCCATGCCCGGATACTTGATTATCAGCGGAATGTGTGTCGTCGCATAATTCGCCTCGCCATGCTCGTTATAGCTGCCCTGTTCGCCAAGGCATTCGCCGTGGTCGCCTGTGACAATAATCGCCGTGTTTTCATAAATGCCGAGCTTTTTAAGCTTGTCAATCACCAAGCCGATATGCAAATCGGCATAATACACACCGGTGTCATATTCGTCAACGTCCTTTTTATAATCGGCAAGGGTTGCGATTTCGCCGACCTGCCTGTTGTCGGGGCTGTTCGGTTCGCCGCCGAAGCCCGTGACTTCCATTGCCGAATGAGCGCCGACAAATTTTTCCCTGTGCATATCAATAGTTTCCTGTGTTATCCAATTATCGGGAAGCGGGCTGTCCTTAAACGGCTCGCCGATTTCCTTAGGCGGGCGGGCATATGCGGATCCCAAAGATGATAGTGCATAAACCAGTTTTCCCTGCCCTTTTTGCCGTGATTGTTATCAAGCCATTCCAAAACCCACGGTGTCATTTCGTCGGCTGTCTCCATGCCGTTTTTGCCGCCGTTATAGGTTTCACGAAAGCCTGCGTTAAACCACCATGCGCCGTGACGAGCCGCAAAGCTGCTGCACGAAACGGTGTAATAGCCGTAGGCGCTTAAAAGTGCGGGAAGATTATACCTGCCGTTTCTGTCCTGCATCGCCCTGTCAGCGCCGTCAAGGCGGCGTTCTGCCGCTGTTCCGCCATGGCCGACGACACCGTTATGGATACCGAACTGTCCGGTCATAAGCGCCGCCCTGCTTGGCAGACAAGGCGCATCAGAGCAATAATAATCGGTGTAAAGCACGCCCTCCTTTGCAATTTGGTCGATATTCGGGCTTGTGTTTCTGCCATAGCCATAACAGCCCAGATGGTCGGGGCGCAGGGTGTCAATATCAATAAATAAAATGTTCATTATAAACCTTTTCTACCGTTTTAAAACTTTAAAAAGTCCTTGCCGCAAAACGGATCAACAGGGCTTTTGCCTTTAAACTCACTCTTGCCGAAAAGCTTTGAAAATACCGCCTTAATCATTGTGTCATGGTTGGAATAGCAGTTAATGTACGTTCCGATCATCGGCACATCAACAAGGTGATAGGGATTTGCAAGGCTTACAAACACCGTGGGAACTTCGTCCACGAACCAAGGGATATTGTTTCCCTTGCCGAACATTGTGTGCCAGTTTATACGGTTTGTCGTCTTATTTGAAGCGTTTTCAACGTTGCCGAGGTAAATAACCAAGTCATAGCTTTGCTTAAATTTCGCCACGCTCGAGCCGCTCATTATATCCTGCGGAGTTTCCGGAACATAGCGCACAACCTCAAAGCCCTCCGCCTTCAACAGCCCCTCCGCCGTGTCTGAAACCCTTGCGTTGCTCGGAAAATCGCCTAAAATCTGAAGCAAAACACGAGGAGTTTTCGCCGGACTTATCGGCAATATTTTTTCTCTGTCCTTAACAAGCGTAACCGCCTTGTCAGCGCATTCCTCAGCCCATTTCAAATGCTCGCCGCACGATATAGCCGAAAGTGCATCAGGCTTCGGAACAATCTCGGTTTTCGCTTTTTTATGAAGCCCCAAAGCCGCTTTCATGCCTAAAATTCTGCTTAGTGCGTCGTCAATCCTTTCCTCGGTGATAATACCGCTTTCAAAGCCTTTTTTCATGAGCTCGAAATCCTCATCAAGCTCGACGTTAAACAAAAATACGTCACAGCCGCAAGCAATGCTCATAGGAACGGCAAGCTCACGCTTCATTGCGCTTGTAAAGCCCGCCATAGGCGTTGCGTCCGTGGAAATAAGCCCGTTAAAGCCAAGCTTTTCACGTAAAAGCCCCATTAAAAGCTCTTTTGAAAGGCTTGCGGGAACAAGCTTGTCCGAAAGGCTTGGATTAATCGCCTTTTGATAAGCCGGCATTGCAATATGCCCGACCATAACGGAAAGCGCTCCGTCGTCTATCAAGCTCTTGTAAATCTTGCCATAGCTTTTATCCCATTCGTCACAGGACATTGTATTTACACTGGTAAGCAGGTGCTGGTCAACCTCGTCAACTCCGTCGCCCGGAAAATGCTTGACCGCAACGGCAAGCCCTTCCTCATCAGCCGCCCGCTTATATTCAAGCGCATATTCAAGAACGGTTTCGGCGCTGTCGCCGTAGGTTCTTACGTTGGTTATGGGGTTGCGCCAGTTTAAATCAATGTCGGCGACAGGCGCAAAGCTCCAGTTTACGCCGATTGCTTTTCCCTCTCTTGCGCAGATTTTTCCCAAGCGGTAAGCATGAATTTTATCTCCCGCCGCCGCCTGCATTTGCTCGCCGAAAGCCGTTCCGTCCGCCGCCGCTCCGTCGCCGCCCGCCTCAAGGTTTGCGCTGATTAACAGCGGAATTTTCGAATGCTCCTGCAAATATCGGTGACATTCCTGCGCTTCCGCAGATGGTGCGGCACGATACATAATGCCGCCGATGTGATATTTCAAAAGCTGACTTTCGAGATAGCCGGCGCTTTTGTCTAAACCAATCGGGCAAAAAAGCTGACCGATTTTTTCATCAAGGCTCATTGCCGCTTTTGTTTCCTCAACCCAGCGAATGTCCTCATCGCTTAAATTAAAAGGCTTTATCTTTAAATTAACCATATTTTCTCCATTATAATCCGATTCTATTAAACTGTTCGGCAGGTGCGTCGGTTTCCTCCATAAGCTTTTTCATTTCAGCGTTAAGCTTTGATTTAAGCTTTTCATCATCAATATTCACCTTTTGCCACGGGTCGTTTTCGGTGTCAAAAAGCAAATCTCCGCAGTCATATGCACCCTTCATCTGCCTGTGATTATAGACAGGGATTTTCATAAGCTTACAGCCCTTTGTGAAATCAAACGGCTCTGAAAGGCTAAGCTCTGAAAGCTCCTTTGCGGCGAACATTGAATTCATGTGCGTGGGCATAAGCGTGTATTCGTTAAGCTCCGCATCAGGCGCAACAGGAGCTTTAAGGTAGGTATATCTGCCGTCCGTGATGTTCACCGAGTCGCCGAAATAACCGTAAAGTGCATATTCACGCACGGGTTTGTCGCTTGCGACGGTTTCGGCAAGGTCTTTGCCCTGCATTGATTTCGGAATATCAAGCCCGAAAAAGCCCAAAATCGTCGGCGCAAGGTCAATCGTCTGAACAAGCGATTTTCTTCTTTCGCCGCTTGCCCTTGAGCGAGGGTCCCAGATATAAAGCGGCGTGTGGGCGATTTCCTCATAAAGCGGCATAACCGATTTTCCCCACCAGCCATGCTCGCTCAGCATAAAGCCGTGGTCGGTGTTGACGATAAGCAGAGTGTCGTCCCAAAGCTTATATTCGTCCATTGCGTCAAGCACCTTGCCCAAATATTCGTCGCACATTGTGACAAGGGCGGAATATTTTTTGCGCATATTCGATATTTGTTCTTCACTTTCGCTTACACGTGTATAAGAGGGCCAATCCTCATCGGGAAACGGCTTATCGGGGTCGAAAAACTTCTCCTGAAAGCTGTCGGGTGAGAAAAACGGCTCGTGCGGGTCAAAGGTTTCAATCTGCAAAAACCAGTTGTCGTTTTCGTGGTTTCTTTCGATAAAATCAAGCCCGTCCGCAAAGGTTTTGTGCTGGGGGAAATCCTCTTGATTTTGCATAACAGTGCGGTTGCACATATTCTGCACGCCGCTCCCCGCACGGAATCGCCTGAAGCCGTCAGGAAGCTTATCAAGGCTCATAATCTGTGTTGGTGCGGGCTTTTCGACACAGCCGATCCAGCGGTCGCTTTCCTGTCCCCTATAAATTGCATAGGTGCTGTAACGGTTATGATAGGTCGCCCCGCCGTCCTCGGAATAGTGATAGTGGTCGGTTGTGAGGTGAGAATGAATGTTGTTTTTGCGGAGGATTTCGGGCACACAATCGTCATACGGCTCAATCGGCCCCCACGAACGGTGCAGGAAATTGTATCTGCCCGTCTGAAGCTCTCGTCTTGCGGGCATACACGGCATACTTCCGACATAGCTTTTATCAAAAGCAGCCGTCTTACTTAAAAGCCTTCTAAAATTCGGCAAATCAAGCGGGTTATCCGTATAGCCGGGGAGAAAATGACGATTTAACGAATCGTACATTATCATAATCGCTTTCATAATGTTATCCTTTCATCTGTAACTTCTAAACTACGGCTTCACCGCACAAAGATGGCGGTACGATTGCGCAGGGATTTTCTGACGATTTTTAGGAAAAATCCGCAGAAATACTTGCGTATTTTGAGGAATTTTGACGCCAAAATCGGCGAAAAGAACAAGCAAGCGTGCCGTCAAGGAAGTTTCTGGTCTTTGTGCGGTGATGCCCTACGCATAAAGCCCGCCGCAAATATGCCAGAAGGCTGCGGCGGGTTCTCTTTTTTATATTGCTGCCGCCGTTTGTAAGGTAGCTTTCTTTTCTCTTGCCTGCGCAAGTCTGTTTTTAAGCTTTTTCCTGTCCTTGAAAAAGTTCTGATTTGCCGTAAAGACAAGAAAGCCGAGGAACAGCGCCATATTTATAAGCTGGGTGGTCGTAATGTCGATTTTTATTGCGGTAAGCCCTGTGTCAATTATGCGAAGGGTTATTGTCGCAAAAAGTATTCCGGTCGCTTGATTCGACCAGCGGGAAAGAAAGCCGCCGAGGAACATAGGAAAGCAGTTTGTCATTACTGAAGCGCTGCTTGTAAGTCCGATTTCGGCATTCATCATGCCCTTGTAAGCCGCATCAAACACGCCGGAAAACGATACAAGCCCGCCCGCAAGGGTATAGCAAGCCGCCGCATGGGCGAAAATGTTGATGCCTGAATTTTTCGCAATAAGCTGTGAGCCTCGGATTGCCCTCAGATGATAGCCAAAAGAGGTATATCTTAAAAGTATCATGATGAGAAGGGTTGAAATAAGCACAACCGCAATTATGATTTCAATTTCAGCAAGGCTGTCATAGCCTTTTCCGAAAAGCTGAAGCCCCTCTGCGTTCGAGCCGACGAAAGCAACACATTCGTAAATCATCGCCATACAAAGATGAGTCCCGCAATAAAGCCGAAAAGAATTCCCGCAATAAGTGCGCAAAGGAGAACTCCCAAGCTTCCGAATCCCATTTTAATCGCAAAATTTGCCCCTATTATCGTCGCCGCCATACGCTGAGCGCCGAGAGAAAGGTCAAAGCGTCCGCTTCCCAGATTAAACGAAAGGGCAAGCGCCGTACATACGGATATTGCGACGTTTCTGATAAAGTTTTTGATATCGAGGTCACTTGCGAATACGTGCTTTCCCGCAAACATGAGGGTGATTGCCTCCATGATAAGCCACGTGGCTATCGGAAAAGCCAGCGTTATTAATATGTTCTTAATCTTTAAAATATATTTATCACGCATAATCTACGCCTTCTTTCCTATGTTTTGCCGTGGGTTTCCGGCTTTCTCCCTTGAGAAAGCCGGCCCGCACTGCGGCATTTACGGAAAATTTCCATAAAAGCGGTTTATTACTGTTCTGCTACTGAGTAAAGTCCTTCATAAAGCTTGTCAAAGTCAAGGGTTGAATCCTTGGATACGAGGAACGAGTTGATTTTGTCGGTTGAAAGAATGTAAGAATCCTTGTTTATGTCGAGATTTGCAAGTGTTTCATACTCTTCAGGGCCAAAGCAAACCCAGTTTGTAAGGTGCCACTGTGAGGGCTTTGCGTCCTGTCTGATCTGATCTGCGTTTCCTTCAAGAGCGTTGTAAAGAATAGTGAACATAGCGCCTACGAGAACTGCATTCGGCTTTACGATTGCCGCATCAACCGTGGGGCTTCCCTGTTAATCCTGTGTGTTTAACACGGTTTGGAGGCTTTCGCCGATTGCCGCAATTGTACCGACCTTGATGTCCATATTGTTTGCTTTTTCAACTTCGTCAACCGCAACGCTGAACTGTGAATATACAGCATAGGTTGAAAGGACGATGTCGTATTCGCCTGTTTGAAGAATTGAGGAAAGTCCGGGGATATAGGTGCTTGCCGAAGCATAGCCGGGGTAAATTTCAATTTTGATGTCTGTGCCTGTGTTTACGGAGGTCTGTGCGTTTGACATTGCGATTTCGTTTATATCCTTGTCATAGGTCAGACCATAGGTTTCCTGCATTGTCTTAAGAACAGCGACTGTTGCTTCGAGGTGCTGTCTGTTGCCCTGTCCCGCACCGCCGGAAACGACGATTACGTTATGGTTTTTACCGCCGGAAACAAAGCTTTTTACGATTTCAGAGAACATTTCCGCAACATAAGGAACAGATGTTCCGATGCTTCCCATTGTATATTTGAAATCCATAGAGCTTACAGCGATGTAGTTGTTGTTATTAATGATATAAATGCCAAGCTCCTCAGCCTTTACGCTTGCCTGCTCCATAGCATCGGAATTAAAGTTCATAACCGCTTCACAGCCGGCTGCATATGCGTTTTCGATAAAAGTCATTGTTTCCTCAACGCTTTTAAGCGCCTCAGAAAATACAAACTCGACATTGTAAGCAGGGCCTACATAGTTTTCAAGATAATCCTTTTGCTCAAGCTCTGCGGCGGACATTGACGCAAACGCAACCGCAATCTTGTGAGGAGCAAGGTTTTGTGTGCCGTCAGGATTGCTTGATGTGTCGTCTTTCTTTGTTTCGCCTGCCTTTGTTTCGCTTGTTGTTCCGCCTGAATTAGATGATGCGCCGCTATCTCCGCAACCTGCAAAAGCAGTTACTGCCATGCAAGCGGCGAGAATCATACTTAAAATCTTTTTCATGATTTTCTTCTTTGAATTCAATATATTAACCCTCTCTAGTGGGAAGGCCTTCGGGACGTTTATGGCTCGAAAGAACCAAAAGCAGGAAAATAACTCCACGGACGCCCTGCAAAATCGTCGCGCTTACTCCAATCATCAATAAACCGCTGTTTAAAACCGTAACCGTGATTGCACCGATAAACGCCGCATAGGCACGGGATTTGCTTCCGCCGAAAACGGGCATTCCTCCGAGAACAATCGCAAGCATACAGTCCATATTAAGCGAACCGCCGCTTGTCGTTGCGACAGAGGCTGTGCGGATAAGCATGAGAAGTGCGCCTAAACCAACACCGACACCAGCAATCGTAAATGCGATAAGCAAATATTTATTTTTGAAAATTCCTGTCTGTGAAGCGCAAAGCTCGTTGCTTCCGACCATTTTGATTGACCTTCCGACTGAAGTAAAGTGAAAAATCACAATACACAAAGCAAAGAAGATAAAGAAAATTATATACGGCGCTTTCGCCTGCTTAAGCTCGTTTGTCATTGCGAAATCAAGATTAAGCGTAGAGCCGCCCAGAAGCACCTGCTGGATTGAGGAAAGCAAAACCATCATTACGATAGTGACGAACATTACTTTTACCTTGAAAATCGTGCTTAAAAGGGCGCAAAGCGCAAGAAGCACAACTCCGAACCCGATTGAAACCGCAAACATTAAAAACACCGATTGAGTCGCATTATAAACAAGTGCCGCAACCGTCGCCGTAAGCGCCGTACACGCCCCCATTGCGATATTGACGTTGCCCGTCGCAAAGATAAATGCCGCACCTGTCGCAACCGTCGCCACGATTAGGGCTTGGTCGAAAACCGTGGTAAGATTTCGGATTGCAAGGAATTTTCCGTTTGTCAAAACCGAAAATATCACAACCGTAACCACCAAAAACAAAATCGGCATAAGACGGTTTGTCCAACGGCTTTCCTTGACTTTCAGAAAAAGCCTTTTCAAGCTCTGCTTTTTTTCGATAACCGCTTCCATGTTTTCCGCCTCCTATATCATGTGCTGAATTAAATCATGCTCGCTGAAGCCGTCCGTGAGTTTTACGCTGTGGGTGATTTCGCCGTCCTTCATGATTATGATTCTGTCGCTCATTCCGATAAGCTCGGGAAGCTCTTCACTTATGAAAACGATTGATTTTCCCGATTTTTTCATGTCATAAATAAGCTTGTACATACTTGCCTTTACGCCGATGTCAACGCCTCTTGTCGGGCAGTCAAGTATAAGTATTTCTGCGTCCATCGTCATCCATTTCCCGAAAACAACCTTCTGCTTGTTTCCGCCTGAAAGGGTGCTTGCCTCGTGATAAACCGAAGCGCATTTAAGCGAAAGCGCCTTCACCTGCTCGTCAACGTATTTTTTCTCTTTTTTAAAGGAAATAATCGGCCCTGCCAAGCGGTTTTTCGTATAGCCCGTGCTTGCGATATTGTCAAGAATAGGCGTGCTTAAGCACAGGGATTCGCTGTCACGGTCTTTCGAGATATAACCCATTCTGTGCTTGATTGCCGTTTTGGGGTTATTCACAACCGTTTTGCTTTTTCCGACGGTGACTTCTCCGTCAATAACCTTTTCAGCCCCGAAAAGCGCCTTGCCTAAGGTGTGCATTCCACAGTGGGAAAGCCCGCCGATTCCTAAAATTTCGCCTTTATGAAGCTCAAGGTTAAAGCAAAGCAAATCCCGCATTGTCGTGATACAATCCGCCTTTAAAACAACCTCGTCGTCGTAGCCGTCCAAGTCGTTATGATAATAGTCGCCGACCATTTCCCTGCCGACCATCATGCTTTTGATTTTATTCGAATCATAATCGCCATGCTCGACTGTTCCTACAAGAACACCGTCACGCAGAATCGTAAGCGAATCGCATTGCTCCATAAGCTCCTCAAGGTCATGGCTTATGAACAGAACAGATTTTCCCTCACTCTTAAGCTTGTGCATAAGCTTATACAAAAGCTCTCGTCCCGTTTGCGAAAGCGCCGTCGTCGTTTCGTCAACGATGAAAAGCTCCGGCTTCCAGTAAAGCGCCTTTGCGATTTCAATAAGCTTTCTGTCCTGCAAATTATACTTATGTACACGCTCGTAAGGCTTTATGCTTGAAATGCCCAGCTCGTTCAAAAGCTCTCCCGCTGTATTAACCATTTTTGCGTTATTGATAAACGGCCCGTTTTTAAACAGCTTTTCGTGTCCCAAAAAAATATTTTCCGCAACGGTTATGTTTGAAATAGTACCCGCTTCCTGAACAATCATGCCGATCCCCTTTGATTGAGCATCAAGCATGCTTGACGGCTTCCACGGCTCGCCCTTAAAAAACATTTCCCCGCTTGTCGCAGGCTGGATTCCCGCAATGATTGAGGAAACAGTTGATTTACCGCTTCCGTTCTCGCCGATTAAGCCTTTGATTTCTCCGGGCTTTACATCGAAAGAAACACCTTTCAAAGCCTTTGTGATGCCGAAGCTTTTATACATATCACTTACACTGATTATGCTTTGCCCTGCTTCCACGTTGACACCCCTTTTCTCCGTGTTTTACTCTAACATGAGTATAACAGACGGAATAAAAATAATTTTTCATTTCCCCGAACAAAGATTTCTAAAAAAACGATATGTTAAACTCGACTTTATAAATTCAACACATGGATTTTAACTTTTACGACTTATTTTTCACATAAATTGAAAAAACCGCCGTATATAACGACAGTTTTTTCAATTTATTTTAGGGAGGAGATGAAATCATTGTTTAAAAGTAAATTTTTTAAGCGCTTTAATAACATCAGGCTTTTCGCCGATAATATTGTAAAGCTCGTTCGGGTCTGCATCAAGGTCATAAAGCTCGTCGCTGTCATTCAGGCTGCGAATCCATTTATATTTACCGTCAAAAAGCATAACCGTATGGCGAAGCTCGCTTTGCTGAACCTGCCGCAAGCCCTTTTTGCCTTGTATAATCGGCACAAGCGAAACTGCGTCCATTTCATTTTTGTTATAATCAACACCGCAAAGCTCTAATATCGTCGGCGCAACGTCCATAAGGCTTGCAAGCTCTGCGCTTTCGCACCTGCTCTCCATATGCGGAAGCGAAATCAAAAGCGGAACTCTCACCGCCCCCTCATACATTGCGGTTTTTTCAAAAAGACCGTGGTCGCCCAAAAGCTCGCCGTGGTCGGCGGCGAAAATGATAATTGTATTGTCTGAAAGCCCACGCTTTTCAACCATATCCAAAAGCTTTCCAACCTGCTTGTCAATCGTCTGAACCGCCGCATCATAATGAAGCTTTGTGTTGTTCAGAAGTGAAGGAGTAAGCCCCCTGCTCTGCTTTTCAGCACGCTCTCTGATCCAGTTCGGCTTGCCGTCAAGATTATCCTTCGGCGTTTCGGGATAGGCTTTGCTTCCAAGCGCATTAACCTCCGATTTCGGCGGATCCCAAGGGTTGTGCGGGCCGGGAAAGCTTACGAAAATATGCCATGGTGTTTCATCGTCGATTTTTTCAAGATAGTCACAGGCAATGTCACCGACAAAATTATCTATATGCTCGCAGTCATTATCAAAAACAGACGGCTCCGCATGATATTTCGGCTTATTCAAAAGCAAATCAATATAGCTTTTTTGGAGTTCAATAAGCTTTTCGGGCGCTCTCTCACGTAAAAATCTCTGATATGGCCCTGTCGGAACAGGCATTCCGTCGTCGCCCTTCGGAAACCATGCGCTGTTCATCTTGCCTTCGCTTTCGCCGTGAGGGTCAGTGAAGCCAAGCTCGTAAGCGATTGGAAGGGGTTCGTTTTTGCCGAGAGTTTTGTCCATTTTGTGGAGGTCTGTTTTGCCGAAAACCGCAACACGATAGCCGGCATTTCGCAAAAGCTGATAATAAGTCGTCTGTTCTTTGGGTAAATTTGCGTCATGCACCAAAACCCCGCACCTGCTCGGCATTTTCCCCGTCGCAAGAGAAGCACGTGACGGTGTGCAAAGAGGAGAAGTGCAAGCCGCCTTTGGGAAAAAAATCGCCTTTTCACGGATTCTGTCTATGTTTGGCGTTTCGATTCCGTCGCCAAGCCCCGTCATTGATTTTGTGCGGAACTGGTCAAGCATTATAAATAAAACATTTGGTTTTTTGCTCATTTATTATCCCCCTTTTCAGAGCCTGCCGCCTTATCCCAAAGCGCCTTCAAATGCGGCGGCATGGGTTGTTTTGTCGAAACAAAATGCTCTGGAAAGCTTCTTCCCTTGTCAGAAACCGTCCATGTTTCCGTATTTTTTACGCCGTGGTTTCTGTTAAATTCTGCGACAATGTCATAGCCGCTGTCACGGTTGTTTTTATCGGCGACAATCCTCTCGGGATTAATTCTGTCATAGGCAATTTTTCTAAGCTCGGCGGCTTTTTCGGGAAGCTTATCCGCAAGATTTTCCGTTTCCCAATAGTCGGATTCAGGTTTAACCAAAAGGTCGCTTTCGGGGAAATCCGCAAAGGTCATAAGCTTGTGTTCGCCCTTGCGAACCATTCTGCCAAACTCCGTGCCTTTAAAATATGGGTTGTTTATCCATTCGCTTACAACGGCACGCTCGGGGTTTTCTTTTCCGCCGAACAATGCGTCAACAATGCTTATTCCGTCCTGCTCCGGCAACATTTTTGCCCCTGCGATTTCGCAAAATGTAGGGGAAATATCAAGCACGCTTATCGGGCTATTAAGAACAGTATTTTTCACAACACCGCTTCCCGCCGCAAAAAACGGGATTCTCACCGAGGATTCATAAAGCGATTGCTTGCCGTAAAAGCCCCTGTCGCCCGCATGGTCGCCGTGGTCGGAAATATAAAGGAATATTCCCTCTCTGCCGTTTGCTTTAAGATAGCCCTCCCAAGCCTCACGAACAGAGCCGATAAGGCTGTCCTCAAACTCAATCATTCCCCAATATGCCGCACGAACCGCACGCACAATATCAGGGCTTGCTTCACGGGCACGCTTTGCACAGGCGGGGTGAGTCGGAGCGGCTTCGTCAAGCGTCGGCGGAAGCTCTACCTTATCATAATAATAATCATAAAGCTCTTTCGGCGCAACATATGGAAAATGCGGCGCATAAGTTCCGACGACAATGCACTGCGGCTTGTCATGCGGCTTTGAAAGATATTCAAGCGCCTGCGCAACAACATTTCTGTCGTATTCAAGCACGGCGGAATTTCCTCCGCCGACAACCTGCAAACAGCCGACATCAGTCATTGTCACATAATAAGGTCCTATCTGG
>CAZYRV010000053.1:9377-12731 GCA_964649485.1 uncultured Oscillospiraceae bacterium | reverse complement strand
GGCTTTATTTCACGAACACATTCTTGCGCCTGCGCAAGTGTCGGCATGGCGGGGATTGCCCCCTTTTTCGCCGAAGTAAGGCTGCCCGCCGCATTCGAAAGCATAGTAAGCTTTTGCCATTCGCTTAAGCTAATATCCTCAAGCGGCTTGTTTTCACGGGTAAGCTTCCACAAAACCGTTCCCCAGAATGCGTCGCCGGAGCCTGTCGTGTCAATGGTTTTGACGTCGTAGGCGGGGAAAATTCCTGTTCCTGTCGGGGCTTTGAAATATGCGCCCTTTGGCCCGAGCGTGACAAAAACAACCTTCGGTCCAAGCGCACAAAGCTTTTCCGAACCCTTTTCAAGGTCTGTTTCTCCCGTGAGAAGCTCCATTTCCTCGTCGCTTACCTTAACCAAATCCGCAAACGGAACTATATCCAGAATCGTCTTTTTCGCCGTGGGAATATCGCTCCATAAAAGCGGGCGGAAGTTAGGGTCAAAGCTTATTAAAGCACCATGACCCCTTGCTTTTTCCGCCGCAAAAACCGTTGCGCTTCTGCACGGTTCGTCCGTAAGCGAAACAGAACCAAAGTGAAAAATCCGGCAATTTTTCAAAAGCTTTTCGGGAACCTCTTCCTTTCCAAGCATAATATCAGCGCCGGGCTTTCTGTAAAATGTAAAGCTTCTGTTGCCCTGTGCGTTAAGCTGGACAAAGGCAAGCGTCGTCGGAATTTCCGAGTCTTTTTTCAAGCCCGAACAGTCAATTCCCGCATCAAGCATAGTTTTTTCGAGAAATCTGCCGAAATCGTCGTCGCCGACTTTTCCGACAAAAGCGGTTTTTCCGCCGAATCTTGCCGCCATGGCAAGCACATTTGCGGGAGCGCCGCCCGGATTTCTGCTGAAAAGCTGCATTCCCATTTCGTTTATGCCCGACGGCGTAAAATCAATCAGGCTTTCGCCCAAAGCAACAATATCAAGCATAGTTCACCTCAAAGTTTTTGGCAAAATTCAAGCTTTTCCTTGTTCGGGCCGAGAATCGTAAAAAATTCAACGCCGTTATCCCAAAACGGAAGAAACTGCACCTTATCGTCAAGAAGCTCATAGCCGCCGGCTTTAAGCGACTCGAAAACGGCTCTGACGTCGGTTACATCAAACGCAATATGGTCAATTGCGCCCGCCTTCATCGCCGCCTGCTTATTCTCATAAATCTCAAGCATGACGCCCTTGAACCGCACAAAAGCAACCTTTTCGTCCGCCGCCTCATTCACGGTTTCCATCACGATTTCAAAGCCCAAGCCCTCGTAAAACTCAAGAGTTTTCGCCATGTCGTCGGTCGGAAGCCCAATATGCGCAAGCCCGCTTACTAAATTTCCTGTTTCCATTATTTCTCCTCGGAATCCACGTCAATTATTACCTTCATTGTCGTTTCTTGGTTTTCGTCAATAAACTTATATGCCGCCTGATAATCCTTGAACGCAAAATGCTTTGTCATAAGCGGTTTAAGCTGGATTTTGCCCGCTGCGACAAGCTCGATTGCCGTCAGATAATCCTCGTGGCGGTACATCATGGAGGTGTCGAGGTCAAGCTCCTTGTCGTTTAAAACGGCAAGGTCAACGTTCGCCATGCCGGCGTAAACTGCGACAAGCACAAGCTTGCTTCCCTTTCGGGAATATTTGATTGCCTGCCCCATGGTAATGTCGTTGCCTGCGCAATCGTAAATAACGTCGGCTTTATCCTCGCCGAATGCCTTAATCATCGCATCTCCGAAATTTTCAACCTTGGTGTTCGCCGTAAAATCAACACCGCATTTTTTCGCAAGCTCAAGCCGCTTGTCGGAAATGTCGGTTATAAGCACGCTTTCCGCTCCCAAAGCCTTACAGCTTTGCGCCAAAAGCAAGCCGATCGGCCCGCAGCCCAAAACCGCAACCTTTGCGCCCTTAAGCTCTGAAAACCGTCTTGCCGCATGAACCGTCACCGCAAGCGGCTCTATCATTGCGCCCTCGTCAAAGCTCATGCTGTCGGGGATTGGGGTGATTTTCTCCTCTGCGACAGCGAAAAATTCGCTTGCTGTTCCCGTCGTCTGAAAGCCCATGACCTTGAGGTTTTCGCAAAGATTATACTTGCCGTGGCGGCAGGGATAGCACTCGCCGCAAACGACCTGCGGCTCGATTACGACACGCTGACCAACCTTGAATTTGACTGCGCCGTCGCCAAGGGCAACAATTTCGCCCGAAACCTCATGTCCCTGTGTAACTGGATATTTTGTAAATGGGTGCTTGCCGTGATTTACATGAATGTCAGAGCCGCAAATGCCGATTCTCTTGATTTTTACAAGAACCTCGCCCTTTTTCGGCTCGGGCTTTGCGATTTCCCGAAATTCAATGACTCCGGGAGAAGTCATAACCTGTTGAAGCATGATATCCTCCTCACTTCTCACAGTACCAGCGTGGTCCGCCTGCGCTTACGAGAATAATGTTGCTGTTTGCGGTAAAATCGCCCGTACGGATTGCGAATTTAACCTCTTTCGTGAGATTATCACGAAAATTCGGGTGAGTTACGACCTCTTTAGGCATATCCTCGCCGAGGATTGACGCAAATTCCTTTTCACGGGACGGGCTTACATCAATTGTCGCCTGACTTATTATATAGCTTTCCACGCTGAAATTCTTTAAAATTATCTTCAAAACCTCAACCGCTGTCGGAACGTTTACGTCAAGCGAAAGGTCGATTACCTTGGTACAGCTTGGAATGGCAAGCCCCGCATCAGCGATAAGAAGCTTGTCCGTGTGTCCGAGCTTTGAAAGCTCTGCCGCAAGGTCACGGTTTAAAATTCCTGTTTCAGTCATCTCTTTTCTCCTTACTTCCTGTCATAACAGCTCATGAGCAGGTCGTACATTTCGGGAATTGTCGCAACACGGGGGTTGTTTAAATAGTCGCCCAAAACCTGTCCGCAGTCAGCGATTTCCCTTATATCTTCTTTAGTTACTTTAAGGTCTTGGAAATTCATCCACATACCAATTGTTTTCAAAAATTCATCAATTGCTTCGCACGATTTCTCAGCGGCTTCTGAAACAGAAACGCTGTTCAATTCGGGATTGAAAATACGTCCAACCGCCGCAAACTTTTCCTCCGCCGCCGAATAGGTAAAGCGGGTGAAAGCGGGATAGAATACAGCAAGCGCCTGTCCGTGAGTTACATGGGGGCAATGTCCGCCGATTTGCATACCAAGCCCGTGAGGAAGTGTTACGCCTGCGGAAGAGTTTGTAAGTCCGCCGAGAGTGTCCGCCCATGCCATCTGGCTTCTTGCTTCAATATCGCCCGGATTCTCAAGAACCTTAGGAAGATATTCGGCGATAATTTTGATTGCGTCAAGCGC
>CAZYRV010000053.1:0-9367 GCA_964649485.1 uncultured Oscillospiraceae bacterium | reverse complement strand
GCCATGCACTCTACAAGCGGATTAGTGTTTACCGACAAATAAGCCTCAAAATTATGGCAGAAAGCGTCAAAGCCCGTATGAGCAGTAACCGATTTCGGAAGCGAAAGCGTTACCTCGGGGTCAACAATCGCAACCTTAGGGAAAATATTCCTATGCCAGATTGCGCTTTTGTCCTTATCGCTTGTCTTTGTAATAACAGAGCAGGGTGTCGTCTGACTTCCAGTGCCTGCGGTTGTGCTTATTGCAATAATCGGCAAGGTTTTGTCTGTCGGGCCATCGGTGTGACAGTTATAATCCCAAGCTGTGCCTGCGTGAGTTGCTTCTACGGCAATTGCCTTTGCGGTGTCCATTGACGAGCCGCCGCCAAGCCCTACAACAACGTTTGCGCCGAACTTTTTCGCCATATCAGCCCCCGCCGTAACAACATCAGTCGTCGGATTCGGGATAACTCCGTCAAAATGGACTGCATCAACTCCTGCTTCTTTAAGGCTGTCCTTTACGGCTTTATAAAGCTCTGCGACTGCGGGAAATTCGGGTGTTGTGACAAGAATTGCTTTTTTGCCGAAAGCGGCGGTGACTTTTCCGACTTCTTTAACTCTGCCTACGCCGAAAAGTATTTCGGTCGGAGCAAAATAATCAAATTTTTTCATAGCTTTGCGCTCCTTATTTATATAATAATATTCCGGCTTAAATCCGGATTAACCACCATGATTTTTAATATTCCATATGCGGGGTCTTGCCCCGCATTGGAATATTTACTTTCCTACACACCAAGTATTATTGCCTTAAATTATGCCTGAGGATAGAACTGGTCAACGTTGTCCTTAGTAACAATCTGAACGCCTGTGTCAACATAGCCGGGAAGAGCCTTCTGTGAAAGTCCGTTTGCCTCGACAAACATGAACATCATGCTCCAATAGCCCATGTTGTACATACCCTGTGCAACTGTTGCGTCAATTTCGCCGCTCTTAATTTTGTCAAGAACTGTTACGTCAACGTCGAATGCAAGAACCTTGAGGTCTTTGCCGGATTCGTTTACTGCTGTGGGTCCTGCTGTTCCCGCAATACCGTCAACGCAGAATACCGCAACGATATCGTCATTTGCCTGAAGAGCAGCAGAAAGGTTGTCCGTGCCGACTGTTGTGTCGCCGCCGTCATTAACCTTTACAAGCTCGATTTCAGGAGCGTTTTCCGCACACCATTCTTCAAAGCCCTGAACACGGCTTTCGGTGTTTTCAGAACCAACTGTGTAAAGAACGGCGATTTTGCCCTTGTTTCCAACCTGAGGAACGAGGTATTTTGCCGCTGTTACACCGGCATCATAGTTACCTGTCGAAAGGTAAGAAGCACGGTTTGAAGTAGGAGAGTCAGAGTCAAATGTGACGACTGAAATGCCCTTTTCACGTGCCGCATTGATTGTGTCGGCAAGAGCTGTTGAGTTTACCGCTGTGACAGTGATTCCCTTGGGGTTCTGTGCGATAACCTGCTCGAGAACGGCAACCTGTCCCGCAACGTCAGTATCGGTCTGTCCGGTATACTTTGTTGTTACGCCCAGAGCCTTGCCTGCATCTTCCATGCCCAAAAAGCAGTGTTTCCAATAATCAATACCCGAAAGAAAGCTTACCATATAGTATTCGTCGCTTTCACTTCCCGCAAACTTGCTTCCTGTATCGGTCTTATCGTTGTTTCCTGTGCCGTTTGATGCGTTCGACTGTGCGTTATCCTTGCTTGTGTTTGAGCTTGTGTCCTGACCGCAGGCTGTAAGTGAAAGCCCCATAGTCAGAGCGAGAATTCCCGCCATTAGCTTTTTCATGTGTTTTCCTCCTTAAATTGTGTATCAAGCCCTGTGCTTGGTACTTTTTATATAATCACCGCCGTAATTTCACGGCGCTAATTATTGATATTATACTGAATCCCGATTAAAAAACGTCTGAAAAATTGAGCAAAAGCTTGGATTTATGGGTTTTGCGAAGATTTTTCAGCAACGTTTTCAATCATGGATTAGTATTATTCAGCTTTCTTGCCTTTGACAGCGAAAATTTTCTGCAAAAAGCTGTTTCCCGACTTGCGGTGGCTTATATAGTCAAGGGTTACGGCGATTACAAGGATTGCGCCCTGTACAAAGTTCTGCCAATAAACCGAAACGTCCATCATAACAAGCGCCGAGTTTACGATTTTAAGCAGGAAGATTCCGAGGAAGGTTCCTAAAATGCCGCCCATGCCGCCCGCCATTGACGTACCGCCGATAACCGCCGCCGAAATCGCAGTTGTTTCCGCTCCCTTTGAAAGCTCCGGTGTCGCAACGTTAAAGCGGGCAAGAGAAAGAATACCCGTAAGCGTTGAAATCAAGGCAATCACAACATAGACTGCAATTTTAACCCTGTCAACATTGATTCCCGAAAGCTTTGCGGCATTTTCGTTGCTTCCGACATAGAAAACGCTGCGGCAGCTTTTTGCATACTTGAGCAAAATGTATGCTATGATTGAAGCGATAACGAAAATGATGAACAAAACAGGAACTCCGAAAATATCTCCGGTTGCAAGCCAGCGGAATTCATCAGGCAAATATCCGGAAACCGAAAGAGGCGAGCCTGTGGTTATAATATAAGCAATTCCACGTGAAAGATTCATCATTGAAAGGGTCACAATAAACGGCGGAAGCCCGACCTTGCTCACCATAAAACCGTTAAACAAGCCGACAAGGACTCCCGAAGCAAGCGCCGCAATGCAGGCAATCCAGATGTTTACACCCTGCAAGGCAAGATAACCGACAATTACGCAGGTCATCGCCGCAACGCCGCCGACACTCAGCTCGATTCCGCCCAAGATAAGCGCAAGCGTAAGTCCGATTGATAAAAGTCCGTCTGTCGAAACGCTTAATGCAATGCTTTTAATGTTTGAAAGCTGTAAAAACTTCGGATTGATTATTGAAACAATGATTACCACAAACAATATGATGAGGAAAACGCTTGTTTCACGCTGTGAAATTATTCGGCGCACCCAGTTTGGCTTTTTGACGCCGCTTTCTGTCTTAGTTTTCATTTCGATACTCCTCCTATAACGATTCGCCTGAAGCAAGCTTCATGATATTTTCTTCCGAAACGTTGTCGCCCTCCAGAAAGCCCGCAAGCTCTCCCTCATGCATAACGGCAACCCTGTCCGAAACACCGATTACCTCGGGAAGCTCGCTCGAAACGACGATAACACCGACGCCCTCCTCCGCAAGCTTTCTTAAAAGGTTGTGAATTTCGCTTTTTGCGCCGACGTCAATTCCTCGTGTAGGCTCGTCCATGATTATGACCTTAGGATTAAGCGAAAGCCACTTTCCGACAAGGCATTTCTGCTGGTTTCCGCCTGAAAGGCTGCTTATGGAATATTCAACACCCGGAATTTTTATTGCAAGCTGTTTTACATATTCGCCGACCATTTTATTCTCTTTTTTACGGTCGAGCCACATTCCGCTTGAAACACCGTCAAGGTTAGCGCTTGACATATTCTGCCTTATACTCATCTCAAGGAACAAGCCTTGCGTCTTGCGGTCCTCCGTAAGATAACAAATTCCTGCTGAAATTGCGTCACGATAGGTTTTGAATTTCTGGTCTTTCCCGTTAAGCGTTATTTTGCCGTCGGGAACACCGTCGATTGCGCAAAGCCCCCGCATAACCTCGCTTCGTCCCGCACCGACAAGCCCCGCAAAGCCTAAAATTTCGCCTCTGCGCAAATTAAAGCTGATATTGTGAAACAGACTGCCTGATATGTTCTGAACAGTTAAAATGGGATTTTCGTCCTCGATTTTACTGCTTTTCGGCGGATAGAGCGTTCCTAATTCACGTCCGACCATTGCTTTGATTATGTCGTCAGAGTTGATTTCAGAAGTATTCATTGTCGTGACATAGGTTCCGTCCTTAAAAACGGAAACTCTGTCGCAGATTTCAAATATTTCCGCCATACGGTGGGAAATATAAAGCATACTTATGCCCTTTTCACGAAGCTCTTTAACAAGCTCGAAAAGCCTTGTTGTTTCCTTATCGGTAAGCGACGAGGTCGGCTCGTCCAGAATAAGAAGCTTGCAATTAAGCGAAACTGATTTTGCGATTTCAACAAGCTGCTGTTCGGAAACGGTAAGCTCGCTTACCAAAACGCTGCTTTTAAAGCCCGCATTAAGCTGTGAAAGCACGGCGTCTGCATCTTCATAAAGCTTTTTTGCGTCAATGATTCCGCCTTTAATCGGAAGCCGCCCCATGTAGATATTTTCCGCCGCCGAAAGGTGGGGGCAAAGGCTGAGCTCCTGATGGACAAAGCCGATTCCGATATCCTGCGCTTCCTTGGGCGATTTCGGAGCAATCCTTTTCCCGTCGAAAAAAATCTCTCCGCTTGTCGGAGGAAAAACCCCTCCGATAATGTTCATAAGTGTTGATTTTCCCGCACCGTTTTCTCCGCAAAGCGCATGAACCTCACCTTGCCTTACCTCAAGCCGCACATTGCTCAATGCGGTTGTTCCCGGGAAAACCTTGGTGATATTTTTTACCTCAAGCAAATTTTCACTCATACAGGTACCTCCTGTTCTTCCTGTGGCGGCAAAACGCCGCTGTTTAAAAGCTCTTTAAGCAATATCGACGCTGCGCCGACAGCGGTTGCATAAGCGCCGAGCTTTGATACACGAATCTGAACCTTGCGCCCCGCAAAACGCATTCTGCGGATTTTGACAATTCTTTCAATCTGCCCGACAAGCTCTGTTTCATTTGCCATACCGCCGCCGATTATAATCATTTCGGGGTCAAGCAGATTTATATAGCTTGCGATGCCGATTCCGATATATTCGCCCGCCTTCCGAAGCAAATCCTGTGCGGCGGGGTCGCCTTGTCTTGCCGCCTCAAAAACTGTTTTCGCTTCAACATTGTCGATTTTGCCGCCCGCAATGTTTATTATATCAGTTGAAATTCCGTTTGCGATTAAGTTGTGCGCCTGCTGGGCAATCGCTCTTCCGGAGGCAAGTGCTTCAAGACAGCCGTTGTTTCCGCAGGTGCAAATCGGCCCGTCCTTCTCAACAGTAATATGCCCGATTTCGCCCGAAGTACCCGACGAACCGTTATAAAATTCGCCGTTTTCAATCACGGCAGAACCGATTCCATAGCCAAGGTTTATACATATAAAATAGTCAAGGTTTGCTCCAAAGCCGAAAAACCTTTCGCCAAGAGCCTGCGCACGGTTTGAGTTTTCCATGTGGATATTAAAAATAAATCCTGTTTTTGCTTTAATTTTATCCCTTAAAGGGAGGACTATCTCGACGTTTTCCCAGTGGAAATTCGGCGAAAAAATAACCTTTCCCTGCTCCATATCAAGTATGCCCGGCATTCCGACGCCAATTCCGAGGATTTTTCCGACGTTTACCCTGCTTTCACGCAAAACCGTTTTTACAAGCTCTGCAACGCTTTCAAGCACCTTGTCCGGCTCGTCGGTTTCGCCCGTCCTTGCCTCGCATTCTGCGGCAATCCTGCCCGAAAGGCTCATCACAACAGCTTTCAGGCTTGTCCTCGCAATGTCGATTCCTATGCTGAAAAAGTCGTCGCCCGCAAATTCGTACATTTCGGGGCGCTTGCCGTTTCCGCCCTCCTGCTTGCCGCAAGAGCGTACAATCCCCTGTCTGACAAGCTCGTCCGTGATTTTCATCGCAGTCGGTATACTCAGACCGGTAAGCCTTGCGATTTCCGCCTTATTTATGCTTTCATTTTCACGTATAGTCTTTAAAATCTGGCATTTGTTAAGCGTCGCTAAAGTGAACTTATCAACACGCAACAATATCTCTCCTTTTGCACAATATAAAAGCATAAAACTATACTGTTTATGTGCAAATTATACTTACTTTGTTAAGCTAACTTAGTTACTGACGTTATTATAATACGCTTCAAAACATAAGTCAATAGCATTTCATCATTTTTGTATAACCTTATAATATTTTAACTGATTTTTTGTGCAAATATACGAAGATTTAAATTTTTAACGTGTTTTTCAAACAAAAAAAGCCCTGACAAACAAGGCTTTTGATATAGTCAATTAATTTATAAGCAAAGCTTACATTTCTCAATAAATCATCACAAATGCTCAAGCATGGGGATTTTGTGTGCGTTATAAAAAATTATTTCCGCCGCACCAATCGCCGTGGAATAGTCGCCTTTTTTACCAAGCGAAAGCATGACACATCTGCCCGCCTGCCTCATTCTGTGCTTTTCAAAGGATTCGTTCACCTTATCGAAAAAGGGCTTTCCGTTTTTGGTAAGACCGCCGCATAAAATAACCTTATCGGGGTCAAGCAGATTAACCGCCATTGCGATGCCAATGCCTATATATTCCGCCGCACGGTCAATAATGGATACCGCAACGGCATCGCCCTCCAAAGCTGCGTCAAACACAACCTTTGCGTCAATCTCCTCCAAGCTTCCCGCTTTTTGCAAAAGCGTTGTCGAAACCTTGCTTTGGATTGCGTCACGTGCCTGTCTTGCGATTGCCTCGCCGGAAGCAACCGCTTCCAGACAGCCGGAATTTCCGCACGAGCAAAGCGGCCCGTCCTTATTTACGGTTATATGCCCGATTTCGCCGCTTGTGCCGCTGCTTCCATAATAAAGCCGTCCGTTTTGCACCAAGGCCGCACCGATTCCGTGACCGAGGTTGACACAAAGCGTCGTGTGTCTGTCCAAGACTCCCTCCGCAAGCAAGCCGTCCGATTCCGCAAGGGCAAGCGCTCTGTTTGCGTTTTCTACAAGCACCGGATAAGGAAGCTTTTTCGAAAGGCTTTGCTGAAGCGGAATATCCCGCCAGCCAAAGTCAGGCGAAAACATTACACAGCCGTTTTCCTGACCGATAAGCCCCGGCATAGCAATACCGACTCCCGCAATACGGCTTTTGTCAATCTCCGCTTCGTCTATACATTTTAAAATAAGCCTGCTTAAGCGGTCGATAAAAGCTTCTTCAGGGAAAACAACGCCTGTTTTTTCCCTTGAACCGAAAATGATTTTTGCCGAAAAATCCTGAATTACAAGCCTTGTCATATCACGGCCTATATCAACCCCGACAAAGTACACACTGTCGGAAACAACCGCCAAAAGCTCCGGCCGCTTACCGCCGCAGCTGTCGCCCTTCCCCGCCGAGCATACAAGCCCGCACCCTATAAGGTCGTCGGTGATTGCCATAACCGACGGAATTGTTATCCCTGTTTTGCGTGCGATTGCGGCACGGTTTATAGGTCCTTCCGATATTATAAGCCGCATAACATTGAATTTATTCGACATTGGTACATAAGCGTTATTGTGAACAGTCGTCTTAGCCATTTCATTTTTCCTCGATGCGATGTTTTATTTATTAATTCTATCACATCAAGGAACTTTTTTCAAGTACAAGCTTATAATTTAGCAAATTGGCTCAAAAGTTGAATTTTCTCAAAAAACAAAGCTTTTTCCAAAGCTTATTGCTGAAATCGTCTTAAGATTTATGGCTTCGACACACAAAGATGGCGGTACGATTGCGCAGGGATTTTCAAACGATTTTAAGGAATAATCCGCAGAAAAACCTGTGTATTATGAAGAATTTTAATGCTAAAATCGGCGAAAAGCACAAGCAGTCGTGCCGTCAAGGGAATTTATGGGTTTCGTGCAGCAATGCCATAAGGAAAATATTTGATGAAAGCAAAAGCCTCGATAACGTGTGTTACCGAGGCTTTTTATTATTATTATTAAGCATTATTGCGGCTTGCTTTCGCCGATATAGCGGGCAAAAACGTTCATCAAAACGACAAGCACAAGCAGAATCACAGGCACAAGCCACATTCCAAGGCGGCTTCCGATAAAGCCGATTATCATGGGCAGAAAAGACGAGCCGATATATGCGCTTGTCATTTCCAAGCCGACGACGCTTTGCGCCGCTTTTTCCCCGAATCTGGCGGGCGTAAGCTGGACAATGCTCGGATATATCGGAGCGCCGCCAAAGCCCGTCAAAAACACGGCGGCGACAGAAACGGGCGCAAACGGAAAAATAACAATAACGGCAAGACCGACCGCACTTACCAAAGCGCCGTATTTAATCAGGCTCAGGCTTGAAAGCTTAAACGTTAAAAAACCCGCAATTATCCGCCCGCTTATTATTCCTATGTAAAACAATGCGGAAAATGCCGCTGCGTCTTCGGCGCTCACCCCACGGCATTCTATCAAAAAAGTTGCTATCCAAAGACCCATCGTCGCTTCTGCGCCCGTGTATAAAAGCATAACAGCCATTGCGGGCTTTACTCCCCGAAGCCTGATTGCCATTTTATTAGTCATATATTTTTCAGAAGCAGAAGAATCAAGACGGCTTTCGAAAATTTTCCAAAGCGGAAAGCTTACCGCCAAAATAACAACAACCGCAAAAAGTATAAGCGCAACCACGGTATAGCCGCCACGCCAATTTCCATTATTTTTTAAAAACAATGACATTACAAGCGGTCCCGTCATCGCACCTATTCCCCAGAAAGAGTGAAGCCAGCTCATATGGCGAGCCTCATAGTGCATTGCGATAAAACCGCTTAGAGCCGCATCAACAGAGCCTGCGCCAAAGCCCAAAAGCGATGCGGATAAAAGCATAATGTATATATTCGGTGCGGCGGAATAGCCGAAAAGTGCAATAGATGTCAGCAAAATGCTTACCGTCGTAACCTTTGCCGTGCCAAATTTATGCAATATTCTGCTTGAAAAAAAGCTTGAAACCACAGTTGAAATAGCGGACATAAAATAAATCACACCCGCCGCTCCCATGTCTGCGCCCAAATCTATCCGAATTACAGACCAAGCGCTTCCAAGCAAAGAGTCGGGCAAGCCCAAGGCAATAAACGCAATGTAAATAATTACAAGTAATAAAGTAACCATAAAAAGCCCAAATAAAAATATCCATGCCCGCAAAGCCACAAGCAGGCAGCCAAAACAGTTATCGTCAAAGCGCAATAGCGTTTTGTTCGGAGTTTTTCCCTTTCTTTTGTTTCAAATACTTCAAATCGTGTTTATAACAGCTCTGTATCACTATATCACAAATTTGCCGAAAAGAAAAGAGTTTTTTTCAATTTCACCGTTTGATTTTAATGCTGAAATTTATTATTTATCAGCTTGATGCTTATTATTTTGCGTGCTCAGGCACGTAAATAAGCTTGATAACAGCAACGTTTATGGCTTATACACCGAAGCGCCTGCTCTCTTGCGGCTGTCGGTGCGGGGCTGTATACAAGCGTTGAGGAGCCTTGCGGTGCGGTTATTAAAACCAACCTTGCCCAGAATCCGATTCAGGAAAACACGATTGAATATAACCGAGTTTATTCCATGTATTGTAAGCTTTATCCGGCGATGAAAGA